>NZ_AMSS01000044.1 GCF_000313935.1 Acinetobacter sp. WC-141 | reverse complement strand
CTGTAGCGACCCTTTGCCGTGAACACGGCATGAGTAATGCTACCTTTTATAAATGGCGTGCCAAATATGGTGGTATGGATACATCATTAATGGCTCGACTGAAAGAGCTAGAAGCCGAAAATACCAGACTTAAAAAGATGTATGCGGAAGAGCGATTAAAGGCCGAAATCATCCAGGAAGCGATGGCAAAAAAGTGGTAAAGCCATCTTGCCGGCGTAAGATGGCACAACAGGCAGTTGCCCAGCATGCCATTAGTATTCGTTTGGCTTGTAAAGCATTTGGCATTAGTGAAACCTGCTACCGCTATCAAGCCAAACTCAGCGATGACAATGCACTCATTGCTGAACAGCTCATTGAACTCACTGAGGAAAATTCCGATTGGGGCTTTGGTTTGTGCTTCTCGTATTTACGGCATGTTGAGAGTTGCTGCTGGAATCACAAGCGGGTTTACCGCATTTACTGTGAGTTGGCACTGAATCTGCGTATTAAACCGAGAAGAAGACTAAAACGGCATGCGCCTGAACCATTGAAAGAACCAATCCGAGAAAATCAGGTTTGGTCATTAGATTTTATGCATGATCAGCTTTCCGATGGTCGCAAGTTTCGATTATTGAATGTGATTGATGATTACCGCCGCGAAGGCCTAGCCATTGAAGCAGGGTTCTCATTGCCCACAATCAGGGTTATTCGTACGTTGAATCAATTGCTGGAGTGGAGAGAAAAACCGTTAGTGATCCGATGCGATAATGGTCCCGAATTTATCAGTCACGAATTTGTGCGCTGGGCTACTGAGCACGGTATTCGTATTGAATATATTCAACCGGGTAAGCCACAGCAGAATGCGTATATTGAACGCTATAATCGGACCATACGTTATAGTTGGCTGAGCAAGCATTTATTTGATACTTTGGATGAAGTACAAGATTATGCAACAAACTGGTTGTGGCATTACAACCATGAAAGACCACATCAAGCTAACAAAGGAAAGCCACCTCTAATGGCTGCTTAACCTCTACTTTTAACTTCGGTTATTTATGGGAGGATTACCGCGTGTCGCTAAACTATATTATGATGTTCTACTTATCAATCATTGTATCTTTTAGGGATACAGTTTGTATTTAAATGAATATCTAGTAGTTTACAGTTATTTTTGATTTTATATAGTCTGCTAATTAATTTGTTTGGTGAGCTATATAAATAATCATTTTAAATATCTAAATTAAAATCATATTTCTTGAAAATATTAATATTTTTATAACTTTATAGGGTTGTTAAAAATCGAAATGCCAATGAGGTAAATAGATGAGTGACTTAATTAATAATAATCCTGTGTGGGTAAAAAAGATCTTATCAATTCATGGATTGCTGCCACTTCTTCGACTTGCATTAGTTTCAGCCTATTTAGTCGGTGGAATTAATAAATTAATCGGATTTCATATGGCTATTGAGGAGCAGGCGAGTTTTGGTTTACAGCCTGCTTGGCTCTGGGCATCTACAGCGATTTTGATTGAAATTGTGGGTTCGCTCTTGGTTATTTTTAATCGTTTTGTCTGGTTAGGTGCCGGGGCTTTAGGCTGTCTAACCGCCATAGCGATGCTGGTTGCAAACGATTTTTGGAATCACACAGGTCCAGCATTTTTTAGCACCTTTAATAGTTTCTTTGAACACCTCGGTCTCATTGCCGCTCTAGTAATGGTCACCATTCTTTCTAATCAACAAACAAAGTCACAATAAGTTGTAGTACTTAATTTTTACGGAGTCTTTTATGCGTAAATCATTATCAGCCTTGCTTTTAAGCACAATGCTAGTGGGCACAAATGTTGCCATTGTTCCTCAAGTTTTTGCCAAAACAACAATCAATGTAAAAAGTGAAGCGCCCGGTGTAGCTCCTCAATACGATACAACGCATGTGTATGTTAACCCAGAAGAATTCGATAAATTTACCGAGAGCTTAGTCGCGACTTTTGGTGGAACTAAATCTAAACAGGGCGTTTTTCAGGTGACGCCAACACCAAGCCAGACCATTTCTCAACTTGTATTGACTCCAGTAGGAACACTGTCTGTATTTGGTTTTAAAACTCCCGTTCCATATCCTTTTGGCTCGGAAAGAACAGGCTATTTAGTCAAAGATATGGATGCAGCCGTACAGTCTGCCAAAGCAAATGGCGCAGATGTGATTGTTGATGCATTTCCTGACCCAATCGGGCGTGATGCAGTCATCCAATGGCCGGGTGGCGTAAATATGCAGCTTTATTGGCACACCACTAAACCGAGCTATAACAAACTGGAAACTGTTCCAGAAAATCGTATTTATGTTTCAAAACAAAGTGCCGATTCTTTCGTTAAAAAGTTCGTTAATTTCTCGCACGGCAAAGTGGTTTCAGACAACCCTAAAGCGGCTGGTGTAGAAATTGGACGCCCAAATGAAACGTATAGACGTATTCGCGTTGAATCTGATTTCGGCAAAATGACAGTATTGGTTACTGATGGTCATCTTCCATATCCATATGGGCACGATATGACGGGTTATGAAGTCAAAAATTTATCAGAGACTTTAGATAAAGCCACAAAAGCGGGTGTGACAGTCTTGGTGAATGCCTATAAATCAGAGGGTCGTGAGGCGGCAATGGTACAGTTCCCGGGTGGTTATATTGCCGAAATTCATGCTGCTACAAAGTAATTTATTGTCTTAATGATTGTTCGAAATCAATGCTCATATGGCCTAAGGGCGGTGTGAGCGTAAAAGACTAAGTCTCTGCAATGACCTGTTTATTACCGTGGATAATTATATGGCCCAGCCTATTTCTAATGATAGAAAATATCGCACTAAGACCTCAGAAAATTATCTCAAAATTATAAAAATGAGTTTCTTGCTTACGGGGAGTTTATTTCTTTATGAATTTGCTCATGCAGAAAATGAAGCTTCAAATATAAATACATGTCCAACTCGTCCAAAAATTTCAACCAATCGTTGGCAAGAAAATTGGGATGTTTTAAAAAACTCGTGTGTACCAAAGAAAATAGGCGATGATTTCAAATATATACCCTTTGGCAATAATAATTATTTGTCATTGGGTGCGAATATTCGTGAGCGTTTTGAAGTCAATAATAATGCGAGATTTGGCAGCGGAAATAATCAAGCCGATCGCTATTTAATTCAAAGATTACAAGTTCATGCAGATGCACGTATTGGCGATCATTTACAATTATTTACTCAGCTTAGTGATGCAAGAGCGTTTGATAAAAAGAATATTAGCAGCACCGACCAGAATAGACTTGATGTAGAGCAAGCTTTTATTGCTTGGGTGAGTCCTTTAAATAACGGAACTTTTAAGTTTAGAGTTGGCCGTCAAGAGATGGCTTTTGACTTACAACGCTTTATTTCAAATCGCGAGGGGCCAAACGTTCGGCAAGCCTTCGATGGCATTTGGTCTGGTTATGAATATGGCGATTGGAGAGTTTTAGGTTATCTCACTAGACCTGTTCAAATTGAAAAAGATTCAACTTTTAATGACCACTCGAAAAGTAATTTAAGTTTTAGTGGCTTTCGTGTAGATAAACAAAATGTGTGGGGAGGTGAGTTATCTGGTTATTACTCACGTTATGAACGGGATAATGCATCTTTTACAAGCGTTAAGGGTAATGAAATTAGAGACTTATATGACCTTCGCCATATGGGTAAAAAGAATAATATCGATTGGGATGTTGAAGGTATGTTTCAACATGGAAGGATTGGTGGACAAACTATTCAGGCATGGGGACTCAGTAGCATTACAGGATACACGTTTGCTGACCAAGCTTGGTCGCCGCGTTTAGGCGTCCAGTTTGATATTGCTACAGGTGATAAAAACGCCAACGATAATGAACTCAATACTTTTAACCAGCTCTTTGCAAACGGCTCATACTTTACTTTGGCGGGTTACAGTGGCTACAGCAATATTATTCACATAAAACCCTCTCTGACACTTAAGCCTTCAGATAAACTTACTCTGTTAAGTGCTTTAGGTTTTCAGTGGCGTGAAACCACCCACGACGCAGTTTATTTCCAAGGCAATAACAGCATGGCAAACACAGCAGGCCAAGGCTCAAGCTGGACAGGGGCATATATTCAATTGAGAGCAGACCAAAAAATAAATGCTAATTTGTCTGTGGCTGCCGAAGGGGTTCACTTTGAAGTTGGAGATACAGTTAAGAGAGCAGGTGGTAAAGATGCAAACTATTTAGGCCTTGAGCTTAAATATGGATGGTAAAACCAGAAGAGAAAAAATATGAGCACAGATATAAAGCAAACAAAAATTGGAAGTTACCAAAATCTAGACATCGAACTCGTGACTTGGGATTGTACCTCGGCTGAGGTTGAACTTTCCTGTGCTTGTATTTTTGAACATGAAATGCATAACCGCTCTTTTTCGGGTGGATTGGCACATTTAGATGAAGCTCTAAATGGAAGACTAAATGAAATACGAAAAAATAACGGGTTCAGCGCGAAATTGAATGATGTTCTTTTAATAAATCAAACTCCATCAACCATACAAGCCTCTAATGTTTTACTTGTCGGGATGGGGGCACCAGAAGATTTCACGATAGAAAGAATCGAGACTGCGATAAAAACTGTTGTGAAAACAGCCCATCAATTGGAACTCAAAAGTGTGGCATTTGCGCCTAGTATTTTAGATACAGGTCTGAATCCTCCCGCTGGTTTAAATGAACTCATGCTAAGAAGTTTAAGAGAAGAATTAGACAAACATCATCAACTTTATTTGCAAAATTTAGTCAAAAAATCTGAAATTGAAAGATGGGTATTTGATTCAGGTTTTCAAAATTATGAGGCAAAGGCTGAGCAATATATAGCGTCTTTTGCCAAAATTTTTACTCAAGATTAATTCTGATTTTAAGAGAGAATTCGCAAAGCGTTATAAAAAGAAAGATGTTTTAATCTAACTGCATCAGCCTATACGATGCAGTTAAATGATCAATATTAAGAAATTTCTAAAATTTTTTGGGCGATATATAAATCTTGTATAGATAACCCTGAACTATCATAAATTGTGATTTGTTCCTGAGACTGTCTTCCTTGAGCATTTGCTAAAAGCACATCACCGATATTTATTAAAATTGCAGACTCGGGCGCGTGTTGGAATTCACCAATGACTTTAGACTGGCTATTCAGATCACAAAATAAACCACTATGTGCAAATAACTCTGGCGGAAGTTCTTGTTTGCCTTGTTTATCTGAACCCATAGATGAAATATGAGTACCGCTTTTTACCCATTCTGCTTTAAAAAGAGGAGTGTGGGAGGAGGTTGTGGTCACAATAATATCAGCCTGTTCACAAGCTTCTTTTGCATCAGTAATTTTAATTTCAATCCCTAATTGCTTTAGAGCTTCTGCCATTTTTTCAGCTTTACTTGAGTTGCGTCCAACTATCAAAATCTGCTCGAAATTTCTAATTTTTGCTAAAGCTTCACATTCATATTTTGCCTGATTTCCTGTACCAAATATCGCTAATACTTTTGAATCTTTTCTTGCAAGTACATGAGTTGCAACAGCATTAGACGCAGCTGTTCGAAATGCATTAACTTTGCCTGCTTCAATGGCTGCTGCCATTTTTCCGTTGGTCTGATTAAATAATAAAATGAGTGCGTTATGGCGAGGCAAACCATTTTTAGGGTTATCTTCCCAAAAAGAACCAACTTTAAGACCAGCTAAGTGCTGAGTCGCCGATGATTTAACACTAAATGTATTTTTGCTATCGGACGCATGACCGTGAACTACAGGAAAACTTTGAGTGTCCGTTTGAGTTGCAGCAATTAAAGCTTGGTAAATGGCGTCATAAGCCAGTTCATGATTGATGAGAGCAGAAGATTCAGACTCAGAAATAAATCTCATCACATCTCCAAAAGTTTATTTAAATTAAGACGCGAACAGATCGAGAGACGAGTAGACATGTAATGTCTACTTATGACGCATTAATTGGCATCATAGATAGACATCGACTTTTATTACGCAGATAAAAATTCTACATATTTAGAAATATCGACATTGCCACCGCTAATAATGATGCCTATACGTTTGCCTTTTAACTCATGTTTTAAATTACGCGCAGCAGCAAATCCGAGACAGCCTGTCGGTTCAACCACCATTTTCATTCTTTCAGCAAAGAACTTCATACAGCTAATCAGGTCTTCATCTTCTACTGTCAAAATGTCATCTACATTCTTTTGAATAATAGGGAATGTTAGTTTGCCTAGATATTGAGTTTGAGCACCATCGGCAATGGTTTGCGGCGTATCAATATGAACAATTTCTCCTTTTCTAAATGACATTTGTCCATCATTTCCTAAAGCAGGTTCAACACCATATATTTTACAGTTAGGCGAGAGCTGGCGAGCAGACAGGGCAGAACCTGCCAATAAACCACCACCACCTAAACATACAAACAGATAATCTAAGTCACCCACTTCTTCAAATAACTCTTTTGCAGCCGTTCCTTGTCCAGCAATTACATGAGGATGGTCATAAGATGGAATGAGTGTCAGGCCATTTTTTTCAGCTATTTCTTTTCCAATTTTTTCCCGATCTTCTGTATAGCGGTCAAATTCAACAATATCTGCGCCGTATTCTCGTGTTGCTGCCATTTTTGCAGCAGGAGCATCTTGGGGCATAACGATTATGGCTGGAATACCAAGAGTTTTTGCTGACAGTGCAATCGCTTGTGCGTGGTTTCCCGAAGAGAAAGCAACCACACCAGCTTTTTTTTGAGCATCATTGAATTGCAAAAGTGCATTCATTGCACCACGAAATTTGAAAGCGCCAACACGTTGAAAATTCTCACATTTAAAGAATACTTCTGCTTCAAATTCATTGTTAACAGTACGTGAAGTTAAAACAGGGGTTTTATTGACCAAACCTTTTATACGTTCAGCAGCGGCTGCGACATCTTCATAAGTTGGAAGGGTTAAATTTTTCATAATTAAACCTAATTCTATTCAATGTTTTTGGGTGCAAGATTTCGTATCGCTCAAGGAATACACAATAGATTGACCTTGTTTAGATAAAATATATATATTTAGATAAAATGTCTAATTTTATTTTCTAATGTGATAACAATGAGATATAAGATTTTGATTTACATTAAGTTTAAAATTAGATAAAAAGTCTAAATTACTATTGCATGCTTTACGCTAGGGTATGAAATAGTAAGTAAGTCATTTGGAGAAAATAAATTGGGCAATCGTGATAAATATTTACTCACTCAGCTAGATACAATTGCAAAAGGATTAAGTGAAACGCTATCTCCTTTTTGCGAAGTTGTGGTCCATGACTTAACAAATCCTGAGCATGCCATACTCTCAATACACAATAATTTATCTGGTCGAAAAATTGGAGATCCAGCAACTGAGTTAGGGTTGGCTAGAATCATGTCTCCAGAATTTCCAAACCTTATTTCAAACTATGCAAACCAGTTTGCAGATGGCCGTCCCGCAAAAAGCACGTCTATTGGAATTAAAGATGAAGAGGGCCAGTATGTGGCTGCTTTATGTATGAATATTGATTTAACGCTATTTAGAGGTATGCAAAGCGCTTTAGAGCATTTCACTAAAATTGAAACTGATAAAATTGTTGAAAATTTGGAGCCGAGTGGCACTGAAGCAATCCGAAAATATATCGATCAATTTGCCTCAAAACATGCCACTACACCACGTATGTTAAAACTCAATGAGAGAAAGCAAGTAATACATGAGCTCAAGAATAATGGTTTGTTAGACATTAAAAAGGCTTTAGAGACAGTGGCACAACATTTAGGTATATCAAGAGCGAGTGCCTATTTGTATGTAAAGGAAACTTAAGATTTATTTATATCTATCAAAATACAACTTGTTTATTGAGCATGACTCATTTAAATAATGAAATAGGAACACAACAAGCATCTCTCTAGCTTGATTTAGGAGGTCGTTATTTGAAGTTATTTATAATTATATTTATTGCAATTTTTTCTAGTATTGGACTGATCTGCTTAATTGCTCTACTCAAAAATCTAAAAAACAATTCGTCATCTGGCGAACACGATTATTCATCTTCTTCAACACATCATTTTCACGATAATAGTCCTAGTCATCATAGCTCTAGTTATTCAAATGATTGTTCATCATCTTCAGATTCAGGTAGCTGCGATAGCGGTGGCGGTGGAGATTAAAAAAAAGCCCTTTTATGCAAAGGGCTTTTGATGACTTTAAGGTAAATCGAACCAGATAAATTGACTATCTTCAGTTGCTTGAATCGTCGCTTTATCTTCAAAAACAAAGGCATCACCAGCTTTGACTTCTTGATCACCAATACGAATGACACCAGAGATCACGTGAACATAGTTCACTTTTTTAACTGGCTCAACATTTAACTCATGTCCTTTTTCCAATACAGCAGACTTTACTTCTGCATCTTGGCGAATATGCATCGGTGCATTTGTATCTGGACCTGCTATTAAATGCCATTTGTTTGGATCTTTACGCGGGTCAAGATTAATTTGCTGGTAATTTGGTTCTGCATCTCTTTCATCAGGAATAATCCAGATTTGAAGTAAATGGACAGGTGTATCACTGTTATTAATTTCACTATGAGCAACACCTGTGCCAGCACTCATGAGCTGCCATTCACCTGCGTTAATCTCGCCTTCATTTCCCATGGTATCGCGGTGTGAAATAGCACCATCAAGCACACAGGTTAAGATTTCCATATTGTCATGCGAGTGTGTACCGAAACCATTATGCGCATCAATTCTGTCGTCATTAATGACTCGTAAAGCACTTACACCCATATATTTAGGGTCATACCAGCTACCAAATGAAAAGCTATGATAAGACTCTAACCAACCTGCTTTAACATGTCCTCGATCTTCACCACGATGTAGATAACCATTCATGATCTAATCTCCCAAATTTTTATTTATCTCTTGAGAAATATCTTAACGTTCTATTGAGGCTATAAAAATAGGCTAACTGCAACATGTCGTTGCATAATTGATATGGTTGTAAAGTTTTTTATGTATCAATGCATTTTTTAGAATAAAAAAACCTGCCATGTAGGCAGGTCTTTTAAAGAAAATATTGATTATTCAAGGAATTTAACAGTTACGCCAGAACGTACTTTACTTCCTAAATCGTTTGCATCCCAGTTCGTTAAACGAATACAACCGTGTGATGCAGTTTTAGAGATTAAAGATGGGTTTGGTGTTCCGTGAATACCAAAAGATTTTTTACTTAAACCAATCCAGATATTACCAACAGGAGCATTAGGACCAGGTGGTAAAGAAAGTGGTTTTAAGTTTTTGCCTTGTACGAAGTTCGAAGGTGAGTAGCTGTACCATGGGTTACGTGCCACACCCACTACCTTGTAAGTACCGGCCGGAGAAGGCGTATCAGTACTGCCAATTGTTGCAGGAAATGAGGCAATCATTTGGTTCCGGCTATTGAAGAGATACAATTGTTTTGCACCTTTGTGGGCAATAATCAAATGAATGTCTTCTGGTAAATCATTGCGTACGTTTGGAACAATGATTTTTTCACCCGCTTTTTTGAATGTTGCTGTTGGGTTTAATCTCTTTAAGAAAGCTTCATCAATATGAAACTTCTCGCCCAACATTTCGCTAACACGAGTGTAGTACAAACCTTTCATTTTAGCTTGTAATGCGTAGTCAGAAGGAATCGACTCAGCATATGGACCTTTTAAGTCAGCATCAGAAATAGTGTATTCAATAAATGCTGGCTTGGTTTGTTTAGCAACTAACGCATCCCAAGTTTCTTTAGTCAGTTCACCAGTAGGTGATAAACCATTCATTTGCTGGAATGAAGAAATTGCTTTTAATGTGTTTTTACCGCTCATGCCGTCAATAGCACCTGGCGATGCATGCGCATTATTAAGCATAACGTGCGCACGTGCATAAACTGGAAGTTGGCCTTTACCAATATTTTCAGACCATTCTGCCGAGTTCAAGCCATCTAGTGTCCATGAAGCAGCAGGTACTTGTGTGGTTTTAGACGCCGTTGTGCTTTTAGCAGTTGCTGGTGTAGACGCAGCAATACCAGACTCAGCATTTGGGTCTTCGGTTTTTTGCAAATTTTGTAATGTTGTTGACGCTCGATTTAGATCATTTTGTTCTTGAGCGGTAATTTGTGTCGGAGCTTGAGCTTGTACAGTTGAAGCTGCATCTACTGCTAAAGGATCAATCGGATCTTCTACAGGAGCTGATACCTTTTTAGGGTTCAGTGGTTGCTCAGTTGTTGAAGCAGCAAAAGCAACATTAGCAATAATACAACTTAAACTCATAGCGAGTAATGAGCGAACAAACATGTAATTCAACCTTAAGAATTTTCATATAGGCAATAGGGGATTGATCTGTTCTTAAAGTGCAAAAAATTACCAATAACTCATCTCTATGAGCCCAAGATTGGCAATTTAGTGAGTCAAAGAATACCAATAAACCCAATGTAACATGTTGCAAGTATTGCAGAAAACCCCGCATCTTGCAGTAGACTTTTGTGTAAATATGCATTTTTTAGTAGATTGACGAGTTTTTTGTGTGAAATTGAAATTATAAAAATGTCTCTGTTTTTGATATGATGCTGCCACATAAAGAAGATAGAGATTGGTAATGACGGCTTTGAAAAATGATCGTTTCCTCCGTGCTTTGTTACGCGAACCTGTAGATACCACCCCGGTATGGATGATGCGTCAAGCAGGACGTTATTTGCCTGAATATCGTGAAACACGTTCAAAAGCAGGTGATTTCCTATCTTTATGTAAAAATACAGATTTTGCCTGTGAAGTGACTTTGCAACCTTTGCGTCGCTATGATTTAGATGCAGCAATTTTATTTTCAGATATTTTAACCATTCCAGATGCATTGGGTTTAGGACTTTATTTTGAAACTGGCGAAGGTCCTAAGTTCCAAAAGACCGTACGTACTGAACAAGATGTGGCTAACTTACCAAAGTTAAATGCAAAATCAGATCTTGATTATGTGATGAACGCTGTAAGCACAATTCGCTCTGCTTTGGGTGGTCAAGTTCCACTGATTGGTTTTTCTGGTAGTCCTTGGACGCTTGCAACCTATATGGTTGAAGGCGGTTCAAGTAAAGAATTCCGTTTTACCAAGCAAATGATGTATGCGCAGCCAGAAGTTTTGCATGCTTTGCTTGGTCATTTAGCAGATTCAGTTATTGATTATTTAAATGCTCAGATTGATGCAGGTGCTCAGGCGATTCAGATCTTTGATAGCTGGGGCGGGGCATTGGCACATCGTGAATATGTCGAATTCTCTTTAAACTACATGAATAAAATCATTGCTGGTTTACAACGTGAGAAAGATGGCCGACGCATTCCTATCATTGTGTTCACTAAAGGTGGCGGCCAATGGTTAGAGCCAATGATGACCACAGGTGCAGATGCATTAGGTCTAGATTGGACGACTCCATTAAATACAGCTCGAACTACAGTGGCTGGGCGTGTAGCTTTACAAGGAAATCTTGATCCTGCTGTTTTATACGGTTCGGCTGCTTCAATTGAAAAAGCAGTGAAAGCAATGTTGGATGATGCTTACGCAAATGGCGAAAAGACCGGTTACATTGCTAACTTGGGCCATGGGATTACTCAGTGGGTAGACCCTGCACAACCAAAAATCTTTGTAGATACAGTGCATGAGTATAGTGCTAAATATCTAGGATAGTTTTTTGTGCAATATCTCACTTTACCGTTTCAATTTATCGGCAAGGCTGTTTCGGCAGCCTTGTTTGGTATTTTGCTTTTAATTGCTTTTGCTTTAACAGCGCCGATGGGAAGCCATGAATATATGGGTTTTTATCGTTATGATTATTTACTCATCTATGCAGTATTAATCCAGATTTGCTTACTCTATTTAAAACTGGAGTCGTGGGCAGAAGCTAAAGTGATTGCTTTGTTTCACGTCATGGCAATGGTCATGGAAATATTCTTAACGCATCCTGCGATTGCATCGTGGCAATATCCACAGCCTGCCGTATTTAGAATTTTAACAGTGCCTTTGTTTGCGGGCTTTATGTATTCGGCTGTAGGTAGTTTCTTCGCACGCTCTATACGACTGTTTCAAGTGTCTTTTGAAAAGCTTCCAAGTTTTGGAACTATGCTTTTGCTGGCATTTTTCTCATATATAAACTTTATGAGTAAATTTTTTGTTCCCGACATTCGTTATATTTTATTTGCCATTAGTATTTTTATTTTTTGGAAAACAAAACTTTATTTTCAACTTAATCAACATAAATTTAAAATCCCGATGTTACCCATATTATTGACGCTCGCGTTTGTGATTTGGGTCGCTGAAAATATAAGTACATTTTATAAAATCTGGCTCTATCCAAGTCAGGTTAATGCTTGGCATATGGTGGGTTGGGGTAAGCTAGGTTCATGGTATTTATTATTAATTTTGAGTCTAGTGCTGGTGCTTAAAATATTAGGTAACAGGGATAATCAAGGTAACTGGAATTTAAGATAATTTTTCTTTTGCACTTTTCATAATATTGTTTATTTTTTAATTGCTAAATCACAGCCTTCTCGCTATCTTTAATAGCGTGTAATAAGAATTACACATAACAATACAACACATAAGAAACAATCAATAATGATTTTGGAGATTTACATCTATGTTAAAAAAATTAGCTTTAGCTGCTTTATTAGTAGCTGGTTCAAGTGTTGCAATGGCTGATAACGATGTGGGCTGTGGTGTGGGTACACAAGTATGGGCTGGCAAAAAAGGAGTAGCGCCTAAAATTCTTGCTGCAACAACAAACGGTATTTTTACTAACCAATTACTAGGGATCACTTTCGGTACTTTAGGCTGCCGTCAAGGCGGAACAGTAACAGCGCAAGTTGTCACATTCACAAATGAAAATGCAGAAGCTTTAGCACGTGATATGGCAGTAGGCCAAGGTGAAAGCCTGAACGTACTTGCTGAGTTAATGCAAATCAAACCTCAAGATAAAGAACGTTTCTTTAAAGTTTCAAAAGCAAACTTTGGTGAAATCTACTCTGCAAACAACCAAAATACGCTTCAAGTTTTAGCATCACTACAAACTGTAATGGCTAAAGACGACGTTTTAAAAGCTTACGTATAAGTTTGAAACTGAAAACCCTGTCCTATGGCAGGGTTTTTCTTATATTTAATGATAAAAATTGATGAGCTTAATGAAGTCAGTTGTTTTAGTTTTTGCCTCGTTGGCAGTGAATATTGCGTATTCAGCAGATATAAATCCATCTATTCAAAAATATTGGTCAATTGCAGAACAGAAAAAATTAGATCAAGACATTACATGGCAAAGGCTCATGTATGCCAATAAAAACCATAAAAGTGATGTCACTTATTCTGGCTATTTCATATCAGAAAATGGAAAAAATAATTTAAAAGAAGAACTGAAAGCCGACATCTCGGCATTATTTATGCCTGCTCAAGATAATCAGTCGATTCGCTGTAAATTTCCGGCACGCAGTCAATGGCTCATGCAGAAAGTAGGCATTCAAGAAAATGAATTACCTCAAGTAAAATGTTCAGAATTTGAAAACTGGATTGGACAGATTAAGCCTCATAAAGCGACCTTAATTTATGCGACCGATTTTATGGGCAATCCAAGCTCAATGTTTGGGCATACTTTATTGCGTTTAGATCCAAAAGATCAGCAGCAATTAAACTTAGTTTCCTATGCTGTAAATTATGCAGCAACTGTGGCTGGAAACGACAACTGGTCATATGCCTGGAAAGGCTTAACAGGGCAATATCCGGGTGAATATTCACTGATGCCTTATTACCGTAAAGTAAAAGAGTACGGCGATTTTGAAAGCCGTGATTTATGGGAATATGAGCTAAATTTAACGCCTGAAGAAACACGGTTTTTAGTAGCTCATATTTGGGAAATGCAGCATGTGAGCTTTCCTTATTACTTTGTGAGTGATAACTGCGCCTACAGGTTGTTAGGTTTAGTCGATTTAGTAAAACCTGAGTCTCACCTGCAAGAAAAATTCACTCATGCTTCTATCCCCATGGAAACCATTAAATCGATGCAGTAGCAAGGGCTCACCAAAGCTCCTGTGTATCGACCTGCTTTAGAAACTCAGTTATTGGCCCAAGCTCATCAACATGGCACATCTTTGGCAAAAGTGGCCCATCAAATTGCGATGATGCCCACTCAGCAGTCTTCTCAGATTTTAAAATCATTTAGTGAGCAAGATCAGGCTAAAATTTTAGAGATGGCTTACGATGATTTATATCTTCAATTTACCAGTCGTCAAATAGAAGAAAGCATTGCTCAGCCGCAGTTGCGTCAGCTTTTAGCACTCAGAAGCCAGATTGATTTAGACAAACAGCGTCAAGAACCTAAAAGACCAACAAAAGAGCCAACTCAAGGTCACAATGCACGTAATATTTCAGTCAAAGCAGGCGAGGTTCAAGGAGACAAGTTTCTCGAACTTGGTCATCGACAAGCCTATCATGACTTAATAGATCCTCAAGGAGGATACCGTGCAGGCACTCAATTACTTTTTTTAAATGGCAGTGCGCAGTGGAGAGATGATCATTTAAAACTAGAAAATCTTGATCTGTTAGAAGTAAATTCTTATAACCCAATACAACCTTTTAAAACACCGCTGAGTTGGGGATTTAATTTAGGCTGGCGTCAGGAAGCGCTTCAGGATGGTACTTTTAGTGAAGAAAAACAGCACGGCGTAGCGAATTTTAACGCTCAGGTTGGATATAGTTTTGCTGACTATGAGCGCAAACATATTTGCTATGGGCAACTACAAACCTACGTACAAGCAGGTTCAAATCTAGATAAAGGGTGGCGTGTCGGCCTAGGCCCAACTTTAGGTTGCATGAACCAATGGTTTGAACACTTCAACTCTGTGGTGCAAATTGAATTGCCTTATTGGGAAGACCAAAATCAATGGAATTTGAGAGTAAATACCCAGTGGCAATATGTGATTAATCGTAATAATGCCGTTCGATTAAATTGGGATTATGAACAACAAAATCATCAAGACTGGATGAAATCAAGTCTAGGTTATGTCTGGTTCTTTTAAAGAATAAGCCCATAAAAAAAGAGAAATGACATCATTCATTTCTCTTTTTTGTTTTAAGCAAATATTATTTCTTTATTGCATTCAACACTGCGTAAGCTGCTTTAATGCGTTCTTCATTGGGAATACGTTTATTGGTTAACATGACTAAACCAATATTCTCTTTAGGAATAAACACGACATACGTTCCAAAGCCATTGGTTGAACCAGTTTTGTGGTAAATCTTAACTGAAGGTTCTTTGGAAATGGCAGTGACTTTATTAGGCTTCATCACGATTTGCTCTGAATTACTGTCTAATAAAGTCTGTAAAGGTGCTGGATAAGAGAACTCTTCCCAACCTAATGCTTGATGCATCGTACCTACTTGATAGAAACCTTTATGTGTCTCATTAATTGCGCGTTGAATATCAGCCGGATATTTTTGTGGATTTAGATTGGCATTAACGAAACTCAGCATATCAGGTAAGGTCGATTTAACGCCGTACGCAGGCGCATCTAGTGGGCCGGGGTTAACTCGAATCGGCTGATTTTCTTGGTTATAGCCAAATGCATAGTTTTGCATTTGAGTCTTAGGCACATTTACATAGCTATGTTTTAAGCCAAGATCTGGAAAAATGGTTTTTTCTAAGACTTGGTCGAAAGGTTTATTCATAGACAAAGCTACAACTTTGCCAAATAGACCAATGCTGGGATTTGAATATTGTCGATATTCACCGATTGGGTTTTTAGGTTTCCATTCTTTGAAAAAAGTTAAAACTTGCTGATCTGTTTGGACTTCATCTGGGAATTGTAGCGCAAGGTTGCCACTCGTATACGTCGCAAGCTGAAGTAGGGTAACTCGGTCAATTGGTGTGTTTTTTAATTCTTTCCAATACTTTCCGGGTGTGTCTTCAAAAGAGATTTTTCCTTTTGTTTTTGCATATCCACCTGCTGTGGCGGTAAATAATTTACTCACTGAACCTAGCTCGAAAATGGTATTGCCATTTACGGCTTTTTTATCTTGAACCGATTGCAGGCCATAATACATTTCATAGTTTTTATTATTTTGGATAACTCCCACGGCCATGCCAGGCACATCATATTTTTCTAATAACGGTTTAAAATTTTGATCTACCAGTTTTTTAATTTCTTGCTCTTTGGGTGTATTGTCTGCATAAATTGAGGTATTAAAAATGAAAAGAGAAGGTAAAAGTAAGCAGGAAATTTTTTTAAATCGCATGATTAACTCATAAATTATTTAAAAAGAAAGATGCGTACTTTTATAACAAAAATCACATAATTTAATTGTTATGTTTTATAGACTAAGTGCTTTATCTAAATATAAAAAAACCCAACTCAGTTGGGCTTTTAAATGTGTCACTAAAGAGAAATTAGTAACTTTCAGGTACGGCACTCAAGAACTCACGGCGTGATTCTTTATCGGTTTTAAAATCTCCGATAAATGAAACAGTACGCGTAGTAGACTCTTGCTTACCTACACCACGCATCATCATACACATATGTGCTGAATCGATGACTACAGCGACACCGCGCGCGCCCGTGACTTCAACTACAGCTTCAGCGATTTGCTGAGTCAGGTTTTCCTGAATTTGCAAACGACGTGCAAACATTTCAGTAATACGGGCAAATTTCGACAAGCCAAGAACCTTGCCTTCTGGTAGATAGGCAATATGTACACGGCCATAGAATGGGAGGAGATGATGTTCGCAAAGCGAATAGAATTCAATATTCTTCACCAATACCATTTCATGGTTATCTGATGGGAAAACAGCATTATTGGTGACTTCTTCTAAAGTTTTACTATAGCCAGAAGTTAAATATGAAAAAGCTTTAGCCGCACGCACAGGCGTATCTTTAAGGCCGGGACGATCAAGATCTTCACCGACGGCAGTCAGAATATTTGCGTACGATTGCTGCATAGACATAAGAATGTTCACTTACACTGGTTGAACAAAACGGCATTCTATCAGAAAACTATAAAAAGTCTGAATTCTGTAGAAAATGCCGCTTTATTGTTGGTACTTGGGATTTTTTTCTGCGCGTTTAAGCAGTACGAGAACAGCGCCTGTGCCACCTTGATTTTCTGGTGCACTTACAAAAGCTAAAACATCGCGGTGTTGGCGTAACCATCCGTTGACATAGGTTTTTAAGACCGCTTCAGGGCCTTTACCATGCACAATTTTGATCACATTTTGGTTTTCATCTTTTGCCATTTGGATAATATGTAAAACCGCCTCACGTGCTTGCTCAATCGTACAACCGTGTAAATCTACAGCTTCAAACCAACGTATTTTCCCAGCTTTTAAGTCTTCAAAAACTTTATGCTGAAGGGTAGCAATGCGATAGCTTAATGTTGCTTGGCTTGCGACAGGATTTAAAGCAGCTTGAGTATCAGAGAGTTCAGCATGCTCAGTGTCACGACCACCTTCGGCAGCTGCACGTTTAGCGAGTGTTTGAGCATCAACTTTTTTCGCGCGAGGAGTCCTTACATCAGCAATATTACTATTATTGATGGGTTTAACACCTGCTACAGCACTTTGAAACAGATTTGCACTTTCCAATTCTTCAGACTCAGCCTGAGGTTGTTTGGCCTCAGGCTGACTTGCGATTTTGCTTGAATGAGGATTGGAGATTTGCTTTTTAAATTGCTTCAATAACTTTTGTTGCTCTTTAGAAAGCGATGAATCTTTATTACTCATATATCTTCTATTAAACCGTTTGGGGTTGTCCAAAAAGGGCGTTAAAGGCTTGATCTGGTCTTGGTTGTTTCATAAAACTTTCGCCAACCAAGAAGGTGTGAATATCATGTTCTTGCATCATACGAACATCATCTGGAGTGGCAATGCCACTTTCAGTTACGAGTAAACGAGAAGCAGGAAGTAAATTTTTCAAACGAACTGATGTGTTTAAATCTACATCAAAGGTTTTTAAATTGCGGTTATTCACACCTAACAAACATTGCTCAGACAACTTTAAAGCACGTTCCAGTTCTTCTTCGTCATGAACTTCAACCAATACATCAAGCTGATGTTCAAAAGCAGTCTTAGACATTTCTTCGAGCTGCTGATCTGACAAAGATGCAACAATCAATAAAATACAGTCAGCATGTAATGCACGTGCTTCGACTACATTATATGGATCAATCAGAAAGTCTTTACGTAAAGCAGGTAAAGCACAGTGGCTTCGTGCAATCGCAATATTTTCATCCGCACCCTGAAAAAAATCAACGTCAGTTAAAACAGATAAACATGCTGCTCCAGCTTGTTCGTACTGTTCGGCAATTTCAGCAGGATTAAAATCTGCACGAATAATGCCTTTTGATGGAGATGCTTTTTTAATTTCAGCAATTACGGCAGGGCGCTTATGCTGTAAAGCTTTTGCGAAACCTCTTACCGGAGTTGCCGCTTTAGCAAGTTCTTCAATGTCTTGCAAATTACGTTGTTTTAAACGTGCAGCAAGTTCCTCATGTTTACGGTCAACAATTTTACCTAAAATGGTATTTTGAATATTAATCATGAGAAGTCCTTAATCTGCCTGACATTGTTTTAATGTTTTGGTAAATTCAGCCAAAACACTCATTTTCTCTAATGCTTGTCCGCCATAGATAATATCTTGAGCGAATGAAACAGCCTGCGCATAAGTTTTGGTAATACCCGCCACATAAATACCAGCACCCGCATTAAGCGCAATCATATTTGCTGCTTTTTCGCCAATGTCAGTTTTATTTTTACTCAATGCATCTTTAATCAGTTTTAAACTTGCTGCTGCATCAGCAACAACTAAGCCATTTAAGGTTTGTGACTCAATGCCGACATCTTCTGGATTAAGTGTCCATTCCGTAATTTCGCCGTCTTTGAGTTCTGCAATAGCTGTAGGAGCGGCAAGGCTGATTTCATCAAGACCATCTCTTGAATGGACAACCATGACATGCTCAGCACCCAGTTGCTTCATAACCTCTGCAATCGGACGACAAAGCTCATCTGAGAACACACCAATCACAAAGCGTTTTACACCAGCTGGATTGGTCAGTGGGCCAAGTAAATTGAAAATACTACGAATGCCAAGTTCACGACGTGGACCAGCAGCATATTTCATGGCTTTATGATGGTTTGGTGCAAACAAGAAACCTACACCCATTTCACGGATGCAGCGTTCGGTTTGTTGCATATCTAAATCAAGATGAATACCTGCTTGTTCAAGTAAGTCAGATGAACCTGATTTACTTGAAACGCCACGGTTACCATGTTTTGCAATGGTTGCGCCTGCTGCTGCAATTACAAAGCTAGAAGCTGTAGAGACGTTAAATAAATTTTGACCATCACCACCTGTACCCACAATATCAACTAAATGTTTGATATCGCTCACATCGATCTTGATCGCAAATTCACGCATGACACGTGCAGCAGCTGTCATTTCGTCAATGCTTTCACCTTTCATGCGTAGCCCCATCATTAAAGCACCAATTTGTGCTTCGGTTGCCTCACCTTGCATGATGCTGCGCATAATTTCTTCCATTTGAGGCTGAGTCAAATGAATGTTCTTGGTAATGTGGTTGAGCGCCTGTTGGATATTCATAGTCATGATTTACAGCATTAATGATTAAAATTTTTAGGTGAAGTTGATCAAGAGTGGGATGTTCAGCGTGTTGCATTCCATGTTTCACTAGCTACGGGGAGCTATGTTAGCAGAAAATAACCAAAGTTTTTTGTAGTTCCTTAAGAGTTTTAAAATTTTTGCTAGTTCACTGCGTTGGTTTTATTCATAAATAAAATTTATTTATTGAAAAAGGTTTTAGTTTATTGTGAGTTTTTATGATAAATAATTAACCATTTGGTATATCTTAAACATACATATATCTAGAAAAAATGTGTATAAATCAAGCAAATAAAAATGGATATAGTAGGGCGATCTTTATTATATCTATCAATAAATATGTATTTAAATAACTTGAAATATCTAGGGCCTTTAAAAAATAAGCGCTCATTTATTTTTGTATTTGTTGCACTGTTTCATCCATTAGAAAGCTATGCACAAGAAACCGTAGAGCAACCCCAAAACCAAGCTAAACCAGATAAAGTAGTTCGTGTTGCTGTGACAGGATCTCGGATTTCAAAAGCACAAAAAGATGGGCCAACCAGTGTGACCGTGATTACCGCAGCCGATATTGAAAAACAAGGTTTTAGTAATGCATTTGATGCACTCAATAATTTGACGCAGAACACGGGGTTTGTACAAGGTGCCGATTATGGAAATACTTTTACACCTGCTGCTAATGCCATTAGTTTACGAGGCTTAGGACCGAATCACACCTTGACTTTGATTAATGGACATCGGGTTGCAGATTATCCTGTACCGTATGATGGCTCTGTCAATTTCGTAAATTTAGCCAATATTCCAACCGCTATTATTGATCGTATTGAAATATTAAACGGTGGCGCTTCTGCAATTTATGGTTCAGATGCAATTGCAGGGGTTGTGAATATTATTCTAAAAAAGAAAACAGATGGCACACAATTTAATATTAAGGCAGGTGGAACCAAAGAAGGCGGCGAAAATTTACGTTTACAACTGAGTGGCAGTAAAACTTTAGATAAGCTTAGTCTCGTTTATGGGGTTGAACTCAGCGGCCGTGAACCGATATGGGCAGCCGATCGAGATTTTATGAAGAGCCGAACTCGGTTGGGAGAGAGACCTGACACGATTGTGGGGCGTAAAAATGCTGATACTGGTAAATATCTTTCAATTGGTGGGTGTCAGGCCTTTAATGGTTTATTTAACGGATCAGTCAATAATATTGGACAAGTAGGGGCGGACAATTGTGCCAGTGGTTTGGCTCGACCGACTTATTGGACTGTTCAAACTCAAAATCGCAGTCAAAATGGTTATCTCGGTCTAGACTATGAGTTAAATGATAAAACTCAATTATTTGCAGATTTTTTGATTGGGGCAAACCAAATTGAAAATAATACCCGTAGTCCGATATGGACTTCTTTAGCTGCAACGAGTGGTTATTTCCTAAATCAAGATTCAGGAAATTATGAAATTTGGAATCGCCGTTTTGCACCTGAAGAATTAGGTGGGGTAGAACGAATAAATAAAAAATGGAAAGAACTTTCTTCTAACTTAAATTTTGGAATTCGAGGCGATATTGGAGAGACGAGCTGGAGTTATGAAGCAGCCTATAATGGTTCTATTTATACCAGTCAGCTACGCCGCCAAGGCTTATTACGCTCGAATGTTGATGAGTACTTCTTAGGTCAGCAACTTGGTACAGATGCAGATGGTATTCCTATTTATTCACCTCATTTAGATCGTTTAAGTCGTCCACTCACAGCAAGTGAATTTGAAAGTATTTCGGGCACAACAAAAGAAAAAGATAAGTCGTGGGCGCAAAGTTTAACCTTAAGCGCGAATGGTGACGTATTTAAGTTACCTGCAGGAATGGCCAAACTTGCGACTGTGGCTGAAATCGGACGTCAAGGCTTCTCGATTAAGCCAGATGAGGCGATCGAAAATGGTGAATATTATAATTTAAGCTCTAGTGGCGAATATGGCGGTACACGTACCCGCCAAGCACTTGGAGCAGAATTATTCTTACCTTTAGCAAAACCATTAAATTTAACCCTGTCCGGACGCTATGACCGTTATGCTTTGTCAGATAACAGTATTGATAAGCTAACTTTCGGTTCAGGCCTTGAGTTTAGACCACATCCGACTTTATTGGTGCGCGGTAACTACGCGACCAGCTTTCGTGCACCAGATATGAACTATCTGTTTTTAAATAAACAAAAAGGTTATTTTCCAAGTACCACCGATTATTTACGTTGTAGCCAAACGGGACAACCTTTAGATAAATGTAGCTTTAAAGATTACGCACCTGGGGCGAACTACACTTTAACTGGAAACAAAGAGCTTAAACCTGAAGAGGGTAAATCTTATGGTGCAGGTTTTGTTTGGTCGCCAACCAATAAATTTGATATTAGCGTCGATTACTGGGATATCAAAATTGATAATCTTGTGACCAACTTAAGTGAGGACAAAATTCTACGCTTAGAAGCAGATTGTCGTTTAGGCAACCAAGATATTAACTCTGCAGCCTGTATTGATGCATTAGCACGTGTGGAGCGTAACCCTGCAAATGCAGTTGTCGACCCAAATGTGATTAAGAATATAAATATCGTTCCGATTAATGCTGCATCAGACCATACCCGTGGGATTGATTTCACTAGCAGATGGCGTTGGAAAACAGACAGCTTTGGTAACTTTCTCTGGACGGTAAATTATAGCCGTGTACTAGAACATGAATATCAACAATCAAAAGATGGCGAGAAAGATGATTACTTAAAAGATTTAAGCATTCCTGATTGGCGTGACCGTTTTAATACCAGTCTCAGCTGGAGCTTTGGAGATTGGGCATCAACAGTATTAGTTAATCGTTATGGCAAAATTCCAAACGGCGACCAGACTGCCTATTTAAGCCCAACGTATTTAGTGAACTGGAGTGGTACTTATCAAATCTCTCCAAAAGCTTCTGCTTCAATCATTATTAATAACTTGTTTGACAAAGTGAAACGAGATGACACAGGCGGTTGGCCGTATTATCCGATAGGATCATATTCACCATTCGGCCGTCAAGGTTGGTTGGAGTTTAACTATAAATTTTAAGAATGATGTATGGATGCAGCGAAGTGGTACAGCAATTGCTGCATCTTTTTATTTAAAACTACAGAGGATAAAACCCCTTATGTTGGTCAAGCCTTCATTTAAAAAAAGATTACTACTTACAACATTATTATCTTTATCGGCGACACAGATTTTTGCATCGAATAACAGTGAACAAATCCCGATTGGTAAATTACCTGAGTGGGTCGTACCCGAATCTTATGATTTAGATTTTAAGATTGATCCCGCACAAAAAGGCTATACCGGTAAAACCACTATTCATTTAAAGCTGGCTCAAGCCACAGATCACATCTGGATTCATGGTAAATCTTTGACGGTGAAAGATGTGAATATCACATCGGCAGAGGGTGCTAAAACCAAAGCAAAATATGAACAAGCCTCTGAGATAGATGGGGTAAGTAAAATTAAATTTGCCAAGACTTTGCCCGCAGGCCAGTATCAACTCGTTCTAGATTTTAATGCGGCGTACGACCAGCAGCTCGACGGTATTTATAAAATCGAGTTTGAGGGTAAACCTTATGTGATGACTCAAATGGAAGCAATTAGTGCACGCCAGTCATTCCCGTCATTTGATGAGCCACGTTTTAAAACTCCGTTTAATATTCGTTTGACGATTCCAAGCAAATATTCAGGGTTTGCCAATACCCAACAAACTTCCGAGCAAGCAGAGAAGTCGGGTTGGAAAACACTTAGTTTTGCACAAACTAAACCACTGCCAACGTATTTACTTGCGTTGGCTGTCGGACCGTGGCAATTACAAAAAGGGCCAGATATTGGGGCAACTTCATGGCGTAAGCAGCCGATCCAGTTACGTGGTATTGCGCCTGATGCTAAAGCTGAAAAAATGCAGCATGCTTTATCTGAAACGCCAGCCATTTTAAAAACTTTAGAAGATTATTTTGCCTTTGGTTATCCATTTGATAAGTTAGATTTACTTGCAGCACCAGACTTTGCAGCTGGAGCAATGGAGAACCCAGGGCTGATTACTTTTAGAGACTATCTAATGTTGCTAGATAAGGACTCACCAGTCTCTTTTGTACAGAATTCATTTAACGTCAATGCACATGAGCTCGCGCATCAATGGTTCGGTGATGTCGTCACGATGCCGTGGTGGGATGATCTGTGGCTCAATGAATCGTTTGCCACATGGATGCAAAGTAAAATTACTCAAAAATTACATCCCGAATTTAATGCTGACCTAGAACGTATTGCAGATACTGCTGATGCGATGAAAAGTGATAGTTTGGTGAGTGTACGTCGTATTCGTCAGCCTATTTTAAGCAATGCCGATATTCAAACGGCTTTTGATGGCATCACTTATCAAAAAGGTGCGGCTGTTTTAAATATGTTTGAAAGCTATTTAGGTGAAGAAAAATTCAAACAAGGGGTACGCAATTATATTAATAAGCACCAATATGGTAATGCGACAGCCAATGATTTAATTAGCGCTTTAGCAGAGCAATCTGGACAAGGTGAGCGCTTTACTAGAGCGATGAAAAGTTTTCTTGATCAACCAGGTGTGCCTTTAATTAACACCGCATTACAGCAAGAAGGCAATAAAGTCTTTTTAAATGTGAAGCAAAGCCGTTATCTACCTGTGGGCTCAAAAGGTGATGCAAGAAGCCTGTGGGGCATACCGTTATGTGTACGTTATGAAGTTCCAAATGCTGCTAGTAAGGTCCAGTGTGAGTTGGTAGATCAAGCAGAAGCTAAGATTGAACTCAAAGGTGCTAGCCTTGGCAGTTGGTATATTCCAAATGCAGATGCGGCAGGGTATTACCAATTTAGTTTGCCACAAAAAGAATTTGCTCGTCTGACTGCTGCCACAGAAAAGCTTTCTAATACTGAACAGTTGGCCTATGCCTATGCAATTTCAGCGGCATTTAACCATGGTGATATTAATTTGTTGGCTGTCGTAGAGGCTGCGAAGAAATTTGCCAATTCAAATAGCCGACAAATTAGTACAGCCTTGTTTTCCCAGTTAAGTACTATTCATCGTCATGTATTAAAAACAGACGCTGAACGTGAACATTTTAGAAAAGTTTTAGCTAATTTATATTTACCTAAATTAAATCAGTTGGGTTATGTAAACAAAAAAGATGAATCAGCCGAAGACAGTTTATGGCGTAGTGAGTTAGTTAAGTTTCTTGCTTTAGATATTCAAGTTCCTGAAGTTCGTACCCAACTGTTAAAACAGTCAGATGCACTCTTTGCTCAAAAGCAGCTTAACTTTGCACAAGTAACCCCTGAATTATTGCCAACCATTTTAGCTGTACGTGTACAAGAAAAAGGCCAACCTGCTTTTGATCGTTTATCTAGTGAGTTACAACGTGTGACTCAACCGACACAACGTCTTGCAATTCTTACGGCCTTAGGTTCAGCAAATCAAGAAGCAACACGCCAACAAGCACGTCAGTTGATTTTGAACCCGCGTGTTAAAGTCGGTGAAGTTCGTACTGTGGTTAACTCCATCAATAATTATGGAGATGAACAAGGTGGTTTGTGGTCTTGGTTTAAAGTAAATCATGACGCCGTGTTTGATCGTTTAGGTAAATCTTCTGCTGGGCGTTTCCCTGCAATGTTTAGTGGGGCCGCATGTACCCAACAACAGGCAGTACAGTTAAATGACTTTTTTGCACCACGAACTAAAGAATTGGTCGGGGTAGAAAGAGGATTGAAACAGGCTAAAGAGCGTATTCAACTCTGCGAATCTTTAGTGGCAAAACAAGATGGATCGATTGTGCAACAGTTACAGTTGTAATTGATTCAGCCATAAAAAAAGCCAACTGATCGCAGTTGGCTTTTTTTATTCGGGTTACTTATCAAATCCAGTCATTTTTAAAATGACTTATTCGAGGCTACCTTAAGCGTAGATATCTAAAAAGTTTTTAAAGATTTGATGGCCATGTTGACTCAAGATCGACTCGGGATGGAACTGCACACCTTCAACAGGAAGTGTTTTATGTTTAACACCCATGATTTCTTCCATTGAGCCATCTGCTTCATTGGTCCAGCATGTTACTTCAAGGCAATCAGGCAGTGTTTCCTGATCAATCACCAAAGAGTGATAACGAGTTGCCGAGAATGGGCTAGGAAGATTACTGAAAATACCTTTATTGCTGTGGTACATATCAGATAAACGTCCGTGCATCACCGTTTTGGCTCTTACAATGTTTCCGCCAAAAGCTTGCCCAATACTTTGATGCCCTAAACACACGCCAAGCAAAGGAATTTTTCCAGCAAAGTGGTTAATTGCAGGAATGGAAATACCCGCTTCGCTCGGAGAGCAAGGGCCAGGACCAATCACGAGATATTTTGGTTGCCATCGTTCAATATCCTCTAATGTGACTTGATCATTGCGAACAACTTTTACTTCCTGATCCAACTCGCCAAAATACTGGACGATGTTGTAGGTAAAAGAGTCGTAATTGTCGATCATTAGAAGCATGATGAACTTAACCTCATGATAGTTAATATATATTTAATAAGTGACTAAAATAGTTACCCATATTGATACCCGTTTTCAGAAAAGGCTTTTAGATTTGAAATAAGAAGCCAATTTCTAATCGGCTAATGTACCAGAATTTCCTTGGCTTGTAATAACTTCATGCTTTATTGCTAGCAAAAGCATATTAATAATTCTAAGTTGATGTATTTCTTAAACTAAAACTAGTAGGGAAAATCGATAATTTAATTTGAAATTGCCTCTGTGTTATTAGGCAAAAGTTGCCACACAAAATTTTCTTGATTCAGTGGAGTAAAGCCCATTTGTTTATAGAAACCTGAGGCTGTACTGGTAAGTAACATAATTCTGCGAAGTTTGAGAGACTCCAAGTGTTCTAAGCAACATTCCATTAACCATAGCCCTAAGCCCAATTTTTGAAATTTATCGATCACAAAAACATCTTTTACATAAGCAAAGGTTGCATAATCTGTAATGATTCGAGCAAGACCAATTTGTTGGTTGTTCGGATCATATAACCCAAAGCATAAACTGTTTTGTATGGCGGTTTGTATTGTTTCTAAATCGATCCCTTTTGCCCATTTTGAATGGTATAGAAACGAATGAATCACTTCTATGTCGAGTTTAGAAGGATCTGTAGAAACGGTATAATGATCATCACGGGTGACTGCGAAATTGGATACCTGCATAGGGAAACCCTTTAATTCAAAGAAACATTGAATACGGTTAAAAATAGCATAGTGCTTACAAAGTTTTCTTCAAAACTACCTTTTTATAGTTACCATTATGTTTCGTAATCACTAATAAAAATTAAAAATTGCTTTATGCTAATAGTTGAAGGGTTTTCGATGAAAAATTTCGCTTCACTTTATTTTTAGAAAAAAAGAGCACTTTCTTATTAGAACTTTATTTAACTCAACCAGCTTTGATACATCTTAATTTATTGGAAAATAGAGATAATTACAACTCAGGCAAAATAAGATTGTTATTAGAAATAGAAAATTATTCTGCCTGAGTAAAAAAGAAGATTAAATCGCTCTAGTGTTGTAAATCAGCCAGTCTAAAACTTCTCCAGACAAATGTTCAGCGAGTCTTTCTTGAACAGTTTGATGGTAACGATTTAACCAGTCTTTTTCTTCATTCGTTAGCATATCAATAACGATACAATTTAAATGAATCGGGCAAAGGGTCAGCGTTTCAAATTCCAAGAATTCTCCGTAAGTTTTTTCAAACCCAGTGTGAAGTTTGTTTGCAACCAGATTTTCAATGCGAATACCATATTGTCCCTCATGGTATAAGCCCGGTTCGTTAGAAATAATCATTCCTTCACGCAATTTGCTATAGGCATGTATAGGCGCGTAATAAGAAAGAACTTGCGGACCTTCATGAACATTAAGCGCAAAGCCTACGCCGTGGCCTGTTCCATGTCGATAATCTAAACCATGTTGCCATAAAGTATTACGACAAATTGAATCGAGTAGAGGAGCAGCTAAACCTTCAGGATAAATCGTTTTTGCTAAAGCAATGTGACATTTTAAAACCAAGGTGTAGTCACGTTTTTGTTGCCCTGTTGGCGTGCCTACAGGAACAACACGAGTAATATCCGTTGTTCCATCTACATATTGCCCACCTGAGTCAATGAGCAATAGACCATCGCCTTCGATAAATGAATAGTGCTCTTCAGTTGCACGGTAGTGGGGTAAAGCACCATTAGCATTAAAGCCAGCAATCGTTGAAAAACTTGGTCCTATAAATCCATCTTGCTGAGCACGGAAAGCTGTAATCTTTTCATCAATGGTGAGTTCTGAAATGCTTTCACCATGATGAAGTGCTTTCTCTAACCAATGGAAAAAGTGGCAAAGCGCGACTCCATCTTTAACCATTGCATGACGGATATGAGCAATTTCGCTTTCATGCTTACGCGATTTAAAAAGTGTACTCGGGTTGATGTCGTATACAACTCGAATATCTTTTGCGATGGCTTGTTCATGAAAAATCGACACTTTCGCTGGATCTAAAAGTACTGAGGCATCAGAAATATTCGCTAAAAACTTAGCTGTATCTTGGTAGTTACGAATTTCAATACCATCGGCTGCCAAAGCTTGCTGAATGCTTACATCAACTTTTTCAGCATCAATAAAAAGAATCGTTTGTTTTGCACTGACATATAAATGTGAAAGGAACACAGGGTTATATTCTACATCTTGCCCACGTGCATTTAAGACCCAAGCAATATCGTCTAAAGATGAAATGAAATGACCCGTAATATTCTTGCTATCTAAAGTTTCACGAATAGCCTGAATTTTTTCTTTACGAGATAGGGCATTTAACCCTTCTGGCATGAGATGAATTTTTTTTGATGGAAGTTCTGGGCGGTTTAACCAAATCTCTCCAATTAAATCTTGTTGGGTTTCGAGTTTATAATTATTAACTCGTGCAGTATGTTCGAGCGCCTTAAATTGCTGAATTGATAAAGTATGTCCATTTACGACAATAACTGATTCTGGCTGTAGATTCTTTTCAATCCAAGCGAGATGTGTTGAAGATTCATCACTTGTTAATTTTTGAAGATCAAAGCCAGTTCCAACAAGTTGTTGCTCAGCTTGTACCCAATAGCGACCATCAGCCCAGAGTCCTGCAAAGTTTTGGGTCACGACGAGCGTACCAACCGAACCACTAAAACCGCTTAACCACTGCCTTGCTTTCCAGTAGTCCGGTAAATATTCTGACATGTGAGGATCGGCACTCATGACAATCAAAGCATCTACATGTTGCTTGCGCATGAGTTCACGAAGTTTCTCAAGTTTTTCTGGAACAGTTAAAACGCTCATATAGTTTCCAACTCAGGTTGAACTTTACTGGTACTTTTGTTCATTAATCTATTGATAGGTTTCTTTAATAAAAATAACACAATTGCGCCGATCACTAATGCCAAGACACATCGCATAAAGAGACTCGGTAAATGATTAATGCCATCTGCCGATACATGTCCGCCAATTAAACCAGCGATAAGATTACCCAAAGCTGAACCTGTAAACCATAGGCCCATAATTTGACTACGGATAACATCAGGTGCAAGTTTAGTCATGGTAGATAGACCAATTGGGCTTAGACAAAGTTCTCCGATAGTAAGTAGAAATAAAGTACCTACTAACCAAAATGGTGAAACTAATCCACCTGCAATAGCAAAACTGCTTGCAAGTGACATCAATAAGAAACCACCTGCTGCGAATAACAATGCGATAATAAATTTGCTGATATAACTTGGGTCTTTATTTGCCTTACCTAGTCTAGCCCAAAGCCAAGCTGCAACTGGAGCAAAAACAATAATAAACAGAGCATTGATTGATTCAAACCATACAGTTGGGATCTCAAATCCGAAAACAATACGGTCCGTATAATCTTGCGCAAATAAAGTAAAAGTTGTGGGCTTTTGTTCAAAAGCTGACCAAAATAAGGCAGATGCTGCTAATAAAACAAAGCAAATAATAATTTTGAATTTATCATGCTGCTCTAAATTCAGGAAAAGTAGTAAGTACGCAAAATAAGCAATAATACCAACGCCGATTCCTACGGTTAAGTAGGTTGCTACAGCGACTGGATTGATGTGAATGACACCAAAGTAGGTAAGAGCAATAACGACTGCGACAGATAGTAAAAAGGAGAAAGCAATTTTGGGAGCATTTTTATTTTCTATGACAGGTTTATTCCAGTTATCAGTTTGCTGGCGCAATTGATTGAAAGACTGTAGTTGTGGAATAGCGAATACACGAAAAATAAGTAATGCAACTAACATTCCAAGACCACCAATCCCGAAACCTAAGTGCCAGTTATGATCACGTGCAAATAGGCCTGTAAGAAGTGGAGCAATAAAAGAACCTATATTAATTCCCATATAAAAAATGGAGAAACCAGCATCTCGTCTACTATCCTGAGCTTTATATAATGTTCCGACAATCACTGAAATACACGTTTTAAACAACCCTGATCCAAGAACAATAAGAACTAAACCGAAATAAAAAAAGAATTGATCAAAGACAGGGGTAAGTGCAATCGATAAATGACCCAATGCAATAATGATGGAGCCATACCATACAGATCGTGCCTGACCTAACCAGTTATCAGCAATCCAACCCCCTAAAACGGTCATTAAATACATGGAACCTGCAAATAATCCAACAATTGCAGCAGCGGTAGGACGGTCAAGTCCTAAACCACCGTCATTGACCATTGCAACCATATAAAGGACCAATAGGGGACGAATTCCATAGTAAGAAAAGCGTTCCCATAGTTCTGTAAAAAATAAAGTTTTTAAGGGTTTTGGATGGCCGAAAAAAGCGGTGTCGCATTGTTCGAGTTCATTCTTCATTTCAAATCCTTTGAATATATTAATTGTTTAATAAACCAAACTTTTAGTTTGTTTAGTTATAAAAAAAAGTTATGTTTTATTTTTTAGTTTTATTTAAATTGAAAAGCAAGTTGGTACTGTATAAAAAAGGTATATAACAAATGGTAAAAAACTCCTTTGCGCTTCTTAGTGCACCAAAGCTGATCAAAATTTACCTCATCGCAGCGAATTCCATAATAAAAAAGTAAATTAAGAGATTTTTAACAAACTTTGAAAACAAGAACTCCGTCATAAAGGAAAATAATTTTTTAAAACCTCATTATTTTAATGGATGAGGTATGACGTCATAGATGACTTTTTAAGAAGGTTTTGAGAGTGATTTTATAAAACAATATTTATATTAGAACCCTTTTGGCAAAAGCATGGCGTAGATATCGTATTCTCAACTTAATTTTAAAACTTCATCATTCACCATTTATTATTTTCGTTCAGTGCAGTAAGAAGATCAGCATTCTATATAAGAAAGTATTATGATCATGAATTACTGTTAGAAATTGATGCGATGATTCATATTAGCGCAACAATTTTGCACTAAATTAGGGCGATTGCGAGCTATTCTTGTATGCCATAATTTGAAAATGTCTGAATATGGTGCATTTAACTATGCAAACAGTATAATGGGTTCAAGACAAGGGACCTAAATCATAGATAGTTATAAGCAATTCAATGTTTTAGGTAAGTCTTATAAAGTTGGTATGAGAATTGCTATATAAATACCAGCAATTAACACGCACTTAACAAGTGCAACAAAATTTCATTGGAGCAAAATGAGCATGGCGAACAAGGTCCTTCAACTCATACAAGAAAGTGGCGCAAAATGGGTCGATTTTCGCTTTACTGATACTAAGGGTAAAGAGCAGCATGTAACTTACCCAGCTGATTCTATTGATGAAGATACTTTTGAAGACGGTAAAATGTTTGATGGTTCTTCAATCGCTGGTTGGAAAGGCATTGAAGCGTCTGACATGATTTTACGTCCAGATGCAGAAACTGGTTTCATCGACCCGTTCTTTGCTGAACCAACTGTAGTTGTGACTTGTGACGTTATTGAACCTTCAACAGGTCAAGGTTATGAGCGTGACCCACGTTCGATTGCTCGCCGTGCAGAAGAATACTTAAAATCTACAGGTATCGGTGATACTGCATTCTTTGGTCCAGAACCAGAATTCTTTGTATTTGACGAAGTGAAGTGGGACATCGATATGTCTGGCGCTCGTCATACATTGATCGCTGAAGAAGCTGCTTGGTCTACTGGTAAAGATTACGAGTCAGGTAACTCTGGTCACCGTCCACGTGTTAAAGGCGGTTACTTCCCAGTTCCTCCTGTTGATTCTTCACAAGATATGCGTGCAGAAATGTGTGCAAAAATCGAAGACATCATGGGTCCAGGTCGTGTAGAAGTACATCACCACGAAGTTGCTTCTTGCCAGTTAGAAATTGGTGTGAGCTTCAATACACTTGTACGTAAAGCTGACGAAGTTCAACAGTTCAAATATGCTGTTTGGAACGTTGCTCACCAATATGCAAAAACTTCAACCTTTATGCCTAAACCAATGGTAGGTGATAACGGTTCTGGTATGCACGTTCACATGTCTATCTCTAAAGATGGCAAGAACTTGTTTGCTGGTGATGAATATGCAGGCCTTTCAGAAATGGCGTTGTACTTCATCGGTGGTATCATCAAGCACGCTCGTGCATTGAATGCAATCACAAACCCATCTACAAACTCATACAAGCGTTTGGTTCCTCACTTCGAAGCACCAATTATGCTTGCTTACTCAGCGCGTAACCGTTCTGCTTCTATCCGTATTCCATACGTTTCTAGCCCTAAAGGTAAGCGTATCGAAGCTCGTTTCCCAGACCCAATGATGAACCCGTACTTAGGTTTCGCTGCATTGTTAATGGCTGGTATCGACGGTATTCAAAACAAGATCCATCCGGGCGAAGCTGCTGATAAGAACTTGTACGATCTTCCTCCAGAAGAAGAAGCAAAAATCCCAACAGTTGCTCATAGCTTAGATATGGCTCTTGAAGCACTTCAAGCAGATCACGAATTCTTGTTGAAAGGCGGCGTGTTCACTAAAGAAATGCTTGATGCATACATCGAACTTAAAACTGAAGATGTACGTCGTCTTAACACGACTACTCACCCAGTTGAATTCGATATGTACTACAGCTTGTAATACATATTTTCATAAAAAAGCCTGCTTATGCAGGCTTTTTTATTGCTTGGAATGTTGATTGAATTCTCTACGTTTTTTATCAAAAAATTGGGGTAAACTAGGTGCGAGTTTTCATGTGAGCAGATTATGCGTAAACGTCAACCAGTACTTAAACAGGAAAAGACTTTAAATCCTGAATTGAAAACATGGTTGTATGCGTCTGGTTCTCTGACTCAACAATTGACTGAACTGGCGGGTGGCAAGTTTAGTGTGAAGCCTTTTAAAGAACATTTTCAGCGTTTAACTTTTGCAGATAGTCAATGGATGAAGATGTCTCATGCCCACACTTCATGGGTGAGGGAAACCTATTTATATGGTAGTGAAATAGAGCCATGGGTGAAAGCAAAAAGTATTTTTCCAATTCTAAGCCTACAAAAAAAAGCCCGTATATTTCAGCACATTGGTTCTACACCCATTGGCTTTTTTCTATTTCAAAGAACAACTCCGCTTTGTGACCGTCGTGTCATTCGTTTGCCAGAAGGTTGGACGAGACAAAGTTGCTATACTTGGCATGGATGTAAATTTATCGTCCAAGAAACATTCTTACCGGCTTTTGAAGCTTTTTTAAATCAGCAGCACGACAAGGAATTACTATGACGACTGCAACAAGCACAACATGGCGTCAGCGCTTAGAAGCTTATTATTATCTATGTCGATTTGATAAGCCTATTGGCACTGAACTGGTTTTTTGGCCAACCATGTGGGCGCTTTGGGTTGCATCAAAAGGAATACCTGATTTAGGTATTTTATTTGTCATGATTTTAGGCGTAATTTTTATGCGTGCCGCTGGTTGCGCTATTAATGATTTTGCAGACCGTAAAGTTGATGCGCATGTTGAGCGCACGAAAACGCGTCCCCTCGCAACTGGGGTGATTCGTGCAAGAGAAGCAGTATATGTGTTCTTGGTACTCGTTTTAGCAAGCGCATGTTTGTTGTTCTTTTTACCCATTGAAACCTTTTACTGGTCATTTGGAGCATTATTCTTAGCGTTCATTTATCCATTTATGAAACGCTATACCAACTTACCTCAAGTTTTTTTAGGTGCCGCCTTTTCATGGTCTATTCCAATGGCCTTTACTGCGGTAGGTAAAACCCCAGATTTGACTTGTTGGCTTCTTTATTTTGGTAATCTAGCGTGGACAGTGGCTTATGACACTCAATATGCAATTACAGACCGTGAATATGATTTAAAGATTGGCGTCAAATCTACGGCTATTCTTTTTGGTCGATATGACATCCAGATTATTGCACTCTTACAGGCAACCAGCCTTGTTTTGATTGGGGCTGCACTGTATTTAGAAAATATCTTATTTCCATGGGCGATCATTGCTTTAATTGTTGTTGCATTCGATTTTATATATCAAACAATTAAAACCAAAGACCGCAACCCTCAAGTATGTTTTTGGGCATTCCGTCACAATCGTTGGGTAGGATTAATCATTTTTCTGGGAATATTTTTAAATTTCATATAGTAAAAATGACCACAAGGTTGAAAAGTGTTCTATGCAGAGCACTTTTTTTATGTCTTAATATTTGTGCATAAAAAATATGCGGAATAAATAATACATAAAAAGGATATTCTATGAAACGGTCAAAAATTGCTTTAGCTATAACATTATCGGTTTCAACATTATTTCTTGCAGCATGTAATGACAATGATGATGACTTTATTGGCATAAACCCTGATAAAACTTATATTTCTGAAAAAGCTTACTCTAAGGATAGCTTGAGTGATGCTGCATCAATAAAAGTCATGACTTATAACATGGTCAATGTACAAGGGAAAACAGCTGAAGCAACGGCCCTAGTGATGTTTCCTAAAGCGGCTCAGCCTAAGGATGGTTATCGCGTAGTGGTATGGGAGCACGGCACTGTAGGCGTAGGGGATAGTTGTGCCCCAAGCAACAATACGATTAATCCACGCTTCAAAATTCTAGCGGATACATTATTGGCAGCTGGCTATGTCGTGATTGCTCCAGACTATGAAGGTTTAGGTACTCGAGGAATGCATCCATACCTTAATTTAGGAAGTGAGGCTAAATCTGCAATTGCAGCAGTTAAAGCTGCGAAGGATCATTACGGTAGTCAGTTAAATAGTTCATGGATGTCAATTGGCCAGTCTCAAGGAGGCCATGCTTCATTAGGAACAGCTGAATTTGCTAATAACGACAGTAACTACAAAGGAGCAGTTGCAACAGCACCAGCTTCTAGCCTTGGCGATATTATTTCTAAAATTGCTCCGCAAGCAATTAAAGACATTCTTGAGAAAGAGCAGGCTGGTAAAGCACCTATTGGTACGGCTGTAGAAGTGTATGCTGAGCTACTCGCCTATGCTGCATATACCACAGTGGGTATTACAGCTTATGAACCCAAATTTAATTATCGTGAAATTTTCCAACAACGTTCTCAGAGTGTAGCTGAGTTTGCAGAAGGGACTACTGGTGAAAATGGTGTATGTTTAACTGATTTGCATAATAAATTTGCAGATGATATTCGTGATTTTCTTGCGACTAATACTGACAAAACAGTGTTAGATTATCCTGGTTTAGCTGGTAACTTCCAAGAAAACCCAACTGTGAAAAAATTCTTGGCGGATAACCAACCTGCAACCAAAAAAATTAATTCACCGGTCATGATTGTTCAGGGTACTGCTGATATGGCTGTACCATATCCTATTACTCTTGCCTTACAAGAGGGGCTTAAAAAAATGGGAACTGATGTGACATTTGTGCCTGTTCTAGGGGCTGCTCATACTCAAGCGATTGTATGTAGAAATGCTGAAATTTATCAATTTGTTCAATCTAAGATGCCAGCTAAAACAAATATAGTGCTTGATCCATCGGTAATAGATGCTAGCCAAAGTCCTCATTGCACAGGTAAATTCTAAGATTTAATTATCTAATTAAAAATTAGCTTTAAAAAAAGAGCCACTTTATAGCGGCTCTTTTTGTTATATTGTTACGTATTCTGAAATTGATATTGTTTGAGTTTGAAGTAGTCATGAGCCAACGACCTGTTGAAAAAAAATCTGTTCCTTGGTTATTAATGGGATTAGGTTTACTCATTCCTTTTTTAATTATTGGAATACTTTTCTTTGCTGCAAAAAGTGATGCTAATACTAAAAAGCAATATGAACAGGAACGTCTGGAGATGGCAAAAAGAATAGCTGAGAAAGAAGCTGGTAATTCTGAAAAGAAATAACAGCTTGTTAATGAATATCCTTTTGTAACTGGCGTACAGTCGGAATATTGGTGTAGCGCTTTACAAGGTAACCTGCTTCTGTGAGCATTTGATCACGAATACGGTCTTCTTCTGCTTTTTCAAGATGGGTAGGGTCATCTAGCTCAATAATGGCAATTACTTCCATCTTGTCGTTAAGCACAACGAAGTCGGTAACTTTTCGGTTGAACTGACTACGAATTTTATAGTCATTACTGGTAATCAAAGCACTAAAAGCCACTTGGGCTAAAACGTGATAACTTGGAAAACTTTGTTTTAAACGAATAAACATCTGAGTTTCAAAGTTAGTAATGACAGGACGAGCAAAAAATTTTTGTTTTGGAAATAAATAAGGACGTAAACAAACAACAAGAAAAATGCAGGTGCTTAAGCAACCTAAAACAATAAAAAATAAGTGACTCGATTCGAACATGTGAAGGCATCATACAAATAAAAACCCACTCATGATGAGTGGGTTTTTAAGAATCTTGGCTCTCCAACCTGGGCTCGAACCAGGGACCTGCGGATTAACAGTCCGTCGCTCTACCGACTGAGCTATTGGAGAATCTGGAAAAGGATTTTAGGCAGGAAAGGGAGCTGGGTCAAGTCTTAATAATAGAATTAGTCAGAATATCTAATCGTTTGGTTTAAAAATATCCGAAACATTGATTTTATTAAAAATAATAGAAAAATATTAAATGATTGGATAAGAAAAAGCCCACAATAAATGCGGGCTTTTAGAATCTTGGCTCTCCCACCTGGGCTCGAACCAGGGACCTGCGGATTAACAGTCCGTCGCTCTACCGACTGAGCTATGGGAGATTAGTAGATGGCTCTCCAACCTGGGCTCGAACCAGGGACCTGCGGATTAACAGTCCGTCGCTCTACCGACTGAGCTATTGGAGAATCTGATGCGCATTTTATGGATGAAATCTAAAAGCGTCAATAAGAATATTAAAGAAAATGAATCGTTTGCTTGATTAATATGCTTTTGTTGTATTAAAAATAAAAAAACCACCCAAAATAGGGTGGTTTTTTATAGAGAAATAAAATTATTTCTCTACACCTGCTGGTTGACCTGCAAGTTTTGCATTTGCATAGTCCCAGTTCACTAGGCTTTCTAAGAAAGTTGCGATGTATTTAGGACGTAAGTTACGGAAATCGATATAGTAAGCATGTTCCCATACGTCAATCGTTAATACAGCAATTTGATCATGTGCAAGTGGAGTGTCTGCATTAGAAGTTTTAGTAATAGATAATTTACCGTTTACTTCATCAGCAACTAACCAAGCCCAACCTGAACCGAATTGAGTTGTTGCAGCAGCAGTAAATTCTTCTGCAAATTTTTCGTAGCTACCAAAAGCTTCTTCAATTTTAGCAGCGATTGCGCCTGTAGGCTTACCACCACCATTTGGCTTCATAGAATTCCAGTAGAATGTATGGTTCCAAACTTGAGCAGCATTGTTGAAAATACCTGCTTTAGATGCATCACCAGCAGTTGCTTTGATGATTTCTTCTAAAGTTTTACCTTCAAGGTCAGTCCCTTTGATTAAGTTGTTTAGGTTAACAACATAGGTATTGTGGTGTTTATCGTGATGGTATTCTAAAGTTTCTTTACTGATATGTGGCGCTAAATCATCATAGCCATATGGAAGTGCAGGTAAAGTAATGGTTGTCATGTTCCTATTCCTTGCATTTGCTGGGTTATACAATATTAAGTGGCTCTATTGTAAATGATTCTGTTCACAATAGGGCATCGTTTTAAAGAACTATACACAATAAAGATCTAATTAATACGCATAACACAGATTGAAAAAAAGACTTAATTAAATCGGATTATTCAATTCAAAATATTCACTTTCAATAGCGAATTGCTGTGAAATTGCTTGTGCTAATCTCTGAACTCCATAACGTTCAGTTGCATGATGACCACATGCAAAATAGTGAACGCCTAATTCTTTTGCTTCATAGAAAGTTCGTTCACTGACTTCGCCTGAAATATAAGCATCGCAATTTTGTGAAGCTGCTTTAGCAATAAAATCTTGAGCACCACCCGTACAAAAGCCTACTTTTTGAATGCTTTGCTTCTCAGCTGGTAAATGAATCACCTTAAAATCAAAATTATCTTGTAATTTTGATTTAAATTCTTCAACAGAAATAGCTTGCTCTAAATATCCAATATTTCCAATTGGATGTTTCTCGGCTAAATCGAGTGGTTCTAAATGGTGTAATCCCAATTTTTCTGCAATAGCTACATTGTTGCCCAAAGTTGGGTGGGCATCCAAAGGTAGATGGTAAGCTACGAGTGAAATATTATTTTGAATGAGTTTTTTAATGCGGTTACCACGCATTCCTGTAATTGGATACGGTTCGCCCTTCCAAAAATAACCATGATGTACGAGTAATAGGTCGGCATTCTGAGCGATTGCTGCATCAATCGCATCTTCGGACGCAGTAACGGCGCAAACGATACGTTTTACTTCAGTTGAACCTTCAATTTGCAGGCCATTTGGTGCGTAATCTTTAAATTCTGCTGCTTTTAAGGTTTGGTCGCACCACTGAATAATTTCATGCAAATTTGCCATGATATTTCCTGAATTGAGTAGTAAATAATTGCCAAAGCTATAAAAACATATTTTGTTGTGTAACTAAAGCTAGACAAATCTTTTTTGAGTTTTTTATGTATATCGACATATTTAATTTAAAATGCTTAACTGAAAACTCTTTTTGTTCAATATATTAATTTAATTAAAAACTTCTTTTCGTAGAGGATATGAACGTGCGCCGCACCTTTACATGGTTACCTTGGGTGTTACTTATTATTGTAATTGCCAGTTTTATTGCATGGCAAAAATACCATCAGCCGAAACCAACTGTTGCAGTTGATGGGGTGCAAATGCCTGCCGAGAAAGTTGAACCACTGGTTGATACTTCACGAGCGGGCGGGGTGGTGTCATATAGCGCTGCGGTCAAAGTTGCAGCGCCGGCAGTTGTTAATATTTTTACGACCCAGAAAGTTAAACAAAATCATCCCTTGTTAAGTGATCCAGTATTCCGTGAATTTTTCGGAAATCAGGCTCCTGAACAACAGCAAAATGAAAATAGCTTAGGCTCTGGGGTTATTGTACGTGCTGATGGTTATATTCTTACCAATAATCACGTAATTGCTCAGGCTGACCAAATTGTAGTTGCATTACGTGACGGACGCCGTGCGGAAGCAACAATTGTTGGAACGGATCCAGATACAGATTTAGCTGTAATTAAAATCGATTTAGATAAATTACCTGTGTTGCCATTTAAGCTTAGCGGTAATGAAGTGGGTGATGTTGTTTTGGCAATTGGTAACCCATTTGGCGTAGGGCAAACGGTAACTCAAGGTATTATTTCTGCCACTGAGCGCTCCGATTTAGGTATCAATACCTATGAAGACTTTATTCAAACAGATGCTGCAATTAACCCAGGTAACTCAGGCGGAGCATTAATTGATGTCGCTGGTAACTTAATTGGGGTAAACACTGCTATTTTCTCTCAGTCGGGTGGTTCTTTAGGTATTGGCTTTGCAATTCCAGCTAAAATTTGCCAACAAGTATTAAACTCGATTTTGAAAGATGGCCGCGTTGTACGTGGATGGTTAGGCATTAGTTTAGTACCGCCTACCCAAGACGACGTATTGGCACCTAAACAGCAAATTGGTGTTGTGGTTGCAGATGTCTTAAAAAGTGGTCCAGCGGCTTCAGCAGGTATAAAAGTGGGTGATAAGATTGTTCAGGTCAATAATGAACCAATCACTTCGGCATCTCATTTGATTAATTACGTTGCATTACAAGCGCCTAATAGCGAAATTAATGTAGTGGTTGAGCGAGCTGGGAAGCAAGAAAACTTTGTAGTAACAGTTGGCGAAAGAAAAAACCAAAATAGTCAATCTCAATATATACCGCTACCTAAACAGTAAAGTTAAAAAAAGCCTCATCATGAGGCTTTTTTATTGGTTTAAATTAAGAATGTGAGGGTGTTTGGTGTTGATGTTTGAACTCAGTTAAAGCATCAATGCGATATTGAATTAACATTTCACCAATTTCAGCACCCTTAATGTTCTCTGGTAAATCCTGAACTTTAATAGAGCGAACCACTTGCATTGCATCTAACATATATTGAGCTTGAGGATAAGGCCGGTCTTCTAAACCTAATCTTCCTTTAGCATCACATTCACATGCCTGTACAAAAGCTTCCACTCTCTCAGGGCGACGTAATACATCGAGACGCTGTAATAGACGCCATACAGTTCCTGGTTTTAAGGACATAATCTGATGACATTTTAGATGCTCTTTACACACCGATAATGCTAACTGACGAGTCTGCGTTGGAACTTTTAAACGTTCACATAATTCAGTAACGGGTTTCACTCCGCGTTCTTCATGCATGATATGGCGAGGGAGTTCATTAACAGGAGTTAATGCTTTACCCAAATCATGTACTAAAACAGCAAATCGAACATCAAGCGAGTAGTTTGACTTACATGCTTGCTGTAAAGACATGAGAGTATGTATGCCACAGTCTACTTCCGGATGATATTCGGGACGCTGCGGGACACCAAACAATGCGTCAATTTCAGGGAAAAGATGTTTTAATGCACCGCAATCCCGTAGTGTCTGAAAATAAATATCTGCATGATCTTCTAAAAGCGCGCGTGAAGTTTCTTTCCACACTCGTTCAGGTGTTAATGCATCAAGTTCACCTGATTCAGCCATCGTTTGCATGAGCTGTAATGTTTCAGGCGCAATATGAAAACCATATGCAGAATATCGAGCTGCAAAGCGTGCAACACGTAAAACACGTAAAGGATCTTCAGCAAAAGCTTCTGAAACATGGCGTAAGGTTTTATTTTCTAAATCAGTCTGACCACCATAGGGGTCATATAATTTGCCATCTTGATCCATTGCTATGGCATTGATGGTTAAATCACGACGAATTAAATCTTCTTCTAAACTTACTGTGCTATCAGTAAAAAATTGGAAACCGTGATATCCCTTACCGGACTTTCGTTCAGTACGTGCAAGTGCATATTCTTCTTTCGTTTCAGGATGAAGAAACACAGGAAAATCTTTGCCTACAGGTTGAAAACCTTGGGCGAGCATGTGTTCCGGCGTTGCACCGACCACAACATAGTCTTTTTCTTGATAGGGATGCCCAAGTAAAGAATCACGGACAGCACCGCCTACTAAATACACTTGCATGAAAAAACCTCTATTCTTCAAGCAATCATGCTACAGAATAGAGGTTTTCTCAAGTCATTAGAGAGGCTTTTCGTAAAAAGCAGTTTCTAAATTACTTTTCTTGTTGTTGGATTTCAGCAACAGTTAAAGCAGTCATATTGATAAGACGACGAGTAGTTGCAGTCGGTGTCAAAATATGAACAGGTTTTGCTGCGCCAAGCAAAATTGGACCAATTGTTACATTGTTACCAGAAGTCGCTTTCAACAAGTTAAATGAAATATTTGCTGCATCTAGGTTTGGCATAATGAGCAAGTTTGCAGAACCTTTAAAACGTGAACCCGGGAATGCAAATTGACGAATGTTTTCATCTAATGCTGCATCACCATGCATTTCACCTTCAACTTCAAGCTCAGGAGCTTGCTCAGATAAAATACGATAAACTTCACGCATTTTTTGAGCACTTGAATCAGTTTGGTCGCTACCAAAACTTGAATGAGAAAGAAGTGCTACGCGTGGAGTAATACCAAAACGACGTACTTCTTCAGCTGCCAAAATAGTCATTTCAGCAAGTTGTTCAGCAGTCGGGTTCGTGTTTACGTAGGTATCTGCAATAAACAAGTTACGATCTTCAAGCATTAATGCATTTAATGTGAAGAAGTTGTTCATGCCTTCTTTAAGACCGATAACATTACGTACAAAGTCAAGGTGAATGTTATAGCTACTGTAAGTACCACATAACATACCGTCTGCTTTACCGAATTTAACTAGTAAAGATGCAATTAAAGTTGAACGGCGACGAGCTTCACGTTGAGCATATTCAACAGTAATGCCTTTACGTTGCATTGTTTGATAGTAGTCTTTCCAAAACTCTTCATACATTGGGTTTTGTTCTTGGTCTACGATCTCAATATTTACGCCGTGTTGTAAACGTAAGCCTAATTTTTTGATATTAGCTTCAATTACAGCAGTACGACCTACTAAAATTGGTTTAGCTAAGTCTTCATCAACAGCAATTTGTACTGCACGTAATACGCGCTCGTCTTCACCTTCCGCATATGCAATACGCTTTGGATCAGCTTTTGCTTGAGCAAAAATTGGCTTCATCAAGAATGCAGAGTTATAGACAAACTCAGACAATTTTTGACGATATACAGCGAAATCTTCGATAGGACGAGTTGCTACACCTGAGTCCATTGCAGCTTTAGCAACTGCTGGAGCAATTTCTAAAATTAAACGTTGATCAAGTGGGCGTGGAATTAAATAGTCACGACCAAATGAAGCAGATTTTTCACCATATGTTGCTGCATCAGCTTCAACATGAGCCATACGCGCAATTGCATGTACACATGCAATTTTCATGTCTTCATTAATTGTAGTTGCGCCAACGTCAAGTGCACCACGGAAAATGTATGGGAAACATAATGCATTGTTTACTTGGTTTGGATAGTCAGAACGACCAGTTGCCATAATGACGTCAGAGCGTACTTCATGAGCATGTTCAGGTAAAATTTCTGGATCTGGGTTCGCCAAAGCAAAAATAATAGGGTTCTCAGCCATCTGTTTCACCATTTCTTTGGTGAGAATACCAGCAGCAGAAAGACCCAAGAACATATCAGCGCCAGCCATTACTTCATGAAGCTGAGATGCTGTAATGTCTTGAACATAACGTTTTTTAGATTCGTCTAGGCCTTCACGTGAAGTTGTTAATAGACCACGAGAATCGGCAACAATAATATTTTCTTTTTTAGCACCAAGCGCACAAAGCAAGTCTAAACATGAAAGTGCTGCTGCACCTGCACCTGAAGCAACGATTTTGATTTCATCAATTTTTTTATTTACAAGTTGCAATGCATTGAGCAAAGCTGAACCTACAATAATACTTGTACCATGTTGATCGTCATGGAATACAGGAATTTTCATGCGTTCACGAAGTTTCTTTTCAATATAGAAACATTCTGGCGCTTTAATGTCTTCGAGGTTGATACCACCGAAAGTTGGCTCAAGAGAGGCAACAATATCCACGATTTTATCTGGATCGTTTTCTGCAATTTCGATGTCAAATACGTCAACACCAGCAAACTTCTTGAAAAGAACGCCTTTACCTTCCATTACAGGTTTAGAAGCCAATGGGCCAATATTACCTAAACCAAGAACAGCAGTACCGTTAGTTACTACAGCAACCAAGTTTCCGCGTGCTGTATATTTAGCAGCAGTTGATGGATCACGTTCAATCTCTAAACATGGCGCGGCAACTCCTGGTGAGTAGGCTAAAGCCAAATCTCGTTGGTTGACAAGTTGCTTACTTGGGGTGACGCTGATTTTCCCTGGGTTTGGATATTCATGGTAATTTAAAGCGGCCTGTTTTAAAGATTGATCGTCCATCTGAGTCTCTATTTGATACAAAAAAGCAAACTAGTCAAATCACTCATTCAGGGAGAAGGCAATTCAGTTATTTTACTATGCTTTAATTTTTACCAATTAAGAGAATAGTAGACGAATTGCCAATAGCCCTGTAGTGAGCTAAATGCTAAAGAATATAACACTACTTCTTTATTTCTCACAGTCAAAAACGCTCATTTTTGGAAAAAGCGGCATATGTGAAAATAGTCTGTGAGAACAATTAAAAAGTAGGCGGATTTGTTTGTAGATAAGGAATAATCTGCTCAGCCGGGATAGGTCGACTAAAGAAATAGCCTTGTAAAAAATCACATTGCTGTTTTTGTAAATAGGCAACTTGTTCCTCTGTTTCTACACCTTCAGCCACCAGTTTAAGCCCCATGCTTTTACCCATTGCAATCATGGCATTTACAATAGCTTCTTGTTTGTGATCACCGATTTTAGAAATGAAAGCCCGATCAATTTTTAATACATCAATTGGATATTCTGTCAGATACGCTAAAGAGGAATAACCTGTACCAAAGTCATCTAGAGCAATTGAGATATCCCGCTGTTTTATTGCATGTAATAGCGTTTTGACGTTATCAGTATTGTCCAAAAGAGCCGACTCAGTAATCTCAAGTTCTAGATCTGAACCTTGTATATTATATTTTTGCAAAACCTCATCTAGATCATTGAGTAATAAGCCACGATGTATTTGCTGGGCAACAATATTCACTGAAACTTGAATGTTTGTGTAGCCTTGGCTTTTCCATTCTTGGAGCTGTTTTCCAACTTTATCTAAAACGACTTTACCAATGTCCGAAATCAGGCTACTACGTTCAGCAAAAGGTATAAACATATTTGGCAGAACTAATCCCTTTTCGGGATGTTGCCAACGAATTAATGCTTCAAAACCTATCACTGAATGATCGAGTAGACTAATTTTTGGTTGGTAATAAACGACAAATTCATCATTTTGAATGGCTTTGCGTAACTCTTGTTCTAAATCAGCAGTTTTATATGGATGCTCTGCTTTATTGCAATAGTAAGAAATGGTATTGCCTCCTAAGCGTTTTGCTTCTGAAAGTGCTTGTTCTGCATGGTTGTTAAGATGATCAATTTGTCGGCCATGCTCAGGAAAGCATGCAACACCGATTGATGCCGTAATAAAATATTCGTGATTATCAATATAAAAAGGTGCGTTGAGCGCTTGTAAAATATTTTGGCAATATTGCTCAATATTTGGATGAATGGGAGAAATTTCATAAATAATTGCAAAATCGTCACTATTTAAATAGGCAACCAAAATTGCATTAATATTGATTAAGCGTAAACGCTGAGCAAACTGTTTAAGCAGTTCATCGCCACTATCATTATTTAAAAACTCATTAAAAGCACGGAAGCGGTCAATATTTACTCGTATTAGAGCTAAATTTTTAATGTTATATGAAGGGTTTACAAGATATTGATGTAATTGATTGTAATAGTAAAGACGATTAGGCAGGTGAGTGAGACTATCATAATTTTTTAAATAGGATAGATGCTGTTCCTGACGTTTTTGCTCAGTGAGGTCACGTGCAAATCCAATATAATTTGTGATTTGATGGAATTCATCTTTAACCACATTGATGTGTAACCACAAATATACGCTTTTGCCAGAACTAAACTTTTCATCAAATTGGCCCATATATTCTCCAGTTTCGAGGAGCTGTTGGGTAATTGAGGTATGAAATTGTTGTTGTAATTCTTTTTGATTCATCGCAATGCTAAATAATTTTTTATTTAATAGTTCTGATTTAGAGAATCCGGTTAATTTTTCGTAGTAAGGATTAATATCAATATAGTTTAGGTGCTCATCTAGAATAAATATACCTTCGGCCGCCTGTTCAAGCACAATTGCCGATAGCCTTAAGTGTTCTTGATCTTTTTTCTCTTGATGTATATCTCGGGTCATACCTACCATACGAAGTGCTTTTTGTGTTTTAGGATCTCTTGTAATGACCCGCCCTACATCCTGAATCCATCGCCATGAGCCATCTCGTCGTAATATCCTGAAATTGATATTAAAATGATCTGTAATTCCTTCTATATGTTGTTTTAAACGCTCTTCAAAAAGTTTTTTATCACTTGGATGTACGCGGTCTAAAATGCTATTGAGATGAATAACGGTCGTCTGTGTTTGCTTTTGTTGATCGAAAAACGTAATTTCTAATTTTTGATTTTCAATATCCCAGTCCCAAGGCCGAATACCAGCAGTTTCATGTGTAAAAGCTAAATTGTAATGATGGCTTTCCAATTGCTCATTCATTTTGGTGAGATCGTAAGTGCGCTCTCGTACTTTTTGTTCAAGCAAATGGTTATTAAATTGGAGCTGGGCTTCAATATCTTTTGATTTGTTCACTTCTTGTTGCAGCTGTACACATAACTCTTCAGCCCACTGAGTATGTTGATCTGAAATTTGAACGAGCTGTTTATTTTTAAATAATAGTTGAGAAATCTTTTTATAGTTACGTTGAGTTGCGTATGCGCAGAGTACAGTAGCGACAAAAGCTATATTGTAAGCGAAATAAAAAGGTAGTTGAGTAATGGGCGTATGTGTAAATTGAGCAATTAATAGGGGTAAGGTACTGGGAATGAATAAAAGATAGAAATATCGGGGTTGTTGCGTTAAAAAGGTCAGTCCAATGATATGAGCAGAAGTAATAAACAAAGCAATTAAAATATGAGCATCTGGTAGGGCAACCAATTCTGCCGGAAGATAAAAATGAATAACTGTAACGTTTATTCCAAGTAAAATTCCTGAAATAAAACAAATACTTTGTAAGATAAGGTCGGCTTTTTTAATAAAATCAATAGTACGGTAATTGGTTAAAATATTTGGAATAAACCATAAGCATATAAAAGATATTATAGTAAGGCCCATAGACCAACTAAATGTTGTTATTGATGATGAAAAATAATAGGAAAAAATAGCATATGAAATCAGGCAGAGTAATATTAAGCTAATCAAATACCAGCGTATATATTGAATTGAAAGTTTAAGCTGTTCAATTTTCGTTTGATGCTGTAGATATTCTTCCTGAAGCCCAGACATAAGATTTTTCTATCCTATTTTTTTACATATATACAGAAAGAATCTGATTTATCAGTGATAAAGAATTTGAAATTTTATTCATACAATAAAAGTAAATTAACTTTAAATAACGATTTAATCAATGTTCAATGAACTCAGGTGGATAAAAATCGATAATTTAAAATAGACAAGGCAACTACAGGCGCAGTTTCTGTACGTAAGACGCGGTCACCAATACACCAATTCATAAAACCAGCTTGATTGGCTTGAGTAATTTCATTTTCACTTAAACCGCCTTCTGGTCCAATCAAAAGGGCCAGTTCGGGTTGAATACCGGCTAATACATCTCTTTGTTCTTTTTCTGGTGCTAAAACAAATTTAGATTGAGGAAGTTCAGAAGAACTTATCCATTCACTTAGAGAAATGGGTGCTAAGACTTCTGGAACTAGGTTTAATCCACATTGTTCACATGCTGCAATTGCAACCGCTTGCCAGTGATCTAATTTTTTTTGATCTCGATCGTATTTTAAGCGCATTTCACAGCGGTCACTGGTAAGCAATTGAATTTGGCTTACACCCAGTTCAGTGGCTTTTTGAATGGCATAATCCATTCGGTCACCTTTACTCATGACCTGTCCCAGAACTGCTTTAAATGGGGCGTTACGATTTGCAGGGTTAAAATTCTCAATTGTGACAAAAGCATTTTTTTTATTAATTTCGGTCAATGTAGCCAGATATTCGCCGCCTTGACCATTAAAGAGAGTCGCTTGTTCTTGTAATTGTGCACGTAAAACACGCACCCAATGATGAAATACTGATTCAGTTAGTTGAATAGTTGAACCAACTGTAAGTTCAGTTTCGATAAAAAAACGGTTCATTGGGTACGCCTTACAAAATTAATTTAAACCAAGATCAACAACGAGTTGACGAGTTGGTTCGACTTGATTCATTGAATAGAAATGTAAGCTTGGTGCACCACCTGCAATGAGGCGCTCACATAGCTTCACAACAACTTCATGACCAAAAGCTTTAATACTCTCGCTGTCATCTCCATAGGCTTGTAATTGCTTACGAATCCAACGAGGAATTTCTGCCCCAGTACCATCAGCAAAGCGGATTAAGTTGCTGGCGTTGGTAATCGGCATAATGCCAGGAGCCACCGGAATATTAACTCCAGCTTTTTCTAAGCGCTCCATAAAATAAAAATATGAATCTGGATTAAAGAAGAATTGGGTAATTCCTGCATTAGCACCAGCTTGTACTTTTTCTATAAAACGTTGGATATCTGAATCAAGATTTTCAGCTTGAGGATGCATTTCTGGATAAGCTGCAACTTCAATATGGAAATGATCACCTGAATGCTCACGAATAAAACGTACTAAATCTTGAGCATAAGGAAGTTCGCCAAGGCCAACTTGACCAGAAGGTAAGTCACCGCGTAGAGCAACAATACGGTTAATACCTTGTGCTTTATAGAGGTCGAGTAGTTCAGCAATACGCGCTTTATCATCACCAATGCACGAAAGGTGAGGTGCAACTGGTGTACCTTTACCATTGAAATCGTCAATAGCAGCAAGCGTGCGTTCACGAGTAGAACCACCAGCACCATAAGTAATCGAGAAGAAATCTGGATTTAATAGTTGTAATTCTTGATGAACAATACGAAGTTTTTCAGCACCGGCATCAGTTTTTGGTGGGAAAAATTCAAAAGAAATGGGTATACGTTTAGTCATGTCAAATCCTTGTAAACAGCGAAACAATATTTTTAGAAAAAAGGGCAGTCGGTTCACCGTCTGCCCTTAAGTTCTTAGTATTTGTAAGCGTCAGACTTGAATGGTCCCTCAACAGCAACGCCTAAATAGCCGGCTTGCTCCTGAGTTAATTGGGTAAGTACACCACCGAAACCTGCAACCATTGCCGCAGCAACTTCTTCATCAAGTTTCTTAGGAAGAACTTCTACACGAATTTTTGCAGCTTTTTCATTTGCAGGAAGGTCAGCAAATTTCTCTTGGAATAAGTGAATTTGGCCTAATACTTGGTTAGCAAAAGAACCATCCATTACACGTGATGGGTGACCCGTTGCATTACCTAAGTTCACAAGGCGACCTTCAGAAAGAAGAATGAGGTAGTTATTTTCATCTTCTGAACGATAAACTTGGTGAACTTGTGGCTTAACTTCAACCCACTTGTAACCACGTAAATAAGCAGTATCGATTTCTGTGTCAAAGTGACCAATGTTACATACAACTGCGCCAGCTTTTAAACTGTCTAACATTGCAGCGTCACATACGTGGTAGTTACCAGTAGTCGTTACAACAAGGTCAGTGTTGCCAAGTAAATCTTGGTTAATATCTTCTTTTTTACCTGTTTGTACGCCGTTTTTGTATGGAGATACAACTTCATAGCCGTCCATACATGCTTGCATTGCACAAATAGGGTCAACTTCAGTTACACGAACGATCATGCCTTCTTGACGTAAAGATTGAGCAGAACCTTTACCTACGTCACCATAACCGATCACAAGCGCACGACGGCCAGACAAAAGCATGTCAGTTGCGCGTTTGATTGCATCATTTAATGAGTGACGGCAACCATATTTGTTGTCGTTTTTAGATTTAGTAACCGAGTCATTTACGTTGATTGCAGGTACTTTCAAAGAACCGTCTTTCCACATTTCGATAAGACGTTGAACACCTGTTGTAGTTTCTTCGGTAATACCGTGAATGCGTTCTAAAAGAGCTGGATATTTTTCATGAACAAGAGCAGTTAAGTCACCGCCATCATCCAAGATCATGTTGGCATCCCAAGGCTGACCATTTACATTAATTTGTTGTTCAAGGCACCATACATATTCTTCTTCAGTTTCGCCTTTCCAAGCAAAAACAGGAATACCGCGAGCAGCAATTGCAGCAGCAGCATGGTCTTGAGTCGAGAAAATGTTACATGAAGTCCAACGAACTTCCGCACCTAATTCAATAAGCGTTTCAATAAGAACCGCTGTTTGAATGGTCATATGGATACAACCAAGGATTTTTGCACCAGCAAGTGGTTTAGACGCCGCATAACGTTTACGTAAACCAATTAAAGCTGGCATTTCTGCTTCAGCAAGTTTGATTTCTTTACGACCGTAGTCAGCAAGTGAGATGTCAGCAACTTTGTAATCTGTAAATGAAGCATTAACCGCGTTCATCAGGATCTCCTAGGGAAAAAATAGTATGGATCGTTCTGTTCGCGGATGCCGTTGTTGGTTAAAACGAGTGTTTAACCGATTGTCGAGCCTGGCAAATTGATCTTTAGTGCCGATCATTTGTCGCAGCATCCCTCGACTAGCGCAACATTGTACTTGGAAAAGCTTTTAGTGCCAATCCAGTTTTGTTTATTATCTGCCTAATTATCTTTATAGATTCAAATTATGGCCTTAAATATTCCCGAATCTTTAGCAAACCTCGAAGCGAATAGCGGTATTTTTGCAGTTTGGATGGTACTTCGGCATCATGGGGTTCAAATTGATATTTCCGAGCTGATTCAAATTTGTCGATATGATGAAGACGGCACCTATACAATTGCCTTGGCTGTTGCTTTAAAGAAATTTGGGTTTGAAGTGTCATTTCACTCAGATGAAGACCCAAATATTAGTCCAAGCGAACGCATGAGTTATAAAGAAGCAAATGTATTGAAAATACCAACGGGCCCAGCGTTAAGCTATCAGGATATTCAAGCTGAGATTCAAAATGGGAAAATGATCATCGTCTATTACGATACTTTAGCAGGAGTGGGGAACCAGTCACTTGTATATTCTATAGATCAAAATGAAATCTGCTTTTTTGATAGTTTTGAACCGATGTCAGCGGCAGTCTTTGAAAAGCAGCGTCAACTGGAAGGCATTTGTCGTCAGGTTATCGTGATTGATGATCGTAATTTTCAAATGCATTCAATCAAATTAAATTAGATAAAAAAGAGCCAGTAGAGTGCTGGCTCATATTAAAGTTATTTTTGTTGATATTCTTGAATTACTTCTAAAGCAGCACGAAAAGCCTCTTGTGTAGCAGGCGCACCGCAATATGGCAGGCTATGCAATAACGTTTCCTGAATTTCTTCAACTGTACAACCATTGTTGAGCGCGCCACGAATATGGCCTTTAAGTTCAGTTGGTGACTTAAGTGCAGTTAACATTGCCAAAGTAATTAATGAACGATATTTGCGCGGTAATACACCTTCACGTTGCCAAGTTGAACCCCATGCATGTTCGTTAATCCAGTCTTGCAATGGCTGTGTAAACGGAACAGTGTTGTCTTGCGCACGTTTTACAAAAGCTTCTCCCATCACTTCGGTGCGAACTTTTAATCCATTTTCGTAATCTTGCTTAGACATTAATTTCTCCTAAAAATAAAAGCGTCGATTGACGCTTTTATAGCTGTTTATTAATTAATGCGAATCACAAGTGATTGCAATAGTGAATTAGTGGAGGCGTCAGTCACTAAATTTGATGAGGATTCGACAAAGGAAGATCTTTATCTAAATTTTCATCAAAAACATCTGTCAGCATGCTGTCGAATCGAATTGCGTTGTATTGCAATAATTGTTGAGCCTCGCTTTCAGAAATGAAACCTTCTTTTGTAGCGTGTGCAATATTCTCTTCAAAAGTAAGTCCGGTAAACTTGCCTTTAGATTCAGCTTTCTTAAACTTATCCCAAAGTGGTTCCAGAGTCCGTAAAATTTGGAATGCATGCTCTAAACGTCCAGTCACATCATCGGCTTTGGTAGAATAAAATACGTGATTTTTAAGCTGCTCTCTGAAAGGGTGCTCTTGCATCATGAGTTCAGCGACTTGCTGTTTTAACTCATCATCGGGTTTTGAAATCACACGACCAAAAGGGAAACAGATCCATTTTACAAATGCTGCGGGAAGTTTAGCTGGGAAGTTTTCAAATAAGCCCCAAAATGCTTCCTGAATATTCAAGAAAGCTTTTTGCAGAGCTAATTTAGCATGAAGTTGTTCAGCCTCAGTTTTTTGGCCAGCTTCATAAAACTTTAAAATCGCAGTAGAAATAAAAAGGTGTGCATGAATATCGGCCAAACGTCCTGACAACATTTCTTTGCGTTTTAAGTCTCCGGCAAGTAAGCCAAGCGCCATATCTGAAACCAAAGCAAAGTTGGCACTAAAACGGTTAATCGTCTTATAGTAACTGGCAGTAAATTGATCTACCGACTGAGGGGCATCACTTGAGCCACCTGTCCAACCATAAGCAAATGATTTTGCTCCGCGGTTAAAGGTATAGGCTAAATGTTTAAATAACAGATCATCGAATTTTTTGACAGAAGTGGTTTTATCTTCAGACTGAAGTAGTTGTAACTCTTCAAAAAGGTAAGGGTGACAACGCATTGAACCTTGACCAAAAATCATCAATGAACGAGTTAAAATATTTGCGCCTTCGACTGTAATTGCAATGGGAATAGCTTGATAGGTAAGTGCAAGGAAGTTGCGTGGTCCAAGTTGAATTGCACGTCCTCCGGCAATATCCATTCCATGATTGACCACTTTACGCATCGTTTCAGTTGCATAGTATTTTGCCATGGCGGTCATCACTGCGGGTGTTCCACCTTGATTTAGACCACACGTCACTAAATAACGGAATGCTTCAAGCATATAAGCATCACTTGCAATTTCACTGGTCGCTTCTTGGATACCTTCAAATTTACCAACAGAGATATTAAATTGCTGGCGAATTTTCGCAAAAGCTCCCACAGTTAAATAGCTCATTTCACCTGCGGCGGTTGCTAGGGCTGGAAGGGAAATACCACGGCCAACACCTAAACATTCCATGAGCATTCGCCAGCCTTTACCAGCATTTTCTTGTCCACCAATAATCCAGTCAATTGGAATGAAAACATCTTCTCCTTCTACTGTTCCATTCATAAATGGAGAACCTGGGAAATGACGCGCTCCTATTTTTACACCCGCATGACTAGCAGGAATTAAGGCACAAGTAATTCCGTATTCTGTTTTGTTTTTATCCCCGAGTAGGCCTTCAGGGTCATATAGTTTAAAAGCAAGACCTACGACTGTGGCAATTGGTGCAAGCGTAATCCAGCGTTTAGAGAAATTCATGCGTAGCCCAAGAACTTGAGCACCTTCATATTCACCATAACAAACAACGCCTGAATCTGGAATGGCACCAGCGTCTGAACCTGCTTCTGGACTGGTTAAACCAAAGCATGGAATTTCTTCACCTTTAGCAAGGCCCGGTAAATATTGCTGCTTTTGGGCATCAGTACCGTAATGCATGAGTAGCTCACCTGGTCCTAATGAGTTAGGAACCATACAACTCACAGCGGTGGTGAGTGAGCGTGAAGCAATTTTGCTCATAATTCGGCTTTGTGCGAATGAGCTAAATTCTTTACCGCCAAAGGATTTTGGAATAATAAGGCCTAAAAAACCTTTGTCTTTAATAAATTGCCAAACTTCAGGTGGAAGATCTTTTAAATGATGATGAATTTCCCACTCATTGAGCATGCTACAAAGTAGCTCAACTTCATTGTCGATAAAACTTTGTTCTTCTTCTGACAATTTTGGGTAGGGATACTTTTCAAATTGAGACCAGTCAGGTGCTCCCATAAATAATTCTTTTTCCCACCAACTTGTACCTGCTTCTAAAGCCTCTTGTTCTGTAGTACTAATGCTTGGCATTGAGTTTGCTAAAGTTTTATAGGCTGGCTTGGTAATCAAGTTAAATCGTAATGGCTCAACTAAAATAATGATGCTGAGCGCAATAATTGGAATACCTAAAAGCAAAGACCATGGTGTTAGCAAGAATGCTGAAAGTATGGCAACAATAATGGCCACACCGCTACCAAGAACTTTATTTAAGTTAAAAAAGAAAATTGCCCATACTGCAATAAGCTGAATAATAATACTTAATATAAAGAGTAGGAAAATCATACTTGCTCCTTACTAGCTAAGCCCTCAGGTGGATGACGTTACAAAAGCGAGGAGATATTTAAGGCTTAACTAGCTATTTTGATGCTGTTTAAATTTGAGTTTTTATGTCGCAAATATTGATGTATATGCTAGAGCAGGGATATATCGTACTTTTAGGTATAAGATATTTTTCAGTGAAAGTGTAATGGGTTGTTTTATCGATTTGTCAAGAAATGTTATTGATTTTCTTATACAAATAAAAAAGCCCTCTGTATTAGAGGGCTTTCATAGATATTTAACTTTTAAGCTTCGATGGTTTGAACAGCGATTTTTTTAGCTGTATCTACTTTACGACGAACTTCTGGTACTGGTTCACCATGGTATTGACGATCAGCAAAGTAGCTTGAACGAACCATTGGTGCAGACCAAATATTTCTAAAGCCAAGTTTGCGGCCATGCTCTGCATAACGTTCAAACTCTTCTGGCGTTACAAAGCGGTCAATTGGCGCATGCTGTTTAGAAGGCTGTAAATATTGGCCAATCGTTACATAGTCCACATCGTGAGCGCGTAAGTCATCAAGTAATGCAATGACTTCTTCTTCAGTTTCACCAATACCGACCATCAAACCACATTTTGTTGGGATATCTGGGCAGTATTCTTTAAACATTTTTAATAAGTTTAAAGAGTGTTGATAGTCTGAACCTGGACGCATTGCTTTATATAAGCGAGGCACAGTCTCAATGTTATGGTTAAATACGTCTGGCGGACATTCGGTCATAATGCGTAAAGCAATATCCATACGTCCACGGAAGTCAGGTACTAAAATCTCAAGCAGTGTCGTCGGGCTAAGTGCACGAGCTTCTTTAATACAGTCCACAAAGTGTTGTGCACCGCCGTCAAGTAAGTCATCACGGTCAACCGAAGTAATTACTGCATACTTGAGTTTGAGATTAGAAATGGTTTCTGCCATGTGACGAGGTTCATCAGCATCGAGGGCATTTGGACGACCATGTGCAACATCACAGAAAGGACAACGGCGTGTACAAATATCGCCCATAATCATGAATGTTGCCGTACCGCCACCAAAACATTCTGGCAGGTTAGGGCAAGCAGCTTCTTCACAAACGGTATGGAGTTTTTGAGCACGTAAAGTCGTTTTAATACGCTGAACTTCTTCTGGTGCCGTCATCTTGACACGAATCCAGTCAGGTTTACGCGGCACTTCAACCGTAGGTACAACTTTTACAGGAATTCTTGCGACTTTTTCTGCGCCACGAAGTTTTACACCCTGTTCTGGTTTACGGTGTTCTGACATATGTAACTTTTCCACTCGTTTATAGAGACATTGACATTGTATTATAGCGAAGTTCTTCAGTTAATAGCGGAAAATAACTATTCATATAATAAATGTGGTTATTCAGAAATATAGGGTTGAGAAATACATAAATTCACCGCATATTAGTCATAATCTATTATAAAATATGGTCATTCAAGAGAGGAAGGAGCTTTCAATGCCACGTAAAAAAGAGGTCGTTAGTGGGAATTTCGTTAAATACGATGCGGTAGTTCTCGGTTCTGGACCTGCAGGTGAAGGCGCGGCAATGAAGCTTGCAAAAGCGGGTAAGCGTGTTGCAATTGTAGATGTGCGTGATCAACTGGGTGGTAACTGTGCACACGTAGGTACCATTCCAAGTAAAGCATTACGTCAAACAGTTTCTAGTATTATTCGCTATCAACGTGATCCAATGTTTCAAAAAGTAGGTGAGTGGAAACAGTTCACCATGAAACAGGTTCTACGTAATGCCCATAAAGTGATTCAACAACAGGTTGATACACATACACGTTTTTATGACCGCAACAAGATTGGTGTCTTCCACGGTCGTGCATATATTCAAGATAAAAATACAGTTTTAGTTTTTAGCCATGAAGGCATTAAAGAAACCATTATTTGTAAGCAAATCGTGATTGCAACAGGTAGTCGTCCTTATCATCCACAAGGTCTCGACTTCGATCATCCTCGTGTGTTTGATTCAGACAAGATTCTTGATCTTGATTACTCAATTCAAAAGATCATCATTTATGGTGCAGGCGTTATTGGCTGTGAATATGCCTCAATCTTTATTGGTTTAGATCATAAAGTTGACTTGATCAATACCCAGCAAAAACTATTAAGTTATTTAGATGATGAAATTGCTGATGCTTTGTCTTATCACTTACGTGAACAGGGTGTATTGATTCGCCACAATGAACAAATGGATCATCTTGAAACGTTTGATGACCATGTGGTTCTACATTTACAAAGTGGTAAAAAGATTAAAGCCGATGCCATTCTTTGGTGTAACGGCCGTTCAGGAAATACAGAAGGTTTAGGTCTTGAGAACGTTGGACTAGTTCCAAACAGCCGTGGTCAACTTTCTGTAAACGATCAATATCAGACTGAAGTTGAAAACATCTATGCTGCTGGTGACGTGATCGGCTGGCCATCACTAGCTTCGGCTGCTTATGACCAAGGGCGCTGTGCTGGTGCTAACATGAGTGGTGAAGATGCGAAACCAGTACGAGACATTCCAACTGGTATCTATACCATTCCGGAAATCTCATCAATTGGTAAAAATGAACAGGAATTAACGGAAGAAAAAATTCCGTATGAAGTGGGTCAAGCTTCTTTCCGTCATTTAGCTCGTGCACAAATTACGGGTGATACAGTTGGTGAATTAAAGATTCTTTTCCACCGCGACACTATGGAAATTTTAGGTATTCACTGTTTTGGTAATAACGCTGCCGAAATTATCCACATCGGGCAGGCAGTTATGCACAGCCCAAATAATACCTTGAAATATTTTGTTGAAACGACATTTAACTATCCAACCATGGCTGAAGCATATCGCGTAGCTGCGCTTAATGGTATGAATCGCTTGTTTTGATTTTAAATAAGTTTTTAATAAAAAAGCCCGCAAATTTGCGGGCTTTTTTATTTTCATTAGACCATAGGTTTTTTATATTTTTATGACAATCCAGACTATGATTTCAGCTTTTCATCATACTAATGTGGACAAAACGCTTGGTTAAAATATTCAAATAAATCTGGTGTTTGTTTCCATAAAGCGATAGAAAAAACCAGAAGAGCTACGATGAGGAAAGTCATAATTGTTTTCAAAAGTAAGGCATTATGCATCATGAATAACAGCCTCCTCATTTACAAAGAAATGTACAATAACACCTAGTATACTTAAGGCTATAGAACAGAGCCAAATCGCATCGTAATTACCTGTTAAATCATGGTTAACACCGCCAAGCCATCCACCAAAGAAAGAACCGACTTGATGGGTGAAAAACACAATACCACTTAGCATTGATAGGTACTTTACCCCAAACATATTTGCCACAATGCCGTTTGTAAGGGGAACTGTAGAGAGCCATAAAAGCCCCATAATGACTCCAAAAGTATATACAGTATAAGCGCTTAAAGGTAATAACAAAAAGGCAATGATCGCGATACCACGGCTACCATAAAGTGCCATTAATAATTTAGGTTTTGAGAAACGATCTCCTAACCAACCTGCACCGTAAGTCCCCACAATATTAAATAATCCGACTAAAGCAAGAAATACAGTACCCGTAGCTGCGTCAAAGCCGTGATCAATTAAATAGCCGGGTAAATGGACACCTAAGAACACAACTTGGAATCCACATACTAAAAAGCCTAAAGCTAACCACCAAAAGGGTTTATGTTTTCTGGCAATGTTAAGTACTTGCTTAAATGTGAGTTGAGGCTCAGCAATTGTTTTTGGTGTTTGAGTGCTAGGGCCTTTTAACATCCACGCTAGGGGAATGATGAGGGCAATTAATAGCGCACTGACTATTAGAGCTGCCGACCATCCGACATTTTTGAGTAAGAGCAGGGTAGATGGCAACATAATAAATTGACCGAAAGAACCTGCTGCACTTGCAATCCCCATTGCCATACTTCTTTTTTCTGGAGGGGCGGCTCGACCTACTGCACTCAGTAAAACTGTAAAGGAGGTTACTGATAAAGCTAGACCAATAATAAGACCTAGGCTTAAATTTAAGATTAAAATGCTTGAGCTAAAGGCCATTAAGAGTAGGCCAAGGGAGTAAAGTAATCCGCCAGCAGCAACCACAATTTTACTGCCATATTTATCTGCAATTGCGCCGGTAAAAGGTTGAACTGCACCCCAGATCAGATTCTGCATGGCGATTGCAAGACTAAAAACATGTTGGCCCCAGCCAAACTCATGGCTCATTGGCACAAGATAGAGACCGAAACCATGCCTAACGCCTAAAGAAAGTGCCAAAATAAGAGCACTTCCAATCAACATATAGATGAGGGGCTGAGAAAATTGATTGGCAGTTTTAGTCATGACTCATGGAAAATTATAATAATGTGAGCATTTATTGTAGAAGATATATCGAGTAATATCGATATATGGGGGAAGAATATTTAAGAAGAATTAAAAAGTTCGTAAGGATCGTGTTTTATGATCAGAAAATTAAAGAAGCAGAAATCATTTTGATCTCTGCTTCTTATAAAATTAAGCTGCGGAATTACGTTCGAGTAATGCTTGTTCAAAAAGAACTTGTTCTTTTTCTTTATGTTCGGTTGTGAAGCGAATCAAAATTACGCTACAGCCTGCGACCATAACCAGCCCCCCTAAAATAAATAGGCAAGTTTGAACATCAAGTAAACCTTTAAGTAAAAAACCAGCTGCGACGGCACCCACATTGCCACCTGCACCAATAATACCTGCGACACCACCTAATGCATTACGATCGATAAATGGTACGAGTGCGTAAGTTGCACCACATGCCATATGAGTAAATAGTGCAAAAATAGTCATCGAAATAATTGCGAGCGCAACAGCATTCATTTGTGAGAAGAGTATTAAGAATAAACCTTCACCCAAAATCATAAGTACAAGTACTTTGGTACGACCATCTAAACCTTTTTTAAGTGCCACTTTGTCGGAAATGATGCCACCCAGTGCGCGAGCAAATAATGCCAGTAGACCAAAGATTCCAGCAGTTAAACCAGCGGTTTTTAAATCCATTTTGAACTGATCAACATAGTACATTGCTGCAACGTTATGGATAAAAATCTCAATACCGAAACTTGCCCCATACGCCAAAAATAAAATCCAGACACGATAGTTACGAGCGGCTTGCATTAAAATTGCCGTACCACCTTTTTTACCACTGCCGACTTCAATACCTTGTGCACGAACTTCTTTAAAGTTTCCTTGAGGACAGTCTTGAGTTAATTTCCAGTAAAGAATGCCAACAATAACCATCATTACGCCAGGTACAATTAATGCCACGCGCCATCCCATGGTCTGCTCAACACCAAACATCACAATCGCACCCAGTAATAAAGGCATCAAAGCTTGCGTTGCACCACCGCCAGCATTTCCCCAACCAGCTGCTGCTGCATTTGCTGTCCCAACTATGTTCGGGGCAAACATCACACTTGTGTGATATTGGGTAATGACGAAGCTTGCACCAATAGCACCAATAAGTAAGCGAAAGAATAGAAAAGATTCATAACTATTGGCAGCAGCTACACCGAACACTGGAATGCTACCGACCAATAGGAGGGTTGTGTACGTAATACGTGGGCCATATTTGTCACAAAGTGGTCCGACAATAAGCCGTACTAAAATCGTAATTGCAACAGCAGCAATATTAATATTGGCAATTTGATCTTTTGTTAAGCCAAACTCACCTTTAATAACGGGCATTAATGGTGCACATGCAAACCATGCGAAGAAACAGACAAAGAAAGCGAGCCATGTCATGTGGAAAGCACGCATTGCTGGAGTTGAAAAACTGAATAATTTAATCTCAGTTGCTTTTTTTGCATCTAGATTGATATTTGAAGACATACGCCGTCCCCCTGAACTGAACGAAATTTTAATTTGCATGGCAATTTATTGCCTATCTGCAGACCGATCAGAGCGGACATCGTTGGCCGTCTTGGTGTATTCATTGAATCATCATTGATTCATCATGCAATGAATAAAGCAAAGGGCGTGCCAAAAAATAAATTTTACTAAAAAGGAAAAATTACTTTCTAATTTTATTAAGTTAGTTTGTGAAGATAAAAATAATTAAAAAGATCACTAAGACGAGTGAGCAGTAATAAGGATAAAGGAAACTTGGTTTATCTGTAGTTTTTATTAAATATGCTCGTTTTTTTAGCATTTTGATTTAAAAAGAAGCAATTTTTAGAGGGAAGAAATTGAAAGAAAGCTATAAAAACGTGCATCAGTTTTTATAGCTTTATATGGCACAGAAGTTAGAAGCGGTAACCGACCCCAACATATGTAATTAATGGATCAATATCAATTTTGGTATTCGCTTTGATGAGCTCTTTACCTGTATTTTGGTCAGTCACATAGATTTTTGCTTCACTATTCATTTTTGAATAAGAAACTGAACCAACAGCAAACCAGTTCGGTTTAAAATCATAAGTTGCCCCTACAGTAACGATAGGTGCAAAAGTATCGGTCGCTTCTAATTTTACGATAGGATTTGCTGAGGATGTTTTGCGATCTAATGCTGCACCTGCTTTATTATCGTGGATATTCTGGATCATGTGACCTGCTTGAATTAAATCAGCTTCAATACCGGAATTCATTTTTAAATCATTAAAGTATGCATACATCACCCCAGCTCCGATATAAGGACGGAACTTATTTACACCTGTTTTACCAAATTGATAATGTAGCTCAACGGCTGGTAACCATGCACGTGCGGTCGCAGCCTTACCCCCTTGAGCAAGATCAGTAATATGAAGGTCTTGTTTTAAAGGAATATCTCCACCAGCCTTGGCAAGTCCATCTCCTATGATTCCCCCAATCACAGATCCATCTTTTAATGGAGTCGCTTTTCCAGAAAGAGGAGCATAAATATTACCTTTTCCATTAATATCTACTTTAGGGGGAATACCACCTTTAACTTCTAAAGATAAATTGTCCGTAAAGTTGTAGTTAAACATAAGACCAGCAGTATCAGCATCAGCAGCTTCTAAGCCAGAACCTTGTTGTTCCCATTGAGAAAGACCATTAATTTCTGCTGTACCTGCAAGTGATGAAGGAAGGGTGTCTGTAAACTTATCAAGAAGGCTTATAGTGCCATACCAGAATTTTCCTGAATCTTTACTTTGGTCTATTGCATCTAAAACGGCTTTTGTAGATACATCTCCAACTTTAGATGTTGTACCTTCTGCAACACTAGTATTGATATTAACAGGGTTTCCTGAGCCTTGTGGCATGGCATGGAGCCAACCAGCAGAGACTGAAAAACGTTTGAAGCCATCACCATCCTTTAAACTAAAATATGGAGAAGCAGCGTTAGTGATTGTTGGCAGGGCAAAAAAGGCAGCTGTCATACAAAATAATGACTTTTTCATCATAAAAGGACTCCATGTCCGAACATTTGTTTACTGATTTTTATTGAGCCAACCATACCGCGTTTTATTAAAATGATTGTGTATTAAAAATTAATAATTGTAATTTTTTTGAAATATTTGTTTATATTTGGAAAGATTTCTTAATGAAAAGTACATAATAAATAATAAAAGGCTACAAAAAGCAGCCTTTTATTTAAGTTTGTTAAACTATTAGTTGAAGCGAGATAAGTCTTCTTCAGGTCGTGCAGTTAAAACTTCGATACCCGTTTGAGTGACTAAAATAGTATGTTCATATTGAGCTGAAAGTTTATGGTCCTTCGTTACAACAGTCCATTTGTCGCCTAATAATTTAGTTTGCCAGACGCCCGCATTTACCATAGGTTCAATGGTAAAAGTCATACCTGCTTCCAGACGCATACCTGTACCAGCTTGACCATAATGTAATACTTGAGGCTCATCATGGAAAACAGTTCCAATACCGTGACCACAATATTCACGGACTACACTAAAACGCTCTGATTCAACATATTTTTGGATTGCATGGCCAATATCACCTAAATATGAACCATCTTTAACAGTTGCCATTCCTCGATACATCGCTTCTTGGGCAACCTTACAAAGACGGTTAGCTAAAATAGAAGTTTCTCCGCCAACGATATACATCATGTTTGTATCACCGTGATAACCATCTTTAATCACAGTCACATCAATATTTAAAATATCGCCGTTTTTTAAAGTTTTATTTTCAGAAGGAATACCATGGCAGACAACATGGTTAACCGAAGTACAAATAGAGTGCTGAAAAGCAGGGCGTCCAGGAGCACCACCATAGCCGACACAGGCAGGAATAGCATGCTGTACATTTTCAATGTGATTACGGCAAATGGTATCAAGTTCAAGTGTACTTACACCTGCCTTAATATAGGGCTTGATCATCTCTAGAACTTCAGCCGCCAGTCGTCCTGCAATGCGCATTTTTTCAATTTCATCTGGAGTTTTGATTAATCGACGTGGAGCTGTATAAGTACTGTTCATGATCTCTAAAAACTTTTGGTAATTTACAAGTGTCTATGGTATAAATAGCCGCCCATTTTATCAAATGCTTTTCGTGAATATATTTTACGAACAATTTTGATAGATGGAGTAAAAAATCCGCACATATATCGTCACATTACTCTGGGTGCCTGTAAAAGGGTGGAGAATGCGGATATATGGAGGCCTAACCCAACTTTAAGGTAAAGAAAATGGCAGATTACAACGTAAGCATGCGTGACCTTCTTCAAGCAGGCGCGCACTTTGGTCACCAAACTCGTTTCTGGAACCCAAAAATGCGTCAATACATTTTTGGCGCGCGTAACAAAATTCACATCATCAACCTTGAGCACACTGTTCCTGCGTTAAATGATGCTTTGAACTTCGCTAACCAATTAGCAAGCAAAAAGAATAAAGTTTTGTTCGTTGGTACAAAACGTGCTGCTTCTAACATCATCCGTGAACAAGCTCAACGCGCTGGTCAACCATATGTAGATCACCGCTGGTTAGGTGGTATGTTGACGAACTGGAAAACACTTCGCCAATCTATCAACCGTTTAAAAGATCTTCAAACTCAATCTCAAGATGGTACTTTTGCTAAGCTTACTAAACGTGAAGCTTTAGAACGTGCTCGTGAGATGGAAAAACTTGAGCGCTCTTTAGGCGGTGTTAAAAACATGGGTGGTTTACCTGACGCATTATTTGTAATCGACGTTGATCACGAAGCGATTGCAATCAAAGAGGCGAAGAACTTAGGTATTCCTGTTATCGGTATCGTTGATACAAACTCTAACCCAGACAACGTTGATTACGTTATTCCGGGTAACGACGATGCGATCCGTGCAGTAACTCTATATGCTTCAGCTATGGCTGATGCAATTCTTGCTGGTAAAGAATACGCTCAATCTCAAGCGAACGCTCAAGCAAAAGGCGACGACGCTGCGAAAGACGCTTCTGAGGCTTAATGCGTTTTGACGCAGGCTTGTCATTTTTGCGACATGTAATGGTGGCAAATTAAGCGTCGAGAGTGCAAACGGCCCAGAGTTTCTTTGGGCCGTTTTTGTTGAAAAGATTTATTTTCTACCGATTTTAGGAGATCAACATGACTGCAATTACTGCAAGCATGGTAAAAGAATTACGTGACCGTACTGGTCTTGCAATGATGGAATGCAAAAAAGCATTAACAGAAGCGAACGGTGACATCGAGCTTGCTATTGATAACCTTCGTAAATCTGGTCAAGCTAAAGCTGCTAAAAAAGCAGGTAACATTGCTGCTGACGGTGCAATCACAATCGTTCAAGAAGGCAACAAAGCAATTTTAGTTGAAGTTAACTGTCAAACTGACTTCGTTGCTAAAGACGAAAACTTCTCTAACTTCTCAAAAGCTGTTGCTACTGCTGCTTTAGCTGCTGGTGAAACTGATGCTGCTAAAATCGCTGAATTAAAATTAGCAGACGGTCAAACAGTTGAAGAAGCTCGTATTGCGCTTGTTCAAAAAATCGGTGAAAACATCCAAGTTCGTCGCGCGAAAATCGTTGAAGGCGAAAACTTGGCTATTTACAAACACGGTTTAAAAATCGGTGTTGTAGTTTCTTATACTGGTGATGCTGATACTGGTAAAGGTATTGCAATGCACGTTGCTGCATTTAACCCAGTAGCTGTAAATGCTGAAGCTGTTCCTGCTGACCTTATCGCTAAAGAAAAAGAAATTGCTGAAGCGAAAGCGTTAGAATCTGGTAAACCAGCTAATATCGTTGAAAAAATGGTAACTGGTTCTGTTGATAAATATTTGAACGAAGTTGCTCTTGATCGTCAAATGTACGTAATCGACAACGACAAAAAAGTTGCTGATGTATTAAAAGCAACTGGTACTAATGTTGCTAGCTTCGTACGTTTCGAAGTTGGTGAAGGTATCGAGAAGAAAGCAGAACTTAGCTTCGCTGAAGAAGTTGCTGCTGCTCAAGCTGCTGCGAAGTAATTCGTATCACAATAAAAAAAGCCCCATTGGGGCTTTTTTTATCTCAGTTAAAATAAAGGCATACAATGACAAATAAAAAGAATCTCAGTATTGGTGGTGTCATAATTTTATTGATTGCTGCATATTTTGGCCTGGATTTATCTGGACATAAGCAAAGTCAATCACCATCCACTATACCCGAAGCTCAGCCCACTGAAACTACATTAGAAAGTAATGGGGTGGACACTATAAAAGCTGCTTATGAGCAGAGACGTAGTAATGTTCAAGTGCAGGGAAGTGGTCGAGTAAAAGCAATTTTAAGAGATGATAATGATGGGTCAAGACACCAGAAATTTATTCTTGTATTAAAAAATGGCCTTTCAATTTTAGTCGCACATAATATTGATTTAGCACCTAAAATTTCTAATTTAAGAAAAGGTGACGTGGTAGAGTTTTATGGCGAATACGAATATAACCCTAAAGGTGGTGTATTACACTGGACACATCGTGATCCACAAAATCGTCATGAAAGCGGTTGGCTCAAACATGATGGGCAAATCTACCAATAAAGCCAAATAAACGAATAAAGAGATTATTTTTATAGAGCAATTTTATTCTATTCAGTTTCTTAAAACATGCTATGGTTTTTTTAATGAATAGATGAGACGTATTTATGCAGCGGGAGCAAGCCGATTATCTGCATGTGCGAGAGCTGGGTGGTCTAGAGTTATTAAAAGCACATTATCACCAAACTCAATTTTCGAAACATACTCATGAAGGGTATTGTATTGGTGTGATTGAAGAGGGAGCACAGTCTTTTTTTAGGACGGGCCAGCTGCATGTAGCTCCTAAAGGCGATATTATTTTAGTAAATGCTGATGAGATCCATACGGGTTCATCTGCTGTTGAGTCAGGTTGGCGATATCGGGCGATTTATCCCACACCTGAAATGTTGGCAGAAGTCAGCCAAGATTTTTTTGAAAATTCCCGAGGGGCACCCTGGTTTCCTCAAGCTGTTATTCGTGACTTGGGTTTGGCTCAACAACTTTGTTTGCTCTTTGATTTATTAGAACAAAAAGATAATTTCCTGCTTAAAGAAACAATGTATTTGTCTACTTTAGCCTGCTTAATGAAACGACATGGTAAATCAAATCATACTTTTTGTGAGTTGCCAGAGGCATATTCAAAAATATTAAGAGTTAAAGAGTTGCTGGTAGAAATGCCTGAAACAAACTTTTCTTTACAAGATTTGGCCGACATGGTGGGTTTGAGTGCATGGCATTTCTTAAGACAATTTAAAAAATATGTAGGTTTGCCACCTCATGCCTGGCTTGTTCAAGCACGCTTACAAAAAGCAAGGCAATTATTAAAACAGGGTGACCAAATTGCGATGGTGGCACAGCAATGTGGTTTTTCTGATCAAAGCCATTTTAATCGTCACTTTAAAAAAGCAATGGGAGTGACCCCAACTCAATATGTAGTCAGTCTAAATAACTAAATTATTAAAAATTTATTTACAGCAATTTTATTCAATATAAATCAACTCTCATTACGCATTTTATAGAGAGATCTTTTATCTTGGATTTTATATATGAATATTCAGCTTCATCAGTTGGTGAGGTTTCCAAAAAATAAGCCATCCTATCTTTTTTTACGTGGTGCAATGGATATTTTGCCCTTGTCAATCTCTGTTATTCCGTGGGCAATTTTAGCCGGATCTATGGCAATTCATGCCGGTTTATCTTTTTATAAGGCGCTTGCAATGTCAGGAATTGTCTTTGCTGGGGCAGCTCAATTGGTTAGCTTAAGCATGGTAATGGAAGGTGCATCCGCTTTTACAATTTATGTGACGATTTTCTTTTTAACGGCTCAGCATTTCATTTATGCATTAACTTTAAGAAATGACATTTCTGCTTTGTCTCTTTCGAAACGATTAAGTTTGGGTTTTTTATTAACGGATGAATTATTTGCGGTGTGTGCATCCGGTGAAAAAAGACAGCCAGAATATCTGTTGGGTGCAGGTTTGTCTTTTTATTTATTCTGGGTGGTTTTTAGCTTGGTCGGAATACTTTTGGCAACAGTGATTCCTGATTTACTAAATTATCATTTAGATTTTTCAATTGTGGCTATTTTTATTGCCATGATAGTGCCGCTATGTAAGGGCTTACCTGTAGTTGTGGGTGTACTAATGACTTGTTTAAGCGGATTTTTCTTTAAATTTTATCAAGTTGAAGGAGCAATTTTACTTTCAGGGTTAATAGGGATGTTGGGTGCTGTGTTAACTGAAAAAATAGGTAAGGAGCAATAATATGTCTTGGTTTATAATTTTAGGTTTGGCAGCAATCGTCTTTTTTAATCGTTATTATTTTTTAGAGCCCAATGTTAAAGTTAAATTACCGCTTATTATGAATAAGATGCTTAATTATTCTGCACCCTGTTTATTAACCGCAATATGTATTCCAATAATTTTCTTTGAGGGCGATAATTTAAAGGGAATTCTTGATAATCCTTATATTTATGCAGCAATCTTTTGTGTTGCGATTGCCTTTTATCTGAAGAGGGTGCTTTTAACTGTTATTGCCAGTTTGATTTTTTTCTATTTTATATATTTTCTAATAAATCAGTAAAATGTAAAAAGCTGAATCGAAATGATCCAGCTTTAATTGAACATTTAGGAAATAGCGTGTTTTTGTCTGCTTTTCCATTTAGGTAAGACTTTCCCGAGATAAGCATCCATGCACCAGACTGGGCCAATGAGTAGAAATTGTAAATCTTTAAAGAAAGATGGTTTTTTACCCTCAATTTTATGGCCATAAAACTGTCCGACCCAAGCAATCACAAAAATAGCAATATAAAATCCTACTCCTACAGGTAGGGTATAAATGAGCCACGCCATAACAACCAGTAAAGCAGCCATTGCAACAGCAAGTACAAGATCTAAACGGGCATAAAATACTAAAGTGAGTACAAGTAATAGAGCAGTGAGTAAGGTGCTGAAATGGGCAATGATTCCAATAATAGAAAATAAAATGGCAGGAACGCAGAGCCAGTGAATTTTTTTATTGGTTGGGTTCTGATGACTTTCGCTATATTCATCAAACCATTCTGTAACGGATTTCATTAATGACACACTCCTTGTTTTAACTTTGAATTATTTTTTCTGATTATATTTTATCCTGTTCTTCGGTTAAGCGACAAGAAACCGATACTATTCAACTATAGAAACCTCGCAATACGTGTTTAAAAAAATCATGAGAAAAAACGTAATGCCTAGATTATAGAAAAAGTACTCAATCTAACCTTGAGAATGATGCAATTTTTCAGAATATTTTTTATTGGTTACTAGAAGATGAAATCATCAAAAAAAGTGCAATTTTGAGATGGGTGGGAAAATTATATAAAAAAGCTCTACTCATCTACTCTAAAAACGCCATAAATAGCCCTAATTTTAGGGAAATGGTACTAGGGTAGCGCAAATTTAATAAAGTCGTGCTAAGCGCAATTTAGAGGCTAAATTAGCTTGAGGAAAATAAAGGTAATTTTTTGTGCAAAAAATGTGCAAATTTAAGGTTGGAGAAGGGCTAAAAAAGAAATTTTTTTAACCTAAATTAGAAATTATTTTTAAAGTTTAAAAAAGAAAAAAGCCGCAGAAAGAATTGCGGCTTTTTACATGAACTCTAGAGGCTATAACTTATGAAGTTGGACCATCAACACGTTCAATATTTACTTTTGCAGTTCCAGCATTGGTAATGCCAAGGCGTTTAGCTGCACCGTATGATAGGTCAAGTACACGATTGCCATGGAAAGGACCACGGTCATTTACTTTTACAACCACACTTTTACCATTGTCTTTATTGGTTACTCGGATGTAACAGTTCAATGGTAGGCTACGGTGAGCAGCAGTTAGAGCATTCATATCGAATGTATCACCACTTGCTGTTTTACGACCATGAAATTGACGACCATACCAAGATGCCATACCAGTTTGGCTAAACTTACGAACAGTGTTTGAAGCTACTGTGTTAAGTTTTTCAATCACTGAAGGCTCATCTTCAGGGATTTCAATTTTTGCTGCGATCGCTTGACGACGGATTTGGTCGCCAGAACGTTCAGTGATTGAAAGACTGTTAATGTTAGAAAAACGAGAATTAAAATTTTGAGTATCTTTACTCAATACACGAGCTGCTAAATTAGAACCATCTACATCACTATTTAATGATGAGGATTGCACCATTTCAGCGTGCAATGGGGCCATACTTAAACTAGCCGTCAGTGCAAGAACGTATTTCAGCGATAACTGCATTTGTATAAACTCCTGAGAACATGTACTTTTTTCTTTCAGCTATGGGCTGAAATTTAAAGTGAACATGTCTTATTATTCACTTTTGCAATTGCTACATTGGGGTGGATAATATTCATCGCTTACGGAGAGTGTCTAGTCTTTAACGAGAAATCGTTACAAAAAGGGCAAAAACTTACAGTTATAGGTTAAAAAGTAATCAAAAGTGTAACAAGAAATTAAATTTGTGCATATTGTGAACTGTTTAACAAAAATATTTATTGACTTTTACATAACTCATAAAAAAGATAGCCTATCGGCTAGCCACTTCAGTACCTAATAACCATACAGCGGTAGCATACATACGGCTCTTATTATAGGTCGTAATCACTTGAAAATTCGGGTAAGTTAAATAGTAAATTGGACCGTTATAGTCTTGTAATTGAATAACATTCACCATATCCAGATCATCAATTTTAACTAAAGGATTTAATGGTGAAATCCCTAGTGTTTTTAATGCACCATATGGAAAAGGCTGAGTTAAATCTTTAGCAATAACACTTTCTGGATTTGATCCCGTGTAACGCGCCATAAATCCGATAGGTTGATCGCGTTGCCAACCTTGTTTTGCTAAGTAGTTTGCGATTGAACCGATTGCATCTTCGGCAGAGTTTCTTAAATCGATGTGTCCATTACCATCATAATCGACCCCATATTTACTAATATTGCTCGGCATAAACTGTGGATAGCCAATTGCACCTGCATAAGAACCTACAATACTATTTGTTGGGTAGCCTTCTTTATAAGTCCATGCAATAAGAGCAGCTAACTCATCACCAAAATATTCAGCACGGCGAGGGTACCCAAAAGCAAGGGTGGCTAAAGCATCACGTGTAATAAAAGAACCTTTATTTGCGCCATAGCCTGTCTCGACACCCAAAATACCCAAAATGACAGCTTGGGATACACCATATTGTTGTTCAGCGCGGTTTAAAGCATCTGCATATTGGTTTTTAAATCGGACGCCACGTTGAATTGTCCCTTCAACCAAAAACATAGAACGATAGTCATACCAAGGTTTGCTTTCACCTGGACGAGTCATAATATTTAGAATGTTTGGTAAATTTTTTGCACCATTCATTGCGGCATCAACTTGATCGCCACTTAACCCATAAGCGCTCATGGTTTTTTGTTTAAAATTTAAATAATCAGGATGTGTTGCAAAATCGTTGGCCTGGGCGAAATGACTTGTACTGATTAAACCAGTACACAAAGCGAGCATTTTTAAAGTTTTATTTAAGTGTTGAGACAACATATCGTTTTAAAATTCCAGATTATCGATGTGTATGAATGGACATGACTAAACCAAAGGTGGCCATTAAAGTAATAATAGCTGTTCCACCATAACTCATAAAAGGTAAAGGAACACCTACTACAGGTAAAATACCACTGACCATTCCCGCATTTACAAATACATAAACAAAAAAAGACAAACCAAAGGCGCCAGCGACTAATCGTCCATAGTTATGGAAGCTTTGTAAACCGATTTGGAATGTTCTAAAAATAATAGCAAAATAAAGAATAACTAAAATAAGTACGCCAATGAGCCCAAACTCTTCGGAGTACGCAGCAATAATAAAGTCGGTATGACCTTCGGGTAAAAAGTGCAAATGTGATTGGGTGCCTTCAAGAAATCCTTTACCTGAAAAACCACCCGAACCAATTGCAGTTTTAGATTGAATAATATTCCAACCTGTACCGAGTGCATCTGCCTCAGGATCAAGCAACGTTAAAACCCTTTGACGTTGATAATCGTGTAAAAGAAATTCCCAAGCAATCGGAATAATGACCGCAGCGCAAGCTCCTGCAGCACCGATCATACGCCATGACAGTCCACTTAAAAATAAAACAAATATGCCACTTGCTAGCACTAACACTGATGTTCCTAAATCTGGTTGTTCCGCAATTAATAAAAAAGGAATACCAATTAACATTAGTGATAAAATAACTTGTGAAAAGCTAGGGGGAAGAGGCTTACGTGCTAAAAACCATGCGACCATCATGGGCATGCCGATTTTCATGAACTCACTGGGTTGAACACTTCCGAAACCGGGAATATCAATCCAGCGCTGAGCACCCATTCGGACTTCGCCAAACACCATGACTGCCACAAGTGAAAATAAGCCAAACAAATAAAAATATGGTGAAAAAGCTTGATAGACCTTAGGCGGAATTTGGGCTAAACCAATCATCACGATGAAGCCAATACCAAAACTCATGGCTTGTTTACTTACTAACCCTACATCCTGTGCAGAAGCACTATAGAGTACGGTTAGCCCTAACAACGCATTTAAGAGCAGAAATAGGCATAACCAAGGGTCAACATGGAGTTGTTGCCACTTTGACGGTTGCATAGCGGTGCTAAGACCATCTCGAGGAGCTTGGCGTAAAAATTTATATTGTGGACTAGGAGACATGCGGCGTTAACTAAGGTCAATCAGTGCTTGGCGCATGCTAACATAAACGTGGTTAATGGCAATGTATATCAATATTTTGCAATAAAAAAACCTAGCTTTCGCTAGGTTTCCGATAGTCTATTTTTTTATTAGTTAAAGAATAAACCATCATGGTATTCAGCCATCGCTTTAAGTTCAGTACGATTTAAGCTTGGAATCAGTTTGTCGATTGCAATGTGAACAGCTTTTGTTACGGCTGCTGCACCAATATCGGCTGCTTTACGCTTAATCATGCCGAGGTCTAATGTTTTATTAAAATCAGACATGAAGTGTTTGATCATGGCATCGCCGAATTGTTTATATAATTCCGCTAACGCAGCTTTATTAATGTCATTGCCTGCTTCAAGCTCAGTAAAGTTATGCTTAAGGTTAGTTACTAAACCTGCATCTAAATTTACGCCTACTTTATATTGGCCTTGTGGGTCTTTAAATAAGCTTTTTTCAGAAAACTCTACTGACTGTTTAACTACATCATTTGGTGCTTTGCTTAACAATTGCTTTAAAAGTACGGCAACTGTAGATTTGACATAACCAGCAAGTTTTTCGGCAGTATCGCGTTTTTCACTCGCAGGAAAATGCTGAACTAACTGAATTAAGACATTATCAATAATTTCTTCATTGAGTTGTAAAGCAATCTTATCGCGAAGTGGATATAAAGGTTCACTAGAATTTTTATTCTCAATTCCAGTTTGTATATCGTTCAATAAGCCTTCAGAAGGGGTAAAACCAAAAAACGGCATGGTATATCCTCAAATTATTCGTTTTATTGTCGTGCCAATCGAATCGGTTTTGGCATCCATGAAAGATCCGATACTCGGCAAGGGTTAATATCAAGTCCGCCGCGACGAGTATAAGTTGCATAAACCATCAGCTTTTCAGGCTCTAGATTTTGCCAAATATCGGCAAAGATCTGTTCGACACATTGTTCGTGAAAGCCGTTATGCTGACGGTACGAGATAATATAAGCTAAAATACTACGATAACAAGGTTTTTTGCCTTTAAAACGAATAAAAACTGTACCCCAATCTGGTTGTCCTGTGACTGGGCAGTTACTTCTCAAAAGATGAGAATACAGTTCAATTTTAACTTCTTCATCAGACTCATCTCTTTTTAAAAGAGTCGCATCTGGATGTTGCTCTAAACGCTCTGGGTTTAGATCATCAATACAAATGCCTTGAGGTTTAGAAATATCTAAATCATCAACCTGAAATAGGGTTAATTCAACTTTTGCACCAGCCGCCGTAGAGAGGTCTTTTTCAACCGTTTCAATGAACGACTCTTTCGAATCAAATTGAGTGAAATTAAGACTATTGAAGTAAAGTTTTAATGACTTTGACTCAATTAAATTTGGTGAAGAAGCAGGCAATGTAATTCTGCCAATTGCAACTTGCGGGATAGCATGAGCGTTTAACCATGAGATTTCAAAAACATGCCACCAATCTTTACCTTGCGTAATACCTTCAATGTGCGAGTAAGCTTCACGAGACTGAGCACGGGCAATTGGAAATAAAACATCAGGTTGATAGTTAGTTGGATATTGGGTTTCTTTACCCAATAAAGACTGTTCGACACTCATTCACGCATTCCTGAACCACGAGCAAGTAAATAGTAAGCAATTCCGTAAAGTACAGCACAGCATAATGTCACAATGATTAAAGAGAACGTAACGTTCACATCACTATGACCCAAAATGCCGAAACGGAAAGCATTGACCATATACACAATAGGGTTAATTAAAGAAAGTTTTTGCCAAAAAGGACCAAGTGCACTAATGGCATAAAACACACCACCTAAATAAGTTAGAGGTGTAAGAACAAAGGTGGGAATAATAGAAATATCATCAAATGATTTTGCATAGACTGCATTAATAAAACCACCTAATGAGAAAAGAACCGAGGTAACTAAGACTGTATATATAGTTACGAACCAGTTGTGTATAAAAAGGTCGGTAAAGAACATGCTCATTGCAGTCACAATTGTACCAACTAATACACCACGGCAAATACCACCAATCACATAGCCCCACAAAATAATATGTAGTGGCACAGGGCTCATGATGAGTTCTTCAATGCTTTTTTGGAATTTTACACTGAAGAAACTGGAAGAGACGTTGGCATAACTGTTTGTAATGACAGCCATCATAATTAAGCCGGGTACAATAAATTGCATATAGCTCACGCCACCCATTTGTCCAATGCGTGAACCCACCAGATTACCAAAAATGACAAAGTACAAACTCATTGTAATTGCGGGTGGTAATAAGGTTTGGGGCCAAATGCGTAGAAAACGGCGTACTTCTTTACGAACTATGGTCCAGAGAGCAATTTGTAGTTGGCTAAAATTCATTTTGCCTCTCCTTCAAGATTTTTCTCGACCATTTTGACAAACAATTCTTCTAAACGGTTTGATTTATTACGCATACTACGAACACGAATACCTTGAGATTCTAATAGCTGGAATAGGTCATTTAATGTATGCGCTCTATCCATTGTTACTTCTAAAGTATTGCTATCAATTAAGTTAAACTTTACACCAATAATGTTTAACTGAAGCGGCCCAATCGGTTCGGCTAAATCGAAGATAAATGATTCTTCATTCATCTGATTAAGGAAGCTCTTCATGCTGGTATCTTCTTTAATTACACCGCGGTCAATAATCGCAATGCGACGACACAACATTTCTGCTTCTTCTAAATAGTGAGTCGTTAAAATAATAGAAGTACCACTTTCGTTCATTGCGGTCAGAAAATCCCACATAGAACGGCGTAATTCAATATCTACACCAGCAGTGGGTTCATCTAAAATGAGAAGTTTAGGCTCATGCATCATGGCACGGGCAATCATCAGACGGCGTTTCATACCGCCAGAGAGCATACGTGCTTGTATATTGCGTTTTTCCCACAGACCGAGTTTTTCTAAATAATGTTCGGCACGTTTTTCTGCAATCTTTTTGTGGATACCGTAATAGCCAGCTTGAGTGACTAAAATATCGAATGTTTTTTCAAACTGTCCGAAGTTAAATTCTTGGGGAACGACGCCAAGCTGCTGTTTTGCCAGAGATGGATGGGTATCGAGATTGTGCCCAAAAATCTCAACTGTTCCAGCGGTTTTTTTCGTGAGGGAGCTGATAATACCAATGGTTGTTGATTTGCCGGCACCATTTGGGCCTAACAACGCATAAAATTCACCTTCAGGCACAGTGAGGTTAATACCTTTTAACGCCTGAAAACCATTACGATATGTTTTGGACAAATCTCTTAAAACCAAAGCATCAGTCATGAAATTCTCACATTATGAAAGAGGGGTATATTTTGAGCGATAATGATTAATAAACCAAGTAAAATAGTCGGAATTTTTTAAAATTAAGATAAATTGAGAAATTATTATATAAAAGCTGGTGCGCCCGGCGGGGATCGAACCCACGACCCCAGGTTTCGGAAACCTGTACTCTATCCAACTGAGCTACGAGCGCATGCGTGGGGCACATCATAGGAAAAAAACACTTGCAGGTAAAGCACGAAATACATGCCAAGTGGATTTAATGCTTAATTAAACAGCAAGTTGTTCAATATTTTATATACTTTGTTAAAGAAGCTGAATTGAATAGGTAATTGTTCGTAAAGCGCTTGCAAGCTCCTGAGGGGGAATCCGTGATTCTTGCAAATTGGTAATCCATTGCATCTGACATAATTTAAGCTCTTGTATTGTTGTGGATTTCTCTATTTTTTGAACAAGTGGTTTAGTCATTAGCCCACAATAGCCACTAAGTGTTTTCATCATTAACAGTTGTATTTCTTCGAAAGAAAGAGTCTGGGGTGGTATTGCTGGTTGAGAAAGCTGAATTTCTCCCTCAAGATAAGGAGTTTGCTCTATAGAGTTAACAACAGATTCTTTTTGATTTCCTTCCATTTTATTTATTGGTGATGTGTTTAAAATAATTTCTTCACCAGTAGATGCTTCGGTAGAGGCAATTGGGGCAATAAGTTTTAAGTCTATAAGTTGTTGAATGAGTTCTGGAGATGCAATACGTTTTTTAAATTCACTATTTAAGTTTTGAAAATCTTCATGGTCTATTAACAGTAATAAACGTCTTTGTTTTGCATTTAAAACTATATTGCGTTGTTGAAGCGCAACTCTTCCCAAATTGGTTCTATAAAAACCAGCCATCGTTTTTCCCCAAATAAAAAATAAATCTGACTGTTCAATCTTCTGAGTTGAACAGTACTGTTTTTAATAAAATATAAATGGGGTTAACAATAAAACCTAAAAATGACAATATGATGAATAATCTATAAATATCATTTGGTTAAATTATTAAAAAGCATTTTCTAATGCTTTGCGAAGATAAACATCGAGCTCATCTTGGCGTAATAGCCATTGAATATAGTCTTTAGGAAGTTCAGTAATTGCTGTGCCTTTATGCTTACCAAAGTTAACAGTAGTGGGGATACGTGCTTCTTCAGAAACTCGGTAAAGCTCTTCAATATCTTGAATATTTAAATGATAGACAATATGCATCAAAATATTAGCAGTCAAAATAATATCCGCATCAGCACGGTGAGCACCTTTAAGCATTTCCCGGGCTTTACTGCTGCCTTGAGAAATCATATAGATGAGTGCTGAAATGTTATGAGCTTCTGCATCAGGCCAAGTTTTGCGCGCTAAAGCTAGTGTACAAATTGGTTTAATATTTGATACATCTACACCGCAACGAGCAATCGCAGCAATATCATAATCAATATTGTGTCCAATAATATAAGTTGTAGTTTCTGGCAATTTAAAGGTTTTATAGTGGGGCTGGTTTTCTAAATCTGACTCTAATATATGATGAACTGCCATAGCGGCATAAGAAATAGGAGCTCCCACTTGATAGAGCTGATCAAACAATTTGCTTTTATCTAAGGTGAGTTTGCCTTCATTAAGTTCAATCGGGGCATACGCAATTTCAATAGGCAAACCATTTAATGTATGAGTTTCTGTATCTAAAATAATGGCTTGCATATATGGCTCTTTAAACAATCACGAGTAATCAAGAATGTTAACAGTTGGCTATTCACTTTAAAACATGAAGTGAGGCCAGAAAGTAGTGAGAACGTTAATTTATATTAAAAATAAAGTTTTCAGAGATTAATTTCATCCAATAGAACTTGCGAAAAATAAAGATTAGGCGTAATTGTTTTTAAGGCATTAGAAAATGTTGATTAAAAACTAAAGCACAACAAAAATGGAATTTAAGGGATATATCAATGAAAAAGAAACTATTAATGACGAGCGTTCTCAGCACGAGTTTATTTTTAGTCGCTTGTGGAGGAGGAAGTAGCGATGACAGCCCAGCAAATACTAATCCATCTGGAACTCCAACCAATAATATTCAAAACCCAGTAGTTAAAGTAGATGCTTACACAAGTACTAACTTAGGATCAGTTGCTGCAGAAAGTAGTATTTTGACTTATAAAATGTTAGGCCAAAGTGGCCAAGAAGTGCAGGCAACCAGTCTAGTATTTACACCAACTACTCCACCACCAGCAGGCGGTTGGCCAATTGTAGTCTGGGCGCATGGTACTACTGGTGTCGCTGATGCTTGTGCACCAAGTAAGGCCGCTTTAGCAGACAGTACAAAAGATTTAATTAGTAAATTACTTGCAGCGGGTTATGTGGTCGTTGCGCCTGACTATGAAGGTTTAGGCACACCAGGCATACATCCTTTTTTAAATGTTAAAAGTGAGGCTTTTTCAATTACAGATGCGGTGGTTGCAACACGTAACTATTTATCACAGCGTAATTTATTAACTTCAAAAAAATGGCTGACAGTCGGACATTCACAAGGGGGACATGCTGCATTGGGTGCTGCACAATATGCGAGTCGTGCACAGTTAGACTATAAAGGTACTGTAGCCGTAGCACCTGCTTCTAATTTAGGATTTATTTTAGTAGCGGGAGAGCAGTCCGTTGCTACTGCGACCTTAGATAAAAAGATCCCAATGTATGCCCAGCTTGATACATATACTGCGTTAGTTACAGCAGGCATTCGAAATACACAGCCAAGCTTTAATTATTCGCAGGTATTTACTTCACAAACAGAAAGTACAGCACAGCAGGCAGAAACGATTTGTGCAGGGCCATTAGCGCAAACTTTTGCAGTTAATATGCAAACCTACGCAGAAACACATGGCGGCACACTAGATGGTTATACACGTACACAAACTAATTTTATGGGTGTGCCAATTGTTAAGGCATTCTTAGATAAAGATTCGCAGCCGCTACAGGCAAAGGTATCTACACCAATCATCATTTATCAGGGGCTAGCAGATACGACAGTACCTAAAGTAGCAACGGATATCTTGATATCTAATGCCACTGTAGTAGGCACAAAAATTAATAGTTATGTGACCGGTAACTGGGACCATAATACGGCGATGAGTAGTAATGTTGATAACATTGTTGGAAATGTTCAGACTTTGCTAACAGCACAATAGAGTTATTGATATTTAAAGTCTTTTTAATATTTTCATAAGGTGAAGTTAACAATGAAAAAAATTCAAATGTAAGCTTTAAACCAGCTTTTTAACTGATTTATAAATAATGGCTCATTTTTTATAAAACTTGAGCCATTTTTATTTAAAACTGAGCTAACTTCATTCTGTTTAATTATAAAGTTCATGCTACAATATGTCGCAATCTTAGCACGGCTTAAAAGCCCTAATTTATAGGACCCCCGCTAATGTTTGCCAATATTTCCATTTCTGAATTTGATCCAGAATTAGCTCAAGCAATTGCTTCTGAAGGTGAGCGTCAAGAAGCACATATCGAGTTAATTGCATCTGAAAACTATTGCTCTCCTGCTGTGATGGAAGCGCAAGGATCAAAACTTACGAATAAATATGCAGAAGGTTATCCAGGTAAACGCTATTATGGCGGTTGCGAATATGTGGATATCATTGAGCAAATGGCGATTGATCGTGCTAAAGAACTTTTTGGTGCAGATTACGCAAACGTTCAACCACACGCTGGCTCACAAGCTAACTCTGCTGTTTATCTAGCACTTCTTAACCCAGGCGATACTGTTTTAGGTATGAGCTTGGCTCACGGTGGTCACTTGACTCACGGTGCTAAAGTAAGCTTCTCTGGTAAAACTTATAATGCAGTTCAATACGGTCTAAACTCTGAAACTGGTGAGATCGATTACGAAGAAGTTGAACGTTTAGCATTAGAGCATAAGCCACGTATGATCGTTGCTGGTTTTTCTGCTTACAGCCGTGTTGTAGATTGGCAACGTTTCCGTGACATCGCGGACAAAGTTGGCGCGTACCTTTTTGTTGATATGGCTCACGTTGCAGGTCTTGTTGCTGCTGGTGTATATCCAAACCCAGTTCAAATTGCTGACGTAACCACAACTACGACTCACAAAACACTTCGTGGTCCACGTTCTGGTTTAATCCTTGCGAAAGCGAATGAAGAAATCGAGAAAAAACTTCAATCAGCTGTATTCCCTGGTAACCAAGGTGGTCCATTAATGCATGCGATTGCTGCTAAAGCAATCTGCTTCAAAGAAGCAATGTCTGATGACTTTAAAGCTTACCAACAACAAGTTGTGAAAAATGCTCAAGCTATGGCTGAAGTATTAATCGCTCGTGGCTATGACGTTGTTTCTGGCGGTACTGACAACCACTTATTCTTGTTATCTTTAATCAAACAAGATGTAACTGGTAAAGAAGCAGATGCTTGGTTAGGTGCTGCTCACATTACTGTGAACAAAAACTCAGTTCCAAATGACCCACGTTCTCCATTTGTGACTTCTGGTATCCGTATCGGTACTCCAGCGGTAACAACTCGTGGTTTTGGTGAAGCTGAAGTTCGTGAACTTGCTGGTTGGATCGCTGACGTGATTGACAGCAAAGGTGACGAAAAAGTTATTGCTGACGTAAAAGCGAAAGTTGAAACTGTTTGTGCAAAATTCCCTGTATACGCACAATAAGTTGTAGATATAAAAAAAGCGCCATATGGCGCTTTTTTTATATCAAGTTAATTAGGTAAGAATTAACTTTTAGATTTTATCAATGGTTCGGCATCATGCCAGCCACCACCTAATGCGCGGATTAAATCTACACTAGCCATCATTCTACTGCCGTTAAGCTGTGCAGAGAGTTGCTCTTGTTGCAAAATAGTGCGGTCAGAGTCAATCACATCAAGATAACTAATTGCACCTTCTCGATAACGTAGATGAGAAAGCTGATTTGCATGACGAGAAGAGGAGAGTGCTTGGTTTTGAGCCTGAATTTGCTGATCGAGAATACGTTGATCGGACAAGCCATTTTCAACTTCGCGAAATGCATTTAATACGGTTTGGCGATAGTTTGCGACACTTTCTTCATAGGCAGCTCGTGCTTGAGCAACGCCAGCCTTCCGTTGTCCGCCGTCAAATAATGGCAAAGATAAAATAGTGCCTGCAACTGGACCAAGTAAGAATGTACGGCTGGACCATTTACCCAACTCACCTAAAGTTGATGATTCATAACCGAGCGCACCTGTTAGGTCCAGTTTTGGGAAGAACGCAGCACGCGCAATTCCAATACGCGCATTATCTGCTGCCATAGCACGTTCAGCCGCAGCAATGTCCGGTCGTCTTTCTAGTAAAGCTGAAGGTAAACCTGCTGGAAGACGAAGACTATTTGCAGTTAATGGTTGAGTTGCCAAGCTAAAATCAGCAGGTGTTTTGCCTAACAATACTGCAAGTGCATGCTCTGCATTCGCTCGGTTACGAGCGATGTTCAGTGCATTGGTTTGTGCTGCAGCCAGTTCAGTCTGTGCGCGAGAAACATCTAATTCACTGACTAAACCATTTCTAAAACGTGTTTGAACTAAGTCTCGTGTCTCGCCAAGCAATTTAATTGTGCGATTATAAATTGCTTGTTCAGCATCTAACTGACGAATCAGAAAATAACCTTGAGCAACATCTGCTTGTAATGCTAAAAGTGCTGACTGATATAAAGCTTCTTGTTGCTGTACATCAGCTGTTGCTGCATTGACACTACTGGCAATACGGCCAAATAAATCGAGCTCATACGATACATTCGCTTGAGCACGCCATAAGGTTTGTGCAGATGTATGGGCATTTTCGTCTAAACCTAATGAAGCGGGAGAAGGTTTTTGACGAGTTGGTCCAAAGCCAGCACCAATACTTGGCAAACGTTCAGCTTGTGCTGCTGAACGTAACGCACGTGAAGCTTGAATATTAGCCGCTGCCGCTTTAAGACTCTGGTTTCCAGAAATGGCTTGTTGTTCAAGCTCATTCAACTGAGCATCATTAAAAACACGCCACCACTCACCTCGAATCTGCTGATCGGCAGGTTGGGCAATTTTCCAATTATTGTCTTCAAATTTAGGATCAGACTCTTTAAATTTAACTGGAACTATCACCTTTGCAGGTTGATATTCTGGAGCCAAAGAGCAGCCTGCAAGGAGCAGGCTTCCCATGAGTGAGGACAATAATAAGCTTTGTTTTGTTGTAGCCATCAAATATCCTCCTTAATGATCATGTGGGGTAGATAAAGGTGCTTCATGAACTGCTGCTGAGTGCAATTTATGTTTGCTGTTCAGTGTACGAATCAGCACATAAAAGGCAGGGGTCAGGAACAAACCAAACAGCGTTACACCGATCATGCCGAAGAACACAGCAATACCCATGGCATGACGCATTTCAGAACCTGCACCAGTTGAGGTAACAAGTGGGACTACACCCATAATAAATGCAATAGAAGTCATTAAAATTGGACGTAAACGTAGACGACTTGCTTCAACAGCTGCTTTAAAGGCAGTTGCACCTTGCATTTCAAGCTCCCGTGCAAATTCGACAATTAATATGGCATTTTTACAGGCCAGCCCGACCAGCACCATCAGACCAATTTGGGTAAAGATGTTGTTATCTCCACCTGTTAGCCAGACACCTGTCAGAGCTGCCAAGATTCCCATCGGTACAATTAAAATTACAGCTAAAGGCAAAGTTAGACTTTCATATTGAGCAGCTAAAACTAAGAACACCAGTAATACACTAATTGGGAATACCCAAAGTCCTGCATTACCTGCCAAGATTTTTTGATACGTTAAATCTGTCCATTCGAACTTAATACCACGTGGTAGAGTTTGAGCAGCAATACGTTCAACCGCAGCTTCTGCTTGGCTAGATGAATAACCCGGTGCAGGGCCGCCGTTAATATCCGCTGAGGTATAGCCGTTATAACGAACCACCATTTCTGGACCGTAAGTTTGTGTCACATTGACCAGTGATGACAATGGCACCATTTGTCCGGCACTGTTTCGGGTTTTAAGCTGCAAAATATCTTCAGGGTTAGCACGGAAAGGCGCATCGGCTTGTGCACGGACCTGATAAACACGTCCAAAACGGTTAAAGTCATTAACGTACTGAGAGCCTAAATAAATCTGCATGGTATTAAAGACATCTGTCACAGCAACACCTTGCTGTTTGGCTTTTACACGGTCCAGATCTACGTTTAGTTGAGGTACGTTAATTTGATAACTTGAGAACATTGGACCAAGTTCAGGCGCTGACTGAGCTGCTTTCATAAAGTTTTGTGCAGCATCATTTAAGGCTGAATAGCCTAAGGCACCTCGGTCTTCGAGTTGGAGTTTAAAGCCGCCCATGGTCCCTAAACCCATCACTGGTGGTGGTGGGAAAACCGCAATATAGGCATCTTGAATGGCTGAATATTTCTGGTTGAGAGCACCAGCAATTGCATTTGCAGATAAGTCTTTAGCCTTACGTTCATCAAATGGCTTTAAGGTCACAAAGACAATACCAGCGCTTGAGCTGTTGGTAAAACCGTTAATTGAGAGGCCGGGGAAGGCAACAGCACTTTCTACACCAGGTTGTTTAAGTGCGGTGTCACTCATTTTACGGATGACTGCTTCGGTACGATCTAATGACGCACCATTTGGCAGTTGAGCAAAGCTAATCAAATATTGTTTGTCTTGAGCAGGAACGAAACCACCCGGAACAATATAGGAAATACCAACGGTTAAACCTAAAAGTGCTGCATAGACGCCCATTGCGGATGCTTTGTGTGAGATGACACGACTCACACCTTTACCGTAACGATCTGAGGTACGTGTAAATACGCGGTTAAACAGCGCAAAGAAACGTCCAAATACACGGTTCATAATGCGTGTTAGTGCATCTGGTTTTGCATCATGTCCTTTTAGTAACATGGCTGCTAAAGCAGGAGACAGAGTAAGCGAGTTAAATGCTGAAATGACTGTTGAAATGGCAATGGTCATAGCAAATTGTTTATAGAACTGACCAGTTAAGCCCGTCATAAAAGCAAGAGGAACGAACACGGCAACCAGTGTTAAAGCAATGGCAACAATCGGTCCGCTCACTTCTCGCATGGCCCGATAAGTTGCATCTCTTGGACTCAAGCCTGCTTCAATATTCCGCTCGACATTTTCGACGACCACAATGGCGTCATCGACCACAATCCCGATGGCAAGTACCATCCCGAACAGTGAAAGTGCATTAATTGAGTAACCAAAAGCAAGCATGAGCGCGAATGTACCAATAATTGAAACTGGTACTGCAAGCAATGGAATGATTGAGGCACGCCATGTTTGTAAGAATAAAATAACAACAACAACTACCAGTGCAATCGCTTCAAGTAAAGTATGAACAACCGCTTTAATACTGGCACGTACGAATTGAGTTGGGTCATACACAATGTCGTATTTAATTGAAGATGGAAAATCTTTTGAAAGTTCTTTCATCGTGCTACGCACTTGATCAGAAACTTGCAAAGCATTAGCGCCCGGCGCTTGGAAAATCGGAATTGCGACCGCTTGTTTATTATCGAGTAATGAACGCAAGCCATATTGCGAGGCTGCAAGTTCAACACGTGCAACATCACCCAATCGGGTGACCGCGCCATCAGGAGCAGTTTTTAAAATAATATCTGCAAACTCTTGCTCAGTCGTTAAACGACCTTGAGCATTCACTGAAAGTTGTACAGGAGAATTAGTGGGTGATGCACCGATTGTACCTGCTGCAACCTGAATGTTTTGTTCGCGGATTGCACTCACAATTTCAGTTGCTGTGAGATTACGTTGTGCAACTTTTTGTGGGTCAAGCCACACACGCATCGCGTAGTCACCAGAACCAAATAAACCGACTTCACCTACACCTTGTAAGCGCGCCAAACGATCTTTTACGTTAAGCACTGCGTAATTACGCAAGTAGGTCATGTCATAGCGATTATCTGGTGAAGTCAGATGCACAACCATGGTTAAAGTCGGTGAGCTTTTTAAGGTAGTAACACCCAAACGCTGAACGTCTTCAGGTAAACGAGGCAATGCTTGCGACACACGGTTTTGAACCAATTGCTGAGCTTTATCTGGGTCAATACCGAGCTTAAAGTTCACTGTAATGGTTAAGTTACCGTCGCTGTTTGCTTGAGATTGCATATACAGCATGTCTTCTACACCGTTGATCGACTCTTCAAGCGGAGAAGCAACAGTTTCAGCCATTACTTTCGGGTTAGCACCCGGATATTGAGCACGTACCACCACAGATGGCGGAACAACTTCCGGATATTCAGAAATCGGTAATTTAAATACCGAAAGTAAACCGGCAAGTAGAATCAATACTGATAACACACCAGCAAAGATCGGCCGATCAATAAAAAATTTAGAAATATTCATATGTGATTAACCTTTTGCCGGAGTTGATGTTTTATCTGTTGGCTGAGGTTGAGGAGTAGTGCTGCTCGCAGTGATTTGTGCATTTGGCATCGGAACGAGGTGGGGGGTAACAGGATCACCCGGACGAATTCGCTGTAAACCATTTACCACAATACGATCACCTGCTTGTAAGCCACTATTCACGATTTGCAAGCCATCTTGTTGGGTGCCAAGTTTTACTTCACGGTAAGCGGTCTGATTTTTAGCATCGACTACAATAACAAAACGTTTATCTTGATCGACGCCGACTGCGGTTGGGCTAATCAGGATCGCTGAACGTGGTTGACCACCACCTAAACGGATTCGTGCATATAAGCCTGGTAATAAAACTCCGTTTGGATTATCGAAAGTCGCGCGGACACGAATCGTACCAGAGGTCGTATCTAGGTTATTGTCGATTGAGTTGATCGTTCCTTCACGAGAAAAACCTGTTTCATTGGCAAGTCCCATATAGACAGGAACTTGTGCAGAGTTACGCTGGTTACTGATGTATTTGAGGTAAGTTTGTTCATCCACATCGAAAGATGCGTAAAGGCGAGAGACAGACACTAAACTTGTTAAAACCTGTGCTCCATTTCCTGCAGAAACTACGTTGCCTACGGTTACTTCGGCACGAGAAATTCGACCACTGACTGGTGCAGTAATACGGGTGTACTCAAGATTTAAACGTGCAGACTGAACGGCTGCTCTAGCGGCTTGCAGGTTGGCATTGGCTGAGCGCGCATCATTTTCTGCCAGATCTAGCTCTTGGCGTGATACAGCGTTACTTTGAATGAGGCGTTGAATACGGGAAAGATTAGAACCCGTATAAGTGACTTGTGCTTCAGCCGAAGCGAGTTGAGCTTGGGCACGATTGAGTTCTGCTTCGAAAGGACGCGGGTCAATTGTAAAAAGCAAATCACCTTTTCTAACGAGGCTTCCATCTTTGAAGTGTACAGCAATGAGTTTGCCCGAGACTTGAGGGCGAATATCGACTTGGTCGATCGCTTCTAGGCGACCGGAATATTCTTGCCAATCGGTAATGGTTTTGCTGATGACATTGGAAATATCAACAGTAGCAGCTTGTTGGGCTGTCGTCGGTGCAGCTTTTGCATCGGCATTTTCATGTAAAAACATAAAACTGCCACCCGTTGCCAAAATGGCGACAAAGATGGCAGACAGCGCGAACTGTTTGCGAGAAAATGACATGAGGTGCTCCTACTTATTTGGATACCTGTTTTTCAGACTTTTAATTATGGTCCGTATGGGAGAAACAGGGTTTATGGGATGGACGGAGCATAAAAGTTTGTCAATCACGAATAAATATATTAAATTCGATAACACTATTCGTATTTTTATAACAATTGATGTATTTGAATGAAAAAATGCATTGATAGGAGTGTGCGTGTGGATCTATTTCATGCGATGAGAGTATTTAACAAAGTTGTCGAAACAAATAGTTTCAGTTTAGCGGCTGACAGTTTAGGCCTACCGCGTGCTTCTGTGACGACAACGATTCAAGGTTTAGAGAAGCATTTACAGGTTCGCTTATTGAACCGAACCACTCGTAAACTTAGTTTGACACCAGACGGTGCGGTTTATTATGAACGTACTGCGCGAATTTTAGCCGATGTTGAAGATGTTGAATCGAATTTCCATGATTCGGAACGTGGACCACGAGGACGTCTACGCATTGATGTTAAAGCTTCAATCGGACGACTCATTCTGATTCCAATGCTTTGTGATTTTCATGCCAAGTATCCCGATATTGATTTGGTGATTGGAATGAGTGATCGTCCTGTCGATTTGGTACAAGATGCGGTGGACTGTGTCATTCGTATTGGTCAGTTGAAAGATTCAAGTTTGGTTGCACGCCGTATCGGAACAATTCAGTGTGTGACGGTTGCTGCACCTCGTTACTTGGCGGAACATGGCGAACCCAAAACTATTGATGACTTAAAAAAACATCAGGTCGTGCATTACTTTAACAGTCGTACTGGACGCAATATCGACTGGGATTTTATGGTGGATGGTGAGATTCATAGCGTTGGTGTGAAAGGGCGTGTTTCTGTCAACGATGGCGATTCATATGTTGATTTGGCTGTACAAGGTTTTGGTTTAATTCAATGCCCATATTACATGGTGGCGAAACATCTAGAAGATGGCACGCTCAAGGAAGTGCTGACTGAATGGTTGCCTGCACCTATGCCAATATCAGTCGTATATCTACAAAACCGTCATTTATCACCTAAAGTTCGAGTGTTTGTGGATTGGGTGGCTGAATTATTTGCTGGTTGTCCATTGTTGAGTGGTTGCTCAATGCTATGGGATCAGAAATGTGAATTTGCCAGTGCTAAAGAACATAACCATGAATATACCATTCGGACATTGGTCGAAAATGAAAATATGGCAGAAGCCTATGCACTCAAAAATTAGTCTCGTCGTTTGAATGATTTTTCAGCATTTAATCAGGTCATATGATCTGCTGTTTTGACATCTTCATAAATCCTTAATTTATGGTATAGAAATTGCAATTATTTCGACAGAAGAGTAAGTTAGAAATACTCAAATTTTTATCACCTTATTTGGATTTTAAGGAGAAGCTTCAAGATGGCAAGCTTTATGAAAAAAATGTTCGTTTCAACAACCTTAGTTTTGGCTGCTGTTGCAACGAATGTACAAGCAAAGGATTGGAAGGTGATTCGTTTTGGTACGGAGTCCTCTTATGCACCGTTTGAATATAAAACACCAGATGGCAAGTTAACTGGTTTTGACGTTGATTTAGGTAATGCCGTTTGTGCAAAACTCAAAGCTAAATGTGTTTGGGTTGAAAACTCTTTTGATGGGATGATTCCGGCACTTAAAGCGAAAAAGTTTGATGGCATTCTTTCATCAATGACGGTCACTGATGAACGTGCAAAACAAATTTTGTTTAGTAGCAAAATCTATAATACGCCAACGCGTATGGTCGCAAAAAAAGGCTCACCATTATTACCGACAGCGGCATCATTGAAAGGTAAGCGTGTAGGCGTACAACAGGGCACAATTCAAGAAACTTACGCTAAAACCTATTGGGCACCAAAAGGTGTGAGTGTTGTTCCTTATCCAACTCAAGATTTGATTTACCAAGACATGATGTCTGGTCGTTTGGATGCAACTTTACAAGATGCAATCATGGTTGATGGGGCTTTCTTAAAACAACCAAAAGGCAAAAACTTCGCTTTTGTCGGTGGCAATGTAGTTGATGCAAAAACACTGGGCGTAGGCGCAGCGATTGGTTTACGCAAAGAAGATGCAGATTTGAAAGCGAATATTGATAAAGCACTCGCAGCAATCATTGCGGATGGTACATACAAGAAACTAGAGAAAAAATATTTCTCCTTTAACATTTACTAATGATGTGAAAAATGTCGGCTTAGTGCCGACATTTTTAAATCTATTCTCATCTCATCAATATTAGATATGGTTTTTAAGGAGAAGATGAGTCATGTTTTTATCTGGCTATGGACCACTCCTTCTCAGCGGGACATGGATGACGCTACAGCTTGCACTATTGTCACTTTTGCTTTCTGTCATTATTGGCTTAATTGGTGCGAGTTCAAAACTCTCTAATATTAAAGCATTACGCTATATTGCGACCGCCTATACCACACTCATCCGTAGTGTGCCTGATTTGGTCATTATGCTGCTGTTATTTTACAGCTTACAGTTAGGTTTAAACCAAATTACTGAATCACTGCAAATGGACCAAATTGACATCAACCCATTTGTCGCTGGTGTGATTACTTTAGCGTTCATTTATGGTGCATATTTTACAGAGACCTTTCGTGGTGCATTTCAATCGGTTCCAACGGGTCAAATTGAAGCAGCAATGGCTTATGGTATGACCCCTTGGCAGGTTTTTCGCCGTGTATTATTCCCTCAAATGATGCGTTTTGCATTGCCAGGTATTGGTAATAATTGGCAGGTTTTGATTAAGGCAACTGCTCTGGTTTCCATTATTGGCCTGACTGATATTGTAAAAATTACGCAAGATGCGGGTAGAAGTACCATGCAACTGTTCTTTTTCAGCATCGTGGCTGCTGCGATTTATTTGGCAATTACCACTATGTCAAACCTCATTTTAATGTGGCTTGAACGTCGTTATTCTGCTGGTGTGAGGAAGGGACAATTATGATTGAAATCCTTCAACAATATTGGCAGGCATACCTTTGGACAGATGGCTTACAAATGACCGGTGTCGCGATGACTGCTTGGTTATTGGTGCTTTCTATTAGTATTGGTTTTGTGCTTGCGGTGCCTTTATCCCTTGCACGAGTATCAGAAAGTCTTTGGTTGCGTGGCCCCGTTTGGTTATTTACCTACGTTTTTCGTGGCACACCACTGTACATCCAATTGCTGATTATTTACTCGGGCATTTACAGCTTTGATTACGTCCATGAACATCAGACGCTCGATGCATTTTTTCGAGAGGGCATAAATTGCACCATTTTGGCATTCGCGCTCAATACTGGTGCATATACGACTGAAATCTTTGCTGGAGCGATTCGTTCTATTCCACATGGCGAGATTGAAGCCGCCCAAGCTTTTGGTATGTCAAAATGGAAACTCTACACACGTATTATCATTCCATCGATGTTACGCCGTGCTTTGCCATTTTACGGTAACGAAGTCATTTTGATGTTGCATGCGACAACCATTGCATTTACAGCAACTGTTCCTGATATTTTAAAAATTGCGCGTGATGTAAATGCGGCAACCTATGACACCTTTAATGCTTTTGGGATTGCCGCGGTGTTATATGCGATGCTGGCATTTATTTTGATTTGGATATTTCGTCGGCTTGAAAAACGTTGGTTGGCATTTTTAAAGCCATCGAATCATTAGGAGTTATAAATGGAACAAGTGGCAAAACTAGTGATTCGTGATTTACACAAAACATTTGGCGATCATGAAGTACTAAAAGGAATATCACTTGATGCAAATGCTGGTGATGTAATTAGTATTATTGGTTCATCTGGTTCAGGTAAAAGTACTTTGCTGCGTTGTATCAACTTTTTAGAGCAACCGAGCAATGGCACCATTAAGCTCAATGGCGAAAAACTACGTACCGTCTTTGATAAAAAAGGCAATTTAAAAGTGGTTGATTCAAAGCAACTACAGAAAATGCGTACTCAGCTCATGATGGTGTTTCAGCACTTTAATTTATGGTCTCACATGACAGTGCTTGAAAATGTCATTGAAGGGCCAATTCACGTACTCGGAGTTAAACGTGCTGAGGCAGAAGAACGTGCACGGAAATATCTACGTAAAGTTGGATTACCTGAAAGCGTTGAAAGTAAATATCCAGCATTTTTATCTGGTGGTCAGCAGCAACGTGTAGCGATTGCTCGTGCTTTGGCGATGGAACCGGAAGTCATGTTGTTTGATGAGCCAACCAGTGCGCTTGACCCAGAGTTAGTGGGCGAAGTACTGAAAGTAATGCAGGGTTTGGCTGAAGAAGGGCGTACCATGATTGTGGTAACACATGAAATGGGCTTTGCACGTCATGTATCTAATCAAGTGATTTTCTTGCATCAAGGGAAAATTGAGGAACAGGGCCATCCTGATGAAGTACTCAATAATCCGAAAAGTGAACGTTTAAAACAATTTTTGACGGGCAGTTTGAAATAAGCTGTTCATACTCGGTTGCTTACTGGCAGATATATTGTTCAGGCACGAGTGTTAAAAATTTAAAGTTATTTTTATTGTATTTTAAACATTTAGGCACCCTAGACCAATAAGGTACTACGGGTGCTTTTTAATTGTAATTTATAGATGGGTATTTTTAGAAAATACATTAATAATGATAATACCTGCGATCATTAAAGTAAGACCAATACAGGCTGCCAAGTCTAAATGCTGTTTATAAAATATCCAGCCAATTGCAGAGATTAAAATAATACCTGCACCCGACCAAATGGCATATGCGATTCCGATCGGAATCGTTTTTAGCGTAAGGGACAATAAATAAAAAGCAATTGCATAGCCCACAACTGTAATGATGGATGGAATAGGAACAGTAAAACCTTGAGATGCTTTTAAGGCTGAAGTTGCAATGACTTCACAAGCAATCGCAATTGCTAAATAAAGATAAGACATGGGGAGCTGCGCCAGAATGAGTTTTAATCAATCTACATGAAATGTTGAAATGGTTTGGCAGTTTTAACGATTGTTTAATTTTTTTGGTACAAAAATACCAGTAAATCAAACTGAACTGATAAATTGATTTTAACACTAGCAAAGTGACCTCAGCTATTTATTCGTTTATTTAATCATTGAGCTGCATAGTTATTTAAGAGGATCAGCGACTTTAGCCTGATCCTCGATAGGCTTTTTAAAAAATAGATTAGCCGAGTATATTTAATCCCTTAAATTTCTCTAACAGTTGTTCTTTATTTTCAATATGCGCAGGGTCTGGTTTTATGCAATCGATAGGGCAAACCGCTTTACATGTTGGCGCATCGTAAAAGCCTACACACTCGGTACAACGAAGTGGATCAATTTCATAAACTTTGCTCCCTTCAAAAATAGCGATGTTCGGGCATTCCGGTAAGCACATATCACAATTGATGCAGTCACTGGTAATCAAAAGTGCCATTTTCAACTCGCTGAATAAGCTAATGTAGAGGCAGTAATGTTTTCCTTGGCATGCGGCAAATTGCGTATGAGTAGGGCATAACTAACATCAACATTTTGTAAGAGTGGAATCTCAACAAAATACCCCGAACCTTTAGCATCTGTAATTGGGTTACCTTTTAAATCACGCATTTCGGTTAAGGTAAAGGTGATGTTGCCTTGAGGCGTCATGAGTTCAAGTGAGTCGCCAACCACAAAACGGTTTTTAACTTCGATGCGAATATAATCACCGTGACGTTCTAAAACCTCTCCACAAAATTGTTGATAGTCAAAATGTGATGAACCATCGGCATAGTTTTGATATTCGCTATGGACATGACGTCTTAAAAAACCTTCGGTGTAACCACGGTTCGCCAACCCTTCGAGCTGAGCCATTAAGCTTGCGTCAAATGGTTTATCTGCTAAAGCATCATCAATGGCTTTTCGATAAATTTGAGCAGTGCGGGCACAGTAAAAATATGATTTAGTACGACCTTCAATTTTGAGTGAGGCGATGCCCATTTTGGTTAAACGATCTACATGTTGTACCGCACGTAAATCTTTAGAGTTCATAAAATAGGTGCCGTGTTCATCTTCTTCGGCAGCAAACATTTCTTCATCATTGCGTTGTACCAACAACGTTTGAGCCGAGGTTGTCTCTGATTGTGCTGATGAGCAGCAAGACTTTTCTGAGGTGTTGAGTTGAGTGACGGGAATCACATCGCCGTTTGCATCTTCTCGGGCTTCATGCAACTTATAGTCCCAACGGCAAGCATTGGTACAAGCACCTTGGTTGGCATCACGTTTGTTCATATAACCAGAAAGTAAACAACGGCCTGAATAGGCCATGCATAGTGCACCATGTACAAAAACTTCTAGTTCAATGTCTGGCACATGTTGCTGGATTTCTTCTATTTCTTCTAATGACAACTCACGCGATAAAATCACACGGCTTAAACCGTAATCTTTCCAAAATTTAACAGTGGCCCAGTTAATGGCGTTGGCTTGAACCGATAGATGAATTTGGACCTCTGGGAAATGTTCTCTCACCATCATAATTAAGCCCGGGTCAGACATAATGAGTGCATCTGGCTGCATCGCTACAATAGGTTCAAGATCACGAATAAAGTTTTTTAATTTGCTGTTATGTGGCTGAATATTCACCACAACATAAAACTTTTTACCCAAAGCGTGGGCTTCATCAATCCCAATTTTTAAGTTGTCATGATCAAAAGCATTATTACGCACACGTAAACTATAACGTGGTTGGCCTGCATATACGGCATCTGCACCATAGGCAAAAGCATAGCGCATGTTTTTAAGTGAACCTGCGGGAGAGAGAAGCTCAGTTTTCATAAAATAAAAGGCATAAAAAATATATGGGTTTATTTTATTAACTCTGCATTTTTGATTCAACCTACTGAATTAGTAGGGATTTGATCTAAATCTCTTTGCGCGGGTAGCATGTTTTTTGCTAACTCTCCTAAGCGCATCAAAGCATTTAACATTTTAGGGTTTAATTCGAAACACGCTGCTATACGTAAACAATGACTAAAACGTTTATCAGCCGAACATAAAATTCCTGGCATGCATAAGATTTTTTCATCCATTGCCTGATGAAACAGTTCTAGTGCATCAATAGATTCGGGCAACTCTAACCATAAAATAAATCCCGCTTGCGGACGACTCACACGGGTACCGAATGGAAAATAACGACAAATATAAGATTTAATGGCGTCAATTTGCTGTTGATAGCGTTTCTTGAGCTGCCTTAAGTGTAGGTCATAACCACCATTTTCTAAGAAAAGTCCTAAAGTTTCTGTAAGTAGAGCTGGCTCGGCAACTGTCGTTGTAAATTTCAGTTGCTGCACAATGTTACGAAAGCGCCCAGCTTCTAGCCAACCAATTCGATAGTCTGGTGCTACAGTTTTGGTATAGCTACCACACACCAAAACCCATCCATTTTGGTCAAATGCCTTAATGTTTGGAATGAGAGGTTCACTCAGTTGCAGTTCGGCGTACATTGCATCTTCAATGATGGGAACCTGAAATTGATTAGCGAGCTCGGCTAAGCGACGGCGGCTGCTTTCAGGCATGCTAAAACCGAGAGGATTGTGTCCTGTTGGAATAGTTAATATGGCTTGTACACTTTTAGATTTTAAGAGTTCTTCAAGAGCATCTAGGCACATACCTGTATGTGGTGAAGTTGGAACTTCTACAATTTTTCGACCTAAATTATGAAGAAGCGGGTACAGATTGTGAAATGTAGGGATCTCAAGTGCAATGCTGTCACCGGCTTGAGTCGTTGCCATAATCGCGAGACTTAAAGCCTCCATGGTGCCGTGAGTCAGCACAACGTCATCTGCTGAAAGAAACATACCAAGCTGTAAGCCTCGCCTAGCAATTTGAGTACGTAAACGTATGGATCCAGGCGGTAAAGTATAGTTTTTAAAAATGTCCGGCTGTGTTCGTAAAACCTGTGCAGTTAAGCGTTTTAAGCGGTCAATCGGATAGAAATTTTCACCAGCAGGGCAAGCTAAAGCCAAATTGATATAGTCGGGGTCCATCTGTTTTTTAACAATTTGCGCGAGAAAACAGCTAATTCCTGAAAGTGATACTTTTTCTTCACTGACATAACGCTCTTCGAGCTCTAGCAAGTTCGAAGGTGCATGACAAACATAGTAACCAGACTGGGGGCGAACAGAAATTAAACCTTGGTCTTCAAGCTGACGATAAGCTTCTTTTACGGTGTTAATGCTGACCTGATAATGATTTGCGCAGTCGCGAATTGATGGTAAGCGTGAACCAATAGGCTGCCTGCCATTCTGAATTTGCAGGGTTAGGTCATCACTCACTTTTTTATATTTGTACATGTCAATTCATTAAAAAACCAAAGCAATGGTTACACTTTATAGCGATCTCTTATTTAACTCAAATATTGTGATGACTTTAAATTGGTCGGTTTATTTATGATTTGTAATTAGCAACTGTGTCTATTATTTTTCATATTAACTGATACTGTGACCATTAAAAATAAATGAGTAAGATCAAAAAATGGTAAGGACTTAAAAGCCATATTTTTTAATTACAAAATCAGTAGGAGTGGTCTATGTCTGTTGTTGCATTTAAACAAGTTGATGTTTTTACTTCCCAAGCATTTAAAGGAAATCCTGTCGCAGTCATTATGGACGCCAGTACCTTAACATCTGAACAGATGCAGGCGATTGCCAATTGGACCAATCTTTCTGAAACCACGTTTGTACTGCCTGCGACCAATGCGCAAGCAGACTATCAGGTTCGAATTTTTACTCCGCAAAGTGAATTGCCATTTGCAGGACATCCTACAATTGGTACTGCCTATGCTTTGCTTGAAGCGGGCTTCGTGACAGCTAAAGAAGGTAAACTGGTACAGCAATGTGGTGCGGGTTTGGTAACGCTTACCGTGAGTGGCTCAAGTCATATTTCATTTGAACTACCTAAGCCTAAAATTACTCCACTCGATGCAGAACATACTCAGAATTTGGCAGAAATTTTAAAATGTGAAATTAATACTCAATGGAATGCTACATTGGTTGATGTAGGCGCACGTTGGATTGTATTACAAGCGGTAAATGCCCAAGCTGTTTTAGCGACCCAACCAGACTTTGCTGCTCTAAAAGAACATGATTTAGAAATGAAAGTTACGGGCGCCACAGTTTTCGGTTTTTATGAAAATAATGATGAGCATAAACGTATAGAAGTTCGTTCATTTGCACCTGCATGTGGTGTAAACGAAGACCCAGTTTGTGGTAGTGGGAATGGGAGTGTGGCATCTTTTATTCGTTACCATGGTATTTTGCCAGCACAAAATGATGCTGTGCTTTCTTCACAAGGCCAGGCTTTAGGTCGTGATGGACAGCTGAAGCTTGAATTACATCAAGATAAAATCTTAGTGGGTGGAACCGCCGTTACCTGTATCGACGGTACGATTAACTTATAAAACAAATAAAAAAACCGAGGACCTTGCCTCGGTTTTTTTATTTGGAAAAATCTTATTTTTCTACGAAAGCACGTTCAATCACGTAGTCGCCCATTTCACCCATACGAGGTGATTCAACTAAACCGTGTTGGTCAAGTAACGCAGCCACATCTTTTAAGAATGCAGGGCTACCACAAAGCATGGCACGGTCAGTTTCACGGTTGAAACGTGGTAAACCGATTTTTTCAAATAAAGCGCCAGTTTCAATTGCAGTGGTAACACGGCCTTGAGTGTGGAAAGGTTCACGAGTAACAGTTGGGTAGTAAACAAGCTTGTCTTTAATACCTAACTCTTCAAAGAATTCATGGTTCGGTAATTCGTTCAAGATCAGGTCTTGGTAAGCTAATTCAGAAATATAGCGTGTACCATGAACAACAATCACTTTTTCAAAACGTTCGTAAGTTTCTGGGTCACGAATAATTGATAAGAATGGTGCAAGGCCAGTACCAGAAGATAAAAGGTACAAGTTTTTACCCGGTAAAAGGTCATCATGAACCAAAGTACCTGTCGGTTTTTTAGAAATTAAAATTTCATCGCCAACTTGTACTTTTTGCAAAATCGAAGTTAAAGGACCGTCTTGTACTTTAATTGAGAAAAATTCTAACTCTTCTTCGTAGTTTGCACTTGCAATCGAATACGCACGCATTAACGGTTTGCCATTCACTTCAAGTCCGATCATTACGAACTGACCATTTTTAAAACGTAAGCTAGTGTCGCGTGTAGTTTTAAAACTGAAAAGGGTGTCATTCCAGTGGTGAACATGAGTAATGCGTTCGACGTTAAAAGCAGCCATTAAAGGTCTCGATCACGATTAAAAGAAAACAGATTGCTATTCTAATCTAATTTCATTCCCGATAAACTGAATATATTTAATTGTGTTTATAAGAAAAAGTGATGATCAATTCTGTCACCTTCCCCGTAATTGGCCATATGTGTTCCCCTTATCGTGAAAAATTTGGGATTCCACGCCAGCCTAATTTGGTCAATATTGAGTCTTATATCGACATGGTAGATCCGTTTAACGACTTGTTAGCATTTGAGGGAATTGAGCAATTCAGTCATCTCTGGTTAGTCTGGCAGTTTCATGACAATAAAAATCAAGGGAGTATAGAGAAGTTCCGTGCACAGGTTCGTCCACCACGTTTAGGGGGCAATGAAAAAATTGGCGTATTTGCTACACGTAGCATGTATCGACCATCACCACTAGGCCTGTCAGTTGTAAAGCTTAATAAAGTAGAAAAAGTCGGTAAGTCTGTTCGCGTCTATGTCACAGGAAGTGATTTATTAGATGGCACTCCAATTTTAGACATCAAACCCTATATCCAATATTCTGATGCAATTATTGATGCAGAAAGTGGTTATGCACATGCAGAACCTGAACGGAAGTCAGTCATTTGGTCAGAAGCTGCGTTAACAGCGCAAAAATATTTTCTGCAAAATAATGAAATGAATTCACAGTACATTGATGAGCTTGAGCAAGTGTTAGCTTTAGATCCTCGGCCTGCCTATCAAGAAGACCCTGAAAGAATCTATAAAATGAAATTCTCAGACTTTGATATTCATTTTAAGGTCGATCAATTTGTCGTTACTGTGATTGATGTAGTGAAGACTTTTTAGCTTATACAATAGAAATCTTTAAAACCAATGGATGTTGAGCCAAAGTAAACTAATAAATATAGCCATATGAATGAGTTGGGCGGGAACGAAAGCAAGGGCATAGCGTAGCCCGCCCGAAATTACAGAGTTCACACTTTTGGCAAGCGCATGAACTGCAAAACCTCCCAAAAAGGCAATTAATAAAGGCGTCATATGTGTGCTATCGGGTTCACCTTGCACAATGACCGCCGCAATAGCTGCATGGATTTCAAATAAAGAAGCAAGTAAGGTCCCCGCGATTAATCCTGCATCACCTAAAGATATACTTAAGCCATAAACACCTGCCTGAATGAGGGTAAGTGTGCCTGCAATAATAATGGCTTCTTTTAAGCTGAACATTCTGGAGTCGAGTTCGGGCGAAGTTGTACTGGGCTCTGCTTTACGTAATAAAATGAAAGCCCAGATTGCTAAAACTGCCACTGCAATAAGGGTAGGAAATATAATCAGCTTAAACCAAGCAAAGCTAATCCCAATCACAATAATTAAAGTTTGAATCAGTGTGGAAACACACGACATTAATGCAGCGCCTGCATTTGTAGTGGCATTGGCGCTGCCAGAACGTACTTCCAAGCCTAAACTGGCAATGGTCGCTGTACTGGAAACAAATCCTGAAGCTAAAGAAGAGAGTAATAAAGCGTTTTTAGATGAGAGTAACCGTTTCGCAATATGGGCGAGTGCTTGTACAAATAAGATTAAAGTGAGTAATTTTAAAATCACATGCGGATTTAAAACTGGGCCCCAAAAGGGTTTATTGGGTACTAAAGGCAGTGCTATTAAAAGTAAGGCAAGTAGAAAAATACCATCACGCAATTCTGATTCGGTAATCCACTGACTGGCAATGCCATGCATAGATTGTTTAGCCAATAAAATAATGGTCATGATGACGGCGAGTCCAGCGGCCAATGAGATATTCCAAATGCAAAGTGCCCCAATGAAATAAGTCATAATAAAGGCGAGTTCAGTGGTCACACCGGGGTCATTGGGCTGATTTTTGAGAGATACAATACTAATTGCCCCAATGAGAAGGGCACCTACAATTCCAATTTCAGTTCCGAATAAAAAGCAGATTGCACCGAGTAGGGAACTAATTGCAAAAGAACGAAATCCGGCAAAAGTTTTGTATTCATGTTTGAGCTTGCTTCGTTCACGTTCTAAACCAATTAATAAGCCACAACCGAGCGCCGCAGCAATCACAGTAATGAAGTCTTCAAATGATGTTGTTTGTAATGACATTGTCATTTGAAGTTCCATATTACTTCCTCTTTGGTTTATTGTTATATAGGATTGAGTCACTTTAAAATCATATATTCACGTTCAGTTTATGCTTTTTATTATAGTGAGCATAGTGTCTTTTTTAGACAACGCAACCTACAAAATATTTTTATAAACATGAACTATGACGCAAAAAAATATCAAGTTGAGAATTTGTTTAATTATTTGAAGTTAAAGAATATTTAAAAGTACGATTTAGCAAATTTGTGGTGAGCTAAATCAAAAATATCTCTGCTATATTATAAAAATATATTGGGGATAACGCATGAATGCACATGTAGAAATAGATACATATTGGTGTCTAGAACAATTATTACAAGAAGACCGTATTACAGAACGAGACAAATTACTGGTACAGTCGAGCCACCGCCAAAAAGACCAGCTAAAGTGGCATCCATTACAGTGGATCGCACATTTTAATTTAAAAGATCAGCAGCACACACATGCCCATTTAAGTTTAAACCGCTTGTGTTTATGGTTTGCAGACCGGGTTCAACTTCCTTTATTTGTGATTGATCCTTTAAAGGCAGATGTGAGTGCTTTAACGCAGGTAATGTCACAAGAATTTGCTATTCGCAATCATATTTTAGCTGTTGAAATTCATGCTGACCGAATCATGATTGGTACAGACCAGCCTTTTCAAACAGATTGGTTAAACAATTTAGAGCGGAGTCTAGCGCCTAAAAGAATTGAACGAGTATTACTTAACCCTGAACAGTTGCAACGCTATTTGCGCGAATATTATCAGGTCAGTCGTGCGGTGAACTCAGCTCAAAAAGATGCAGCTCATGAACGTGACGCTAAAAATGTTGAAGCTCTTTTGCAGCTTGGTGATAGTCAAAACCCAGATGCGAATGATCAGCATATTGTGAAATTGGTCGACTGGATTTTACAGTTTGCATTCGAGCAGAGTGCCAGTGACATTCACATGGAACCGCGTAAAGACAATGGCAAAGTCAGGTTCCGTATAGATGGTGTTTTGCACACTATTTATAACATGCCTTCAAATACACTGACCGCCGTGATTTCCCGAATTAAAATTTTAGGGCGTTTAAATGTAGCGGAAAAGCGTAAACCGCAAGATGGTCGATTAAAAACTCGGACACCTAAAGGGCAAGAAACGGAACTCCGTTTATCAACCTTGCCAACTGCATTTGGTGAAAAACTGGTTATGCGGATTTTTGATCCAGATGGGTTGGTACGTTCTTTTCATCAACTGGGTTTTGAAGAGAGTCTATTACAACAGTGGCAACAATTAACAAAAAATAGCCATGGGATTATTTTGGTTACTGGTCCCACAGGTTCAGGTAAAACCACAACGTTATATTCATCTTTAAAGCAGCTCGCAACAGATCAGGTTAATGTCTGTACCATTGAAGATCCGATTGAAATGTTAGAGCCTAGTTTTAACCAAATGCAGGTCAATAATGCAATTGAATTAGGCTTTGCAGATGGTGTTCGTGCACTTATGCGACAAGATCCAGACATTATTATGATTGGGGAGATTCGTGATCAAGATACAGCAAATATGGCCATTCAGGCAGCATTAACCGGTCATTTAGTGTTATCAACTTTACACACCAATGATGCGCCGTCTAGCTTGACTCGTTTACATGATTTAGGTGTGCAGCCATTTTTAACAGCAGCCACCATTTTGGGTGTTCTCGCACAGCGTTTGGTACGACAGCTTTGTCCGCACTGCAAGCAACAAACTCATATTAATGAGGATGAATGGCAACATCTCACATTTGACTACATTATGGAAATGCCAGAAAAAGTTTATCAAGCAATAGGCTGTGAACAATGTCGTCATACAGGCTATAAAGGACGAATTGGTATTTATGAATTTATGCCGGTCAGTCTTGAGCTTAAACATCTTATTAGTAGTCATGTCACATTAAATGATTTAAGAACTCAAATTAAAAAAGAAGGTATAGAACCTTTAAGAATTGCCGGTGCTCGTAAGGTGATTGATGGCCTTACAACATTAGAAGAGGTATTGCGGGTTGTGCCATTAAATTAACTTTTTCTTAAGATTCACCTCATCTATGTCTGTTGTACTTACGCTATTCCAAGATGTGGTTAAAAAGGTGATTTTATGAAAATGCTTAAAGCGATACTAATGACTACAGGTCTAACAGCGGCTGGTGTGGTTGTAGCGAATACACCTGTGAACCAGGCAGCAATTGCTCCAACAACTTTAACAACCGTTAAGCATGCATTAACGGCAAAAGATAATACACCAGTCAAATTACATGGGCAGGTTGTAAAATCTTTAGGTGATGAAAAATATCAATTTCGTGACAAGACAGGTAGCATTACAGTTGATGTAGATGATGAGCTTTGGCAGGGGCGTCCTATTTCAGCAAATACAAATGTCACTCTAATTGGTGAAGTAGACATCGACTATAAGCCTTTAAAACGTGTAGAAATTGAGGTAGATCAAGTTCAGTTCTAATTTATTGATCTCTGAATCTACTATTTTTAGCCGCATTTAAATGATGCGGCTTTGCTTTTTTTATAAAGGCTTGGCAAGATCAAATTAGTATATAACAGGAAAAATAGATGAGAATTTTGCTTGCAGAAGATGATCGCTCTCAAGCTGAAAGTATTCAATCATGGTTAGAATTAGATGGTTATCAGGTTGATTGGGTGGAAAGAGGTGATTATGCACTTACGGCAATTGAGCAGCATGACTATGACTGTATTTTACTTGATCGGGGACTGCCGCAATTAGCGGGTGAAAAAGTTCTAACAACGATCCGTTATAAACAAAAAAATGTTCCTGTTATTTTTATTACTGCGCGTGACAGCATTCATGACCGGGTAGAAGGATTAGATTTAGGTGCGAATGATTACTTGGTTAAACCTTTTAGTCTAGAAGAGTTATCTGCCCGAATCCGTGCTCAATTACGCAAACAAACTTTGAGTCAGCAATCGGTTTTAACATGGGGCGATCTGCAACTCGACACACAAGCGAAAGTTGTATTAAGCGCTGGTAAGACTATCGATTTAACGGCAAAAGAATTCCAAATATTACGTAAGTTGATGGTTCATCCTGAACACATTATTACCCGTGATCAATTAGAAGAAGCGCTTTATGCATGGGGTGAGGAAATTGAAAGTAATGCGATAGAAGTATTTATTTATCAACTTCGAAAAAAAATCGGAAGTAGCTGCATTAAAACCATACGGGGGTTAGGCTACCGTATGGGAGATTTAAAATGAAATCAAATCGCTCATCTTTGCAGTCGCAACTGGTTAAAACCACAATGTGGAGTAGTATCGTGGTGGGCTTGTTGGCTTTAAGCTTACTCACCATATTTTCTTTTTATCACAACATGTCAGTGCAAGACGAAATCATGGATGAAATTTCAGATACTTTGCTGGTTTCTGATCTTTCTAAACACTCTATGAAACAGTTTGATCAGCTCAGTGATGAATTTGATATTCAATATGAATTATTAAGCTCTGGTCAATTACTTACACATTCTCATAGCTATCAGCACGAGCTTTTTGAACAAGGAAACTTATCAAAAGGTTTTTCATATTTTTGGTTTGATGGTCAATTATGGCGTAGTCTGGCTGCACAACAAGAAGACTCTCAACTTCACGTTGAAGTCTTTCAGCCAATGAGTACCCGTATTGAAGAAGTACTTAAGGCACTTGCTGGGTATAGTGGACTTATGGTGTTGTTCTGGCTGCTACAATGGGTCATTGTCAGTTGGCGTACTGAGCAACAATTGGCTGCGCTAAATTTACTTTCTAAACGTATTGCCCAAAAAACAGCATCAAATTTAGAACCCATTCAAGACCCAGATGTCATTACAGAAATTCAACCTGTGATTGATGCTCTAAACCAATTACTCGCAAGGTTGCAAAGGGCATTAGTGGCAGAACAGCGTTTTACCGCAGATGCTTCTCATGAGCTACGATCTCCATTGTCTGCCATACAAATGCGTCTTCAGGTTTTACAACGTAAATATCAAGATGTTCCAGAACTTCATCAAGACTTTGAGCGCATACAAGAAGACGTTTCAAGAAGTACAAAAGTACTTGAAAATTTACTCCTTCTGGCTCGCTTGGAACCCAATGAAGTAGAGCAACCAGAACTTCCTAAAACAACTATCGATTTGAATTACTTATTGGCCAGAGTCATTGAAACTGTAAATTTAGATGCGCAAGCTAAACAAATGTTGATAAAGACAAATACTTTATCGACAGAAACTAAAACATATGCGAATGAAGAATTACTATTCATTGCTTTTAGAAATTTATTTGATAACGCCATTCGTTATAGCCCGACACTAGGCTCTATTCATGTTGAGATGAGTCAGGATGAACAACACATTAAGGTTTCTATAGAAGATACAGGAACTGGTGTAGATGATGAGGTATTGCAACGTTTAGGGCAGCGTTTTTTTCGAGTATTGGGTACTCAGCAGCAAGGTTCAGGGTTGGGAATTTCGATTACACGAAAAATTATTGAATTACATAATGGCGAGTTGCGTTTCATGCATGCTGAACAGGGCGGTTTGAGAGTAGAAGTTAATCTTCCTTTATAAAAAATAGCATGGTTACCCATGCTATCCATTTTTTGTTTTCCCACGAATATTATTGAAACGCGAGTGTATTTTTTATTTAGTTAAAATTAGACGATTATTGCGAGTGAGACGTAAACGATATTCCTCGCCAGCATGCATAATGCGGATTTCACGGCCTAATGCAAAGAGGTTATTAGAATGTAACATTGGTAAGGCATGAGCTGTTTCATTGTTACGAGTAAATAAGCTAAAAGGTGCGTTCATTTGTTGTGCTCCGTGGTATGTTCTTGAACGATTTAAATGATAATCATTATCGAATAGATCTGTCAATGAGATTTTTAAGATTTTATAAAATGATAAAATTTGCTTACACTTGAGAAAAGTTTTAGAGAGTAAAAAAATGCCCAAACCTATCGTCGATGTCGCTATAGCAATCTTGATCCATCGCGGAAAAATATTAGTAGGATGGCGCGAAGAGCAGCAGCATCAAGGTGGAAAGCATGAGTTTCCGGGAGGAAAGGTTGAACAGGGGGAAACACCCGAAGAAGCCTGCCGCCGTGAAATCTATGAAGAAGTCGGTATCGGTTTAAAAAATTGGCACCAGTTTGATTATATTCATCATGAATATGACGACATTATTGTCAATTTACATTTATTCCATAGTTATGTGCCTGATGAGTTATTAAATCTTATTCATCAACCATGGGCATGGTACACACGTGAACAGCTACTTCACTTAAACTTTCCAAAAGCGAATAAAGACATCATAAAACGACTCTATTGGCCTCATCTCATTAAAATTAGCAATACGCTCACACCCGTAGAGAGCAGTGAGACTTTATTGTATTGGCGTATAGAAGAAGATGGTTCTGATCAGAGATATTTAGAGCAATTAACTACTTTAGATGAAAATCAGTTATCAAATTTAATTATTAATATCGATATCTGGCAGCAATTGAACCCTGAATTAAAAAAACAGATTAAGACTGTTCATTTAAAACAATCTCAGCTCATGAATTTGCATAAGGGCGATTTAACCGTGGGCATACGTCATATTGCCGCTTGTCATGATGCTGTTTCTTTAAAGCAGGCTGAGCAGATTGCCTGTGACGCTGTTTTTATTAGTCCTGTACAACCAACAACGACTCATCCAGAAGCCTTAGCATTAGGCTGGGAGCGTTTTGCAGATTTAGCCCAAAATAGCCAAGTTCCAGTCTTTGCATTAGGAGGCGTGCATCCTGATGATTTAGCCACTGCACAGCAGCATGGTGCATATGGCTTGGCAGGTATTCGAAATTTTTAAAAAGAAAATAAACAAGCATTAAAAGCTAAAGAGCTTTTAATGCTTGTTGCGCTTCTTGAACAGTTTTTTGATTATTGTGTTGTTGTCCGGCTTTTAAAATGACTAACCAAAGCTGTTTTTTCATTGCTTGACTTTGGGCAAAACTCAAACCACGTCTTGCCAAAGATTCAGCATTAGAATATTGCTGTTTATGATTTGCTGTAAGGGCAAGAAATAAATAGGTCTCCGCCGCTTGTGGTGCTAAACGCTGCGCTTGAAGTGCATAGCTTTCAGCTTGTGACCATTGCTGGTTTTTGTAAGCCTGTTGCGTTTTTTGCATTAAGACTTTAAATGCAGGTAATTGACTTCCATCATCATTAAAGCGTTGCAGCTTTTTTTGCTGCGGAACAATGACCTGTAAATTTTTGCGTTGAATTTCCGGATGCTCATAAGGTGTAATTTTTATACCCGATGGAGTTTCCGTATTTTTCTTCACTGGCGGAGTAGGTGTTTTATCTTTGGAGTCAGAATGATCAGGCAAAGTTGTACAGCCGACCATAAGCACAGCACCAATATAAAAAACACCTTTCTTTAACATATCCTAATTTCCTGTTAACGCTTAGTTGTTATAACTACCACTTGAAATTACACGTGAGTTGTTTGACAGATCTTGTTCCATCTGATTTTCACTTTCACGAATATAACTGTCGGTATTATCATCCTGAGAGTCAGGAATTGTGTTATCACTTTGTGGCGTATATGTTGGATCAACTTGATAATAAGGTGCTCCACATGGCGTAGCACGGTGCGGAACCGTATGCGTTAGCATAGGAATATACATAGCACCATCACAAGCCTGAGCAGATAAATCACCTGATGCACGATCAATCCATTGCCACTGTACAGTGTCTGGTTGACGTAGATTCACAGGTGTCTGGCGTAACTGTTTCATCACATTAATCCATACTGGCAATGCACCAGATGAACCTGTTAAACCAGTTACTTTATTATCATCTAAACCTAACCACACGACAGCCACATGATTACCTGAGTAACCCGCAAACCATGAGTCACGTGTATCGTTAGTCGTACCTGATTTACCCGCCAATTTTAAAGCTGGAGATAAGCTACTATAGGCTGCACGACCAGTACCCGAAGACATCACCTGTTGTAAGCCATAATTCATGATATAGCCAACAGCCGGATCAATGGTTTGTTGAACATTAAGGCCATAACGGTCAAGTAAACGACCATTCGCATCTACGACAGATCGAATCGCACGTGTTGGATATTTAAAACCGCCTGTAGCGAAGTTCTCATAAATCCCGAGAACTTCCATTGGTGACATATTGACTGCCCCAAGGAAAATAGAAGGGTAGGCAGGAATGGTCGACTCGACACCAAATTTTCTTAAATTATTAGTAAATGTCGATAGACCAAATTCTTGACCTAAACGTACAGCAGATAGGTTATATGAGTTTGCTAATGCTTCACTCAAGCTGACTACACCATGTCCGCCACCACTATAGTTTTTAGGTGTCCAGCTTTTACCGCCGTCTACAGGAACACTAATCGGTGCATCTTCAATTTGGCTTGCCCAGTTATAACGTCCAGATTCAATAGCACTTAAATAAATCACAGGTTTTAATAAAGAACCAACCTGACGTTTTGCATCTAACGCACGGTTAAAACCAGTAAAGTCTTGTGTAGAGCCCACTGCCGCAACTAACTCGCCATTTTCAGGATGTGCAATGAGTACAGCGCCTTGTAAGTTTTTCAAACGAGCTGGATTACTATTAGCTAAACGGTCTACTGAAGCTTTAAATGCATCTTGAACTTGAGTTTGAGTAATTGGGTCTAAAGTCGTAAAAATACGTAAGCCCTGATTAGTTAAATCACTTTCTTGATATTCTGTACGCAATTGACGACGCACAATATCTAAAAAGTCTGGGAATTTTGCAGGCCCTAAACTTGGTTTACTCAATACATTTAAAGGACGTGCAATTTCATCTTCGTATTCGGCTTGAGTTAAATAGCCCATCACACGCATGTTATTTAACACGGTATCACGGCGTTTCTTTGCACCTTCAGGGTTTTTCCAAGGGTTATATAAAGAAGGGCCTTGAACTAAACCTACTAAATAAGCTTGTTGTGCAACATTCAGCTCACGTAACGGTAAACCAAAATAAAATTGAGAAGCCAAACCATAGCCATTAATTGAGTAGCTACCGTTTTGGCCCAGATTCACTTCATTTAAATAGGCTTCTAAAATTTCATCTTTACTGTAATGCAGCTCGATGAGCAAAGCCATTAAAGCCTCATTAACTTTACGTTTTAATGTACGCTCAGGTGTGAGATAGAAGTTTTTAACTAATTGTTGAGTCAGGGTTGAACCACCTTGACGCTTACCGCCTGTAACATTACTCACTAATGCACGGGCAGTACCACGGATCGAAACGCCATGATGGTGATAGAAATTACGGTCTTCTGTGGAAATTAAAGCTTCAATGAGTGGTTTAGGGACATTATTCAGTTTAATGAGTACACGGTCTTCATTGTGTTGAGGATAAATTCCTCCAATGAGTAACGGTTCCAAGCGTGCAACGCCGGTTGAAGAAGGTTTAGTACTTCGAACTTCAACAACTTGATCATTTGCAAAACTTAACTCTAGTACTTGTTCAGGTTCAACACTGTCACCGTAATCAAAACCACGTGTGTGGATATACATATTGCTACCTTGAGCAACATAGCTTCCAGACTTGTCATAATTACTTGAAGTTTTGTAACCCAATAGCTTTAATTCTTGAGTGAAATTTGCTTGAGAAATAGGCGCGTTATTATAAATTTCTAAAGGTCGTGCAAACACTTTGGCAGGAATATCCCACCGCTGGCCTTCAAATTTTTCACGGATAATATTATCTAAACGAATCAGATAGATACTAAGAGCAATAAAAGCACCAATGACCAAAATGGAAAAGATTAGTGCAAAGAAACCGATACCACGTTCAAACTTCATAAAAATGAGATAAAACCCTAACAATGCCTGTAATGATGCGATAGCTTGTCATCAATTTGCAATGATAAAACTGTGAATAATTGGAAAACTTAGATTGAATTTTACAGCATCTTGTAGTTATGTTTTTTTAAATTAATCAGGTTAATGTTATTATAGGCAAGTATCGCAGCGGAGCTTACTCATTCGTGCAAATTTCACATAAGTCCTTCAGAAACGTCGGGTTAATCGGTCGACCAGATAAATCATCAGTTGTAGAAACACTATGTTTAATTCATGATCATTTGTTGAACCTAGGCTTAAACCCCATTTTTGATCAGGAAACTGCTGAATTAGTGCCTTATGATCATGCACAGGTAGTGAGCCGTCATTTATTAGGTGAAGTCGCTGATTTGGTTATTGTAGTTGGCGGGGACGGTTCTTTACTCCATGCAGCAAGAGCTTTGGTTCGTTACAATACACCTGTTATTGGTATCAACCGTGGGCGATTAGGTTTTTTAACCGATATCAAACCGTCAGAAGCCATTTTTAAACTTGACCAAGTGCTTCAAGGGCATTTTCAACTCGATCGCCGTTTCTTACTTGAAATGGAAGTGCGAACAAATGGCGAAGTCATTTATGATGCGATTGCTTTAAATGATGTCGTACTACATTCTGGTAAGTCGGTCCACATGATCGACTTTGAGCTCAACATTGATGGGCAATATGTTTATCGCCAACATAGTGATGGTTTAATTGTTTCGACTCCAACAGGATCAACAGCGTATGCTTTGTCAGGTGGGGGACCAATTTTACATCCAAGTATGGATGCGATTGCATTAGTTCCAATGCATCCCCACACATTGTCATCACGTCCCATTGTCGTGGGTGGACAAAGCGAAATTAAGATTGTTATTCGCGAAAATCGGGTGTTACCGATGGTGAGTGCAGATGGGCAACATAGCATATCGCTCAATGTTGGAGATAGTTTACACATCCGTAAACATCCATTTAAACTAAGTTTATTGCATCCACCAGGTTATGATTTTTATATGGCCTGCCGTACCAAACTTGGTTGGAACCAAGATTTTGAATCTTTTCAAAGAGATGAATCATGAATATTGAACAAATGCTATCTATTTTAAACCCTGAGATTGTAGAGCGTTTAAAAACAGCAGTAGAAATTGGTAAATGGCCAAATGGCGTTGTTTTAACAAAAGAGCAGCGTGAAACTTGTATGCAAGCTGTAATTGCTTGGGAGTTAAAGAACTTACCTGAAGAGCAGCGTAGTGGCTATATTGACCGTGGTACGAAAGAAGAGGGTGAGGTTTGTGAAGATGATCATCACAAACATGAACCTGAGTTTAAACCGATTCGTTTTGTTTAAAACAGCATTTTAGAATAAAAAGATAAATCGTATTAGCATTTGCTATCGCGTGGGCGACATGGATGTCGCCTGTTGAGCAACAGTACAAGAACGTACTGTTTGCTCAACGAAAGATTTTTGTTACTTTTCATCTTTGAAAAGTAAATATTGCCTATATGTAACCATATCGAAAAGACATAGCGTATAAGGCTGTATGAACTAAATTTTGTCTTTTAGCCCTGAATTTCTTGTTTCCCATAATACTTTTGCTTTCTGCATTGCCTCATCAAAACTAGCAACAACTCCCATGGTATATAGTGCAATTCCCATTGTTTCAGTTACTGCCATTTCACCGTATTCATGGTGCTGTTGACCTAGCCATACTGCTTTAAAAGTTGCTAAATCTAACTCGTCTTCAATTGGACTTCGTTCAGGTGTGAGTTTCGGTAACTCATGTTCATAGAGTTCACCATTTTTGATACCACAAATGAGTGTTTTTGCGTCTGGATTTCGCTCAAATTCACCACCTTCACCCTTAATGACTGCACTATTTTGATAGCCTAAGCGTAGGGCACTATGTTGATGGGAAGTTCTATAGGCAGGATGGAATATTGCTTGTAAGGTGGCTTTAGCATTAAAAGGATTAATTAAGCGGGCTAAAGTATGAATCGGTGAGCGTAATCCCATCACATTTCTTAAAGAAATTAGTTCACTTAAAACTGGTGAAATCACTTCTAAAGGTAAATAAGCAAAATTCTGTTCTGCGAGTTGCGTGCGAACTTCTTGTTCAGAGTGACAAATTGGATAACCCAGATATTCTAAAACCTGCTCGGTATATACTCGGTTAAGCGTGTGCCCAGACGCACCATGCATCACGATTTTATAACCGTGCTCTGCAAGAGTGAGCGCTGCTAAAAGAAACCATGGGTAATGTTTACGTTTACCAGCATAAGATGACCAGTCTAAATCGACGTCTAATGGCTGAAAATTGAGTTGATCTCTAGTGGCTTGAACAAATCCTGCGAGTTCATCAATTGATTCTTCTTTAACCCGAAGCAGCATCAAAAAAGCGCCTAACTGCACATCAAGCACTTCACCTTTTAAAATCATGCTAAATGCTTGATAAGCTTCTTCATAGCTTAAAGAGCGTGAACCACTTTTTCCCTTACCTAAAATACGGACATATTGAGCGAATGGGTGTTCAGCATCTTTATAGATATTACGTTTAGTATTCATCGTGGTTCAAAAACAATAAAAATGATGGGATGTAGGCAGCTCAAAATGAAATGTCCACAAGTATTTAATCAATATGACATAAAAAACTGTCGAAAAAATATCAAAAGTGTTTCTTATACTAAAGTCTTAGGGCTGCATGAGTGTTTTTTATGCGTATTAGCTAAAAATTTAACCGAATCATAATTTAATTCGAGTACACTTTCTCGTGCTTTTTTGAGCACTCATATCATAATTTTCTGTGATTCTCCTATATCTTCAGCTTTTTATTGAAAAAGTAAGAGGTTATTTCTAACGACTCAAAGTAGTTAGAAACTTCAGGTATTCTCCTGTTTTAGAAAACAGCTTTTTTGTTTTCATTGAGGTAGTAGGAAGGTTTTTTGTTTACAAAGAACCGTTTCCCTTTTGCGGTGTTTATGTGAAAGGTTAGGGCTGTGTATTCGTAAAGAATAGACGTTTCATTTTGGTATTTCCAACGGACTTGGAAATATAGATTGAAGTAAAGTTATGGCTAAAAAACCGATTTATAAATCACTTTATTTTCAGGTGATTATTGCGATTATTGCGGGTGTTTTGGTAGGGCATTTTTCCCCAAGCTCAACGCAAATTGTCAATGGTGTCGAACAACATATCCCAGGTTTAGGTGAGAAACTCAAGCCATTAGGTGATGCCTTTATTCGTTTGATCAAGATGATCATCGCACCCGTTATTTTCTGTACCGTGGTCAGCGGTATTGCTGGCATGGAAAGCATGAAGTCAGTCGGAAAAACTGGCGGCGTTGCGTTGTTATATTTTGAAGTTGTTTCAACAATTGCACTTCTGATTGGCCTTGTTGTAATTAACATTGCTAAACCGGGTGTAGGGATGAATATTGACCCTACAACTCTAGACACTTCGGGCATTCAAAAATACGTCAGTTCTGGTGAGTCACAATCTACCATTGATTTCTTAATGCACATCATTCCAGATACGGTTGTTGGCGCATTTGCAAATGGTGAAATCTTACAGGTCCTTCTTTTTGCAATTCTTTTTGGTTTTGCTTTACATAAGTTAGGTGATGCAGGACGCCCAGTTTTAAAATTTATTGATCAAGTTGCACATGTATTCTTTAACATTGTGAACATGATTATGAAACTGGCTCCGATTGGTGCATTCGGTGCAATGGCATTCACTATTGGTAAATATGGCGTTGGTTCACTTGTACAATTAGGGCAATTAATTCTCTGCTTCTATGTTACGTGTCTACTCTTTATCTTCTTGATTTTGGGTACAATCAGCCGTATGAGTGGATTCAGTATCCTCAAAATGATTCGCATGATTCGTGAAGAGTTATTAATTGTACTTGGTACATCTTCTTCTGAATCTGTTTTACCTCGCATGTTGCGTAAACTCGAAATTGCAGGTTGTGAAAAGTCTGTAGTCGGTTTGGTTATTCCAACAGGTTATTCATTTAACCTAGATGGAACGTCAATTTATTTGACCATGGCTGCAATCTTTATTGCTCAGGCAACGAATACTCAGCTTGATATTCAACATCAGATCACTTTGTTATTAGTACTCTTAATTTCATCTAAGGGTGCGGCAGGTGTAACTGGCTCTGGTTTTATTGTTATGGCGGCAACTTTGTCTGCTGTAGGACATATTCCCGTTGCAGGTTTGGCATTGATTTTAGGTATTGACCGTTTCATGTCAGAAGCACGTGCTTTAACTAATCTTGTTGGTAACTCTTTAGCGACAATTGTTGTTGCTAAATGGGTCGGTGCTTTAGATAAAGATAAACTCAATGATGCCTTAAATAATCCAGATGAAGTCGACAGAAAAATGATGGAACCAAAAAATCCTCAGGTCGCTGAAGGTCTAGATTAATTCAAATAAACCTATATAAAAAAGGAAGCTAAAGCTTCCTTTTTTATTGGCTGACTGAAAAGTACAGTTTTAATGAGCAGCTATGCCATGACAGTTGCTAAAAAAATGATTAGCATGCACAGCAATGAGATTCGATAAAACAATAAAGCTGAAGGAAAATATTATGTTGGCATACGATGCAGATTTAGAATTATTTCGTGATAATTTTAAACGTTTTATGAGTGAGCATATTGCACCGCACTACGACCAATGGGAACGCGAAGGAATCATGCCTCGTTCAGTTTGGAATCAACTAGGTGAAAATGGCTATTTATGTGTGGATATTCCAGAAGAATATGGTGGTTATGGGGTTCCAACTTACTATTCATTAATGTTGGTTGAAGAGTCTGCCCGTGCTGGTTTTTGTGCATTATCAACAGCTATTTCTTGTCACTCTGAAATTGCTGCACCGTATATTTTACACATCGGGACAGAAGAGCAAAAACAATACTGGTTACCGAAAATGGTAACAGGTGAAGTTGTTGGTGCAATTGGTATGACTGAACCTGGAGCAGGCTCAGATTTACAATCAATGCGTACCAGTGCAATTTTGCAAGACGATTACTATTTATTAAATGGATCAAAAACCTTTATCTCAAATGGACAACATGCTGATCTTGTTGTGCTGGCAGTAAAAACTGATCCTCAAGCTCGTGCGAAAGGGGTGTCGTTATTATTGGCAGATACTCATTTGGAAGGCTTTAAAAAAGGAACGAATTTAGACAAAATTGGCCTACATTCTCAAGATACATCTGAGCTGTTTTTTGACAACGTGAAAGTGCCTAAAAACCAGTTACTTGGTCAAGCTGGACAAGGTTTTGCTTATTTAATGCAAGAGTTACCTCGTGAACGTACAGCAATTGCATCGACTGCAATTGGTGCAATTCGCGGTGCAATTGATTTGGCAACGGCTTATGTAAAAGAGCGCCAAGCATTTGGTCAACCCATTTCACAGTTCCAAAATACACGTTTTGTTTTAGCACAAGCCAAAATTGATGAACTTGCTACAGCGGCTTTTTATGAAAGAAATGTGGCTTTATATCAAGAAGGCAAACTAGATGTAGAAACAGCTGCGGCATTAAAAAGCTTCAGTAGTGATATGCAAATGAAGGTAGCTGATAACTTACTCCAACTTTTTGGTGGTTATGGTTATATGACTGAATATCCAATTTCACGTTTCTTTGTCGATGCCCGCATCCAACGTATTTACGGTGGTACAAATGAAATTATGAAAGAAATCGTAGCGCGTGGATTAATTGGCAAAGCCTAATTAAGTAGAGAAAAACAGCCTGTCTTAGAACAGGCTGTTTTGTTTTTAACTATTTGGTCTTCTGTTGAATGATAGGATAGTCTTGTTGTTTCGGTAATTGCTGTAATGCATGATTCATTTTTCTTAAAAACTCATCGGCTTCATCCTGACGGAATGAATCTTCGGTGTATGCACTACGTTCTTGGATATTGATACTACAACCTCTTATTTTCATATTTTTAGGATTAAATGACCAGTCATTTGGATCCTTTAAAGTAATGTTTAAATCACTTTCACAGCTTTTCCATAGACGTAAAAAATCATTTGATAACTCTGTGTTAAATCCTTGTGCAGGATAGACCGAGAAGCCTTTCATTTCGGGATTAGAAAACTGTATAAACATGTTTACTGGCATTCCACCCCAAATGATTGCTGTATCAGTTGGTAAAGAGATGCCTGATAAATTTTTCTCTTTTAAAGCATGTGTTTGTTCAAATTTTTGCCTGAAATTTTGTGGCTGATAGGTCAGCTTGGTGTGGGCAGGTACGGGAATACCTCTCAGTTGATTGCTGGCAGTCGTTATGTAATACGGGGAATTATCAGTACCATTGCATCCTGCAATTATTGGGCAACCGCCACAAGCCGTTAAACTAAAACTTGTAAGACCCAACAGGCCTAAAACAATAATTTTATTCATTCTATTTTACTGTTGTTATGACATATTTGGTCAGTATAACTAAACTATGCATTAAGAGGTCTATCTTTAAGAATAACGAAATAATCAGCTTTAAATGAAAGTATGTTTTTACTTGGCTGGCTGCTGTAATACCCCATCAAATAGAGATTTGCAGCTTTCTAGGTTTTTGCACGAAGCAAACATAAGGGTTTTAGGTAGACTCGCATATAGATTTGTAATGCGTTGTTCAGCAGGGTTATAAAATGGCCCAAAGAATAGTAAGTGAAAATCATTATCAAATAAAGTAATTCAAGAAATCTGCGCAAAAAGGTTAATGAAAAAAGCTCTTACAGCTATATTGCCTAACAAATCAAAGCAGACTATTGTTATACTCTCGTTTAAAAGATGATTTTACTGAGGCTGCATTCTAATGATCAACGATGATCAAAACAAAACGACTTCTCTTAGTTTAGAACAAATTCGCGAAGATATTGATAGCGTGGATCAACAGATTCAAGAATTATTAAATCGACGTGCAAGCCTTGCTGAAGCTGTTGCGAAAGCTAAATTTGCTTCCGAAGAGAATCCTTTGTTTTATCGTCCTGAACGTGAAGCACAAGTCTTACGTAAAGTTATGGAGCGCAACCAAGGTCCTTTGTCTGATGTCACCATGGCGCGTTTGTTCCGTGAAATTATGTCTGCTTGCCTTGCTTTAGAAGCCCCGCAAAGTATTGCATTTTTAGGGCCAGAAGGTACTTTTACTCAATCTGCTGTACTTAAGCACTTTGGTAAAGATGCAGTTGTACGTCCACTTCCAACGATTGATGAAGTCTTCCGTGAAGTAGAAGCAGGTAGTGCACATTACGGTGTAGTTCCAGTTGAGAACTCATCTGAAGGTGTTGTAAACCATACCTTAGATTGCTTTAAAACATCGAATTTAAATGTAATTGGTGAAGTTGAATTGCGTATTCATCATCAATTCCTTGTTTCTGAAAATACACGTAAAGACAGTATTAAGCAGATTTATGCGCACCAGCAAACTTTGGCGCAATGTCGCCAGTGGTTAGATGCGCATTATCCGGGTGTTGAGCGCGTTGCTTTAAACTCAAATGCAGAAGCTGCACGCCGTATTCGCAATGAATGGCATTCGGCAGCGATCGCATCTGATATTGCAGCAGGTATGTATAACCTTGAAATCTTACATAGCAATATTGAAGACAATCCGGAAAATACCACACGTTTCTTAGTGATTGGCCGTGAAAAAATTCCACAAAGTGGCAATGATAAAACATCATTATTGATTTCGGCTCATGATCGTGCGGGTGCTTTATTGGAAATTTTAGCACCATTTGCAAAACATAATATTAGCTTAACAAGTATTGAAACTCGTCCAGCATTGCCTGAAAAGTGGGCATATGTATTCTTTATCGATTTAGAAGGTCATATCGAACAAGAGAATGTTGCTGCTGCGATTAATGATATTCGCCCAATGGTGAAAGAGATTCGTATTTTAGGTTCTTATCCTGCCGCTGTTCTGTAATCACTTATGTGGAATAATGACATGCATCAAGATAAGCATGTCATTATGCTTAAAAACAAATTGCTCAATGGTTTAAATAACTTTGAGCAAAAGCAAAGTTGAAGTTATGTCACAACCCCTATTTAAAAAAGTTGCATTTATTGGTTTAGGACTCATCGGGTCGAGTTTAGCTCGTGTTATTGTTGCAGAAAAGTTGGCGACAACAGTTGTTGCATCTACACGCTCACAGAAAACTTTAGAAGATGCAAAATCACTTGGCTTAATACAAGAAGGATTTTCTGATCCTGTTGAAGCCGTGAAAGGGGCAGATTTAGTCGTTTTAGCCTTGCCAGTGCGCGCTACGCAAAAAGTGCTTGAGCAAATTAAACCTTATTTGTCAGAAACCACAATTTTAACCGATGTGGGAAGTACAAAAGGTAATGTCGTTGATGCAGCAAAAGCTGTATTTGGTGAAGATTTACCAGCAGGTTTTGTGCCGGGACATCCTATTGCTGGTAGTGAGCATACGGGCGTTCATGCAGGTAAGGTCGATTTATTTGCAAATCACAAAGTTATTTTAACGCCGTTACCCACAAGTGCAGAATGGGCAGTTGAGAAACTGATTCAACTTTGGTCAGCTGCTAAAGCTGAAGTTATTTGTATGGATGTTGCCAAGCATGATGAAGTTTTAGCACATACAAGTCATTTACCGCACTTGATGGCATTTAATTTGGTCGAGCAACTTGCAAACCGTGAAGATAATCTTGATATTTTCCGTTATGCAGCCGGTGGTTTTCGTGATTTTTCGCGTATTGCTGCTAGTGATCCTCAAATGTGGCATGACATTTTCTTTGCCAATAAAACCGCTATATTAAATGCTGTAGATGGCTTCGAAAAGCAACTTACCGTACTTAGAAAATTGATTGAAAACGAAGACTCTCATGCATTAATGGGTTTACTCGGTCACGCTCAGGCAGCACGTCAGCATTTCAATCATATGTTAGCCAAAAAACCTTTAATGGAGAAAAATAAGGTGACACAGCAATTCAGTATCTTACCGGGAAATAAGGCATTTAAAGGTAAATTTACCGTACCGGGTGACAAATCTGTGTCACATCGCTCCATTATGTTTGGTGCTATTGCCGAAGGCACGACTCATGTCACTGGCTTCCTTGAAGGTGAAGATGCTTTGGCAACTTTGCAAGCTTTCCGTGATATGGGTGTAAGCATTGAAGGCCCTAAAAATGGTGAAGTGACCATTCATGGTGTAGGCATGCATGGTTTAAAAGCGCCAGCAAGTGCATTGTATATGGGTAACTCTGGTACAAGCATGCGTTTGCTTTCAGGCATGTTATCAGCGCAAAAGTTTGACTCAGTGATGACGGGTGACGCTTCACTTTCTAAACGCCCAATGGAGCGTATTGCTAAACCGCTACGTTTAATGGGTGCACAAATTCAGACTACAGGCGAAAAAGGTACACCACCTGTCAGCATTACGGGTAGCCAGCAATTAAAAGGCATTCAATACGACTTACCAATGGCGTCTGCTCAGGTGAAGTCTGGTATTTTACTTGCGGGTTTGTGGGCTGAAGGTGAAACTTCGGTAACTGAACCAGAGCCAACTCGTGACCATACAGAGCGCATGCTTCGTGCATTTGGTTATGATGTTAAAACCGAAGGCAACAAGATTTCTCTTGTTGGTGGCGGTAAATTAGTGGGTACTGACATTCAAGTACCATCAGACATTTCATCCGCTGCTTTCTTTATGGTGGGTGCGGCAATTACTGAAGGTTCCGATGTTGTTCTGGAAGCTGTAGGTATTAACCCAACACGTACGGGCGTAATCGAAATTTTAAAACAGATGGGTGCTGACCTGACTGTTGAAAATGAGCGTATTGCCGGTGGTGAACCTATTGCTGATATTCATATTAAAGGTTCACGCACGCTTAAAAGCATTCATATGCCAGAAGACCAAGTACCTTTAGCCATTGATGAATTCCCAGCTTTATTTATTGCAGCAGCTTGTGCCGAAGGACAAACGGTATTGACTGGTGCAGCAGAGCTTCGTGTGAAAGAGTCTGACCGTATTCAGGTCATGGCAGATGGTTTAAAAATCATGGGCATTGACTGCACGCCAACTGATGATGGCATCATTATCGAAGGTAAAGGCAAATCTGGCGATTGGTCACCAATTTTTGCTGGTGGTGAAATCGAATCGCACCATGACCACCGTATTGCTATGAGCTTTAGTATGGCAGGTCTTCGTACTTCTGGCCCGATTACGATTCAAGGGACTGAAACGGTGGCCACAAGCTTCCCGACTTTCACTGAGTTGGCGAATCGTGCAGGCTTAACAATCGAAGTTAGCCAATAACTTTTTACCTAACACATTTTATAATTGCTAACACAATAGCAACGGCAGCAGCGGGCTAAAGGCTTGGCTGCTGTTTATTTATTGCTTATGCTAAGCGCAGATAATGATAAAAGTGTTAGGACAAAGGATGAAAAAATTACAATTTATTGCCAGTTGCCCACAACATGGGGTGCTTGATCATCCACCAAATGAATGCCATATCACTCAAGAATATGTAGCGGCTTTACTGTTTAAACAATTGGGGCATTATGGCTTTGATGCACAGCATATTGTGCACGAACATGAAAAAGTAGAAGTCAGTATCGATAATCATCTTTTGCCATTATCTATTACTTGTCAGAAAACAGACCATGAAGGGCATTTAATGTGTGAAATCTCCGCCAATCCTGATGAAGAACAAGATTGGTTTGAGAAAATCGAAACGCAAAGCATTATCCGTCAGCTTGCACAGGCCGTTGAAAATAGTTTGAAAGCTGATCATAGCTTTTCAGCGTTTGAATGGAAAACCTAAGGCATATACCTGTTAAGATTGATTTATGACGTACGGCTTTTTAGAAAAGTCGTACAATCTCTTTAGATTAAATATAAAAATACAAAATCTTTCCCGAAATCCCTACCTATCTTTAATGCATTGTGTATATTGAAATTATTGAGATATTTACATAATTAGAGTGTGATTTTCATGACACAAGTTGATATTGCAGCGTTGTCTCCTCAAGTGGTTTGGCAGCATTTTCAAACACTATGCACTATTCCTCGTCCATCCAAGCATGAACAGCAGCTTCGTAATTTTTTACAAAACTGGGCCGAAAGTCGGAATTTAGAAACTTACCTAGATGAAGTCGGTAATTTGATTATCCGTAAGAATGCGACTGCGGGTAAAGAACATGTGTCTGGAGTTATTCTTCAGGGCCATTTAGATATGGTCACACAAGCCAACACTGGCACAGTGCATGACTTCTTTAAAGACCCAATTCGTCCAGTGCTCGAAGATGGCTGGTTAATTGCTAAAGACACCACTTTAGGTGCTGATAATGGCATTGGGGTGGCATTAGCTTTAGCAGTTTTAGACTCAAATAACATTGCTCATGGACCAATTGAAGTTCTTTTAACAGTCGATGAAGAAGCAGGCATGAGTGGTGCGCGACTTTTAGAGGCTGGTGTACTAAAAGGAAAATGGTTATTCAATATTGATACAGAAGAGTGGGGTGAGTTATATCTCGGCTGTGCTGGTAGTATTGATGTTGAAGTAGAACAGCCACTCACGTATGAGACAATTCCTGAAAATTTAACGGTTGTAAATATTCAGGTTGCTGGCCTTAAAGGTGGTCATTCTGGTGTAGATATTCATTTAGGACGTGGCAATGCCAACGTTATTTTAGCTCGCTTTTTAAATGAGTATTTAGCAAAGCTTGATGGACATCTTGTTGATTTTACAGGGGGTACAGCTCGTAATGCTTTACCCCGAGAAGCAATAGCAACCATTGCAATTTCATCTAGTCAATTATCTGAACTAGAAAAATTACTTGCTGAATATCAAATGACATGGAAACAACAGCTACAAGGTATTGATGACAACTTACAATTAACTATTCAACCTACAAGTGTTGAAGTGAATCAAGTGATTGCTCAACAGCAGCAAAACGAGTGGTTACAAGCTTTAGCAACAAGCCCTTACGGCGTTGCAAGTATGAGTCAAGCTTTACCAGATGTAGTTGAAACTTCAAATAATATTGGGGTGGTAAAACTAAATCGAGAGTGCGGAAAAGCTGTCTTAATGGTCCGCTCAATGGTGAACCAAGAAGCTCAAGATTTTGCAGAAAAAATTCAGGCACATTTTAGTCAATTTAATATCGCTTCTGCACTCACGCCCTTAGTGTCGGGTTGGACACCAAATCCTGACTCAGCTGCTCTAAAGTGCTTACAACAAGCCTATCAAAAGGCATTTAACATTGAGCCAAATCTAAAAGTAATTCATGCAGGCTTGGAGTGTGGGATTATTGCCGAGCATTATCCTGATTTACAGATGGTTTCGTTTGGCCCAGATATTCAAGGAGCGCATGCACCAGGCGAGCGAGTTAAAGTAGATACCGTAGAGAAATGCTGGAAGTTGTTGGTAACCGCTTTGGCATCTGTAGAGTAGTTTTTACAAATAAGAAGCTCAATCATGAGCTTCTTGAACTTTAACCTTTACGTGAAAATTATTCGTACCTAATTCTATAAATTCGATTTTATAGCTAACATGATTTTTTCTCGATTTTTAAAAGCTGTCCAGCTTCGTTTAAAGAAAACTCATCGAAATCATTCGCTAAATAAAAATGACCTGTATAAAACTGGTGAACTTCTTCGGCAATAGCTAGCTGTCCAGCTTTATCCTGATGTCGGGGACTAAAATGCGTCAGAATTAAATTATCCAGAGATTGCTGCTCTGCAAATTCAGCCACCATTTTTGCTGAGCTATGCATTGGACCTTTGCCTACTTTATCTAAAACTGTTTGCAAATAAGTCGATTCGTGAATAAGTAGTTGAGCATCCTTACAAGCATCGGCTAATAGTTCAGGCTGATCATTATCTCCACCTATAATTACATGAATTTGCTGATTTTGAATTTTGATAAAGTCTTTAGATTTTAAAACTCGTCCCTCAAAGTCAACATCGTAGCCTCGTTTTAAATGACCCCAAATATCGCCTTTAGGTATGCCAAGCTGAGTTAAAGTTTGAATGTCTAACTTTTTTTGCGTCGTTTTCATATAAATACTAAAGGCAAAACTTGGAACACGATGACTAAGTGGATGCGCCTGAACTAATAGTTCATTAGTGAGTCGCTGTGATTCGAGCGCCTCATTAATATCAATAAATTCGATTGAATAGGGTAAATGTAAATCTGTAAGTTGAGCAGTGATTTCAAACCATTGTTGAATTTCTTTCGGCGCAATCACTATTAACGGTTTGCTGCGGGCATTCATGCCTGCACTTGCCAATAAACCAATTAGGCCATAACAATGGTCGCCATGAACGTGTGTAATACAAATGGCAACTAGGTTTTGTAGAGAAAGTCTGGCTTGTTGAATGCGGTGCTGCGTACCTTCACCAGCATCAACTAAAATCCAGTCCTTATTTTTACTATTACGAATTGCTAATCCTGAAACATTACGTGTCAGGGTAGGTACACCTGAAGAAGTACCTAAAAAAGTAAAATGAAGGATATTGTTGGAATTTTTTAGTCAAATGTTTAGAGAGATTATAGACACTTATAAAATTTTATAGAAATTATGGTGAACAAATAATAGCGACCGAGTAAAAAAATATTTGGCCCGTCTTGGATTAAGTTGGAATAATTTTTAGCAGTTACAGTGCTCATAAGATGATGGACATAGACACAATCTATGCCCATCAAATACACTTTATTTCATAATAATAAAGCGTGTAATGATTTGACGAAGCTGTTTTAAATAGCCAGTAAAGAAGTGGTTAGCACCCGGTAAAATCGTAATTGGGTGCTTCTGCGGTTTTGCCCATGCAATTGCATCTGAAAGCAAGGTAATGTCATCTTGCTCTCCATGAATGAGCAGAATATCACCTTGAATTTCAGGGGTTTTATAGTGGCGCAAGCCTACTACAGTAGCGGTTGGTAAGCCGCATAGAATTAATTGTATAGGTCGTAATTCGGGACTAAGCTGGGCAAAGCATTTTGCCAAAACATGTGAACCGAAACTGAAACCACCTGCATAAAATGGTAGGCCTTCATGAAGCTTACGAACATGTTCAATGACAGCTAAGATATCTTCAGTTTCACCATGGCCTTCATCATGAACGCCTTCACTGCCACCTAGGCCACGGAAGCTCGGGCGGTAAACAATGCAACCATATTCATTAAAGATTTGGGTTAAAAGGGCAGGGACTTTATGTTGAGGGGTTCCACCTTGCAATGGGTGCGGATGACATACAACCGCAAAGCCTTTGATTTCACCTTCAGGGCGGTCAACGAAAAGTTCAATTTTACCTACTGGACCCTGGATGAAAGTTTGCTCAGACATATAAGAACCGCTAAATAACAATACGTGATGCTATTTTACCGATAGTCGTCATTGAAAACACGAGTTAGCATTAAAAAATATCTACTGTTATAGTTGGTATTAAGAATAATTTTTCAGGTTGTCTATGCTTGCTTTAATTTCTCCTGCAAAAACTTTGGATTATGAAACAGCGTTACCTACAGATGAGTTTACTCAGCCTCGCTTGTTAGAACACTCAGCGCAATTAATTGATGTTTGCCGTAAACTTTCTGCTTCGGAAATTGCGAGTTTAATGAGTGTCAGTGAAAAAATTGCCACACTAAATGCAGACCGATTCAGAGACTGGAATCCCGAATTTGATTTTTCAAATGCCCGTCAGGCAATTTATGCGTTTAAAGGTGATGTCTATACGGGTTTAGATGCTTATCACTTAACAGACAAAGATATTGATTTTGCTCAGCAGCATTTACGTATGCTCTCTGGTTTATATGGTTTATTGCGTCCTTTAGATTTAATGATGCCTTACCGTCTTGAGATGGGTACTAAATTAAAAAATTTACGTGGCCATAATTTATATGAGTTCTGGGGTGAAATTATCACGAACCAGATTAATGAAGATTTGGCCGCAATTAAATCTGATTTGCTTGTAAACCTAGCTTCAGATGAGTATTACAAGTCTGTCAATGAAAAGAAAATTAAGGCTGAAATTGTAAAGCCTGTTTTTCTTGACCAGAAAAATGGCAAATATAAAGTCATTAGTTTCTATGCGAAAAAAGCACGCGGTTTAATGGCTCGTTTTATGATTGAGAACCAATTAAATAAAGCTGAGGATATTAAAGCGTTTAATACAGATGGGTACTACTTTGATGCTGAGAATTCATCAGCAAAAGAGTTGGTATTTAAGCGCGATGAGCAAGTGGCTTAGCCTTACTCAAGTTAAACTCTCGTAAGCGGTAACTATCGTGAAGTGGCATGGATGCCACCGTTTCGCTGTATTACATGGATGTAATATCAGCGAAACAAAAGATTTTTGTTACTTTTCATCTTTGAAAAGTAAAATGGCTATACAAGTTGCACTAAAATTACAACGGCAATTAAAGGCTGTGTTCTTGCAAGAAATAGATTATTTAAAGAAATACCCTGTTTCTGGTGAGCTTGCATTTGCCATACGTTTACGTGGCATACGTCCAGCTAAAAATGCTTCACGTCCAGCTTCAACAGCTTTTTTCATTGCAGAAGCCATCAAAATAGGATTTTGAGCAGCTGCAATCGCTGTATTCATCAACACGCCATCACAACCAAGTTCCATAGCAATAGCTGCATCACTTGCTGTACCAACGCCTGCATCTACCAAAACTGGCACTTTTGCATTTTCTTTAATAATTGAAATAGTATGTGGGTTTAAGATACCTAAACCTGAACCAATTAGACTACCTAAAGGCATAATCGCAACACAGCCCATACTTTCAAGTTCTTGAGCAATGATCGGATCATCAGAGGTGTAGACCATAATCTCAAAACCGTCATCAATCAAAGTACGAGCCGCTTTTAAAGTCTCGGTTACATTTGGATATAACGTCTTTTCGTCACCCAAAACTTCAAGCTTTACCAAGTTATGACCATCTAGAAGTTCACGCGCTAACATACATGTGCGTACTGCGCTATCAGCATCAAAACAACCTGCGGTATTTGGCAAAATTGTATACTTTTCTGGTGGAATGACAGACAGTAAATTCGGTTGATTTGGATTTTGTCCAATATTCACACGGCGGATTGCGACAGTAACGATTTCTGCACCACTCGCTTGAATGGCTAAATCTGTTTCATTTAAGTCTTTATATTTGCCAGTTCCTACCAATAAACGAGATTGAAAAGAACGTGAACCAATAATGAGAGGGGTGTCTTGCATGGATAACTCCGACTTAGCCGCCGCCAACAGCGTGAATAATTTCGATACGGTCATGTTGAGCAATAGTGATTTGCTCTAATTTGCTTTTTGGAATAATTTGCTGGTTGTATTCGACCGCAAATCTTTTTCCTTCGAGTGCCAAAGCCTGAATGAGCTGCAGTAGGTTTTGACAAGGCGTGTCCGTTAATTCGCCATTTAAATAAATTTGCATGATCACATTCCAATTATTTTGCGTATTTGAGGGCATTCCAAGCCAAAACGAGCCAGCCAGCTATCATAAATGCACCACCAATTGGGGTAATTGCCCCTAAAATTCTCGGTAATCCAAGCGCCATGATATAGAGTGAACCACAGAAGAATAAAATACCGATTTGAATCAATATGAATGGCAATTTAATGGGGAACGTAAGGATGACTTTGCTTAAAATACCAAGTGCTAAGAGACCTAAAGCATGGTAGAAAAAATAGTCGGTTGCAGTATGCCACCAAACAAGTTGCTCAGGACTCGCATGAGCTTTAAGACCATGTGCTCCAAAAGCACCCAACATGACTGCAAAGGCAAGATTAAGGGCTGAAATGGCAATCCACATAACAAAAAACGCAAATGAATAATGAACGGCAACGTTATCATAGATTGGGTTGGCTAAACATAGCCAGATAAAACAAAAGGGCTAAACGCCCTTTTATTTTTAAACTTATTTTAGCTTGCAGACATGGCAATTTTAATTTTTTCCATTGCATTCTTTTCAAGCTGGCGAATACGCTCTGCTGATACATTATATTCGGCTGCTAACTCGTGGAGAGTAGACTTGTCATCATCTAACCAACGACGTTGTAAAATATTACGCGAACGGTCATCTAACTGATCCATTGCATCATGTAAAGCAGATGTGCTTTGCTCTTCCCAGTCTTCATTTTCGACTAAACGAGCTGGATCATAGCGATTATCTTCGAGATACAATGCAGGTGCAGTATGTGGAGTATCATCATCATCGTCGCCTTGAGCTTCAAAAGCAGCATCATAAGCGGTTAAACGACCTTCCATCTCCAACACTTGTTCTGCAGTAACATTTAAGTCATTCGCAATCGATTGAGCTTCTTCGAGCGTTAATTTTTTACTCGATTTTTTTAAACTACGTAAATTGAAAAATAATTTACGCTGAGCTTTGGTCGTTGCAATTTTGACAATACGCCAGTTACGAATAACGTATTCGTGAATTTCTGCCTTAATCCAGTGGACGGCAAAGGATACAAGACGCACGCCCATATTTGGGTCGAAACGCTTCACGGCTTTCATTAAGCCTAAATTACCTTCTTGAATAAGGTCGCCTTGTGGTAGGCCATAACCTGCATAGCTGCGCGCAATGTGAACGACGAAACGTAAATGCGACATTACCAGCATTTTTGCGGCATCAAGATCTTGGTCATAATAATAACGTTCAGCAAGTTCTTTTTCTTGCTCGGCCGTTAAAATAGGAATCTGATTGACAGTACTGATATATGCACCAAGGTTTACACCGGGCGCAGACAATGACAGGGGCATCAATTGATTGCTGCTGTCACTCATGATTTCTCCTTGTAGGATCGGATGGGATAACCAATAAATTCATCTTAATTTGAATCAGCTTCATAATTAAGGAAAATTGGGTAGAGAAATGTAAAATTTTATGCAATTTCTAATCTTTTAGTTTAGCAAAGAATTATTGAGTTTCAATTAAATAGTGAAATTCTCTGTCTGATATATGTGTAGTCTGACACATAAAATGATGTAAACCACAGTAACGAGTTACATCTATTTCACTATGAGGATCAGAAGATTTTAATAAGAATAACTGTTTACCCGATACTTTTTTGAGTTCGCGTTTTAGCATTAACAAAGGCATTGGACAAGGTTGGCCCATGGCATTAATTTCAATGATTGCAGGAATAGAAGAAGTGTCGGTCATTCATTATCAAAACAACTAAAAAGATTATTCTAACAAATTTTTTTATAAACGCTGCACATTTTATAAAAGAAGAAACAAGCAATTACCTATAAAAAATATTGTAATAAGCTGTTTAAAAAAAGGACTAAAAATACGGGGAATAATTGAAAAAAATTCTATTAATTGTCATAAACCCATGGTAAGCTCGAACCGTTTTAGGATTTACCACACACTTAAATTGGTTTAAAAGTCTTATAACAAATGGATGTAACCGGAAATTGTTGATAGTTTTACAGAATGATTACAAGCTTTAAGATTATAAATATTTTAAAAACTTGTTTGCTCTGCTGTTTGCAACACCGGAAGGTCCTTTTTTCAACATCTGAGGATTGACTTATGACAGCTCGCGAACAAGGCGTAGTAAAGTGGTTTAACGACACTAAAGGTTTTGGCTTTATTCAACGTAACGGTGGTGACGACGTATTCGTTCATTTCCGCGCAATCGTTGGTGACGGCCACCGTTCTTTACGTGACGGCCAACGCGTAGAATTTAGTGTAGTACAAGGTCAAAAAGGTTTTCAAGCTGAAAACGTTCAGCCTTTAGACTAATTCATCTTTTTGATGAATCATGGACGCTCCAATTTTTGAATTGGGGCGTTTTTGTTTATAATGATCTTCTCATTAGAGAGATTGTTTGTTAGAGCATGTATTTATGACATCTGGTTTTGAAACCTTGAATTTACATCCGCAACTTAAAAAGGCGATTGATGCTTTAGGGTTTAAGCAAATGACCCCGATTCAGCAAAAGGTTTTAAAATATACGTTGGGCGGGCATGATGCGATTGGTAGAGCACAAACAGGAACAGGTAAAACTGCTGCTTTCCTTATTAGTGTAATTAATGACTTGTTACACAACCCGATTCAAGAGCAGCGTTTTCGTGGTGAGCCACGTGCCTTGATTTTGGCACCTACTCGTGAATTAGCATTGCAAATTGAAAGCGATGCAAAGTTACTCACAAAATTTACAGATTTACACGTCGTGACACTTTTAGGTGGCGTAGATTTTGATAAGCAAAAGAAACAGCTAGATGCTAATTTTGTCGATATCATCGTTGCTACGCCTGGACGTCTAATTGATTTTGTAGAACAAAAAGAAGTTTGGCTCGATCAAATTGAATTTTTAGTCATTGATGAAGCTGACCGCTTATTGGACATGGGTTTTATTCCTTCTGTGAAACGCATCGTGCGTTATTCCCCGCGTAAGGAACAACGTCAAACCCTCATGTTCTCGGCTACCTTTAGTTATGATGTGCTTAATTTAGCGAGACAATGGTTATTTGAACCTATTACTGTTGAAATTGAGCCTGAGCAAAAAACCAATAACGATGTTGAGCAGCGTGTTTATGTCGTAGCTAAACAAGATAAATATCGTTTGCTACAAGATATTTTGCGTGAAGAGCCTATCGATAAAGTTATGATTTTTGCTAATCGACGTGATCAAGTACGTCGTCTTTATGATCATTTAAAGAGAGATGGATACCGGGTCGGTATGCTTTCTGGTGAAATTGCTCAAGATAAACGTTTAAAAATGTTAGACCAGTTTAAGCAGGGTAAAAATAATATCATGATCGCAACTGACGTTGCAGGCCGTGGTATTCATGTTGATGGCGTATCTCATGTGGTCAACTATACTTTGCCTGAGCAATCAGACGATTATGTACACCGCATTGGCCGTACAGGTCGCGCTGGGTCACAAGGTGTAAGTATTAGTTTCTTATCTGAAGATGATGCTTTTTACTTGCCAGAAATTGAAAAAGCAATTGGTAAGAAATTGCCATTAACCCGTCTTGATGGTTATTGCTAATAAAAAAATCCCAATCAAATGATTGGGATTTTTTTTGATTAATTAATTTTACAATAGAAAGTAAGTGTTGTTTGATAATCATCATCTTTTGCTAGAGATGCATTTTTACCCGTTAATGTGCCAATAACTCCAGCCGCTGCTTCCACCATTTGACCTGTTTTCTCGCTTACTACATCTTTTAATACACCGTTGTAGGTTGTTTTTTCATCTACAACAACAGGCGAGGTGTTTTTTGAACAAGTTTTTTGAGCGGCAGTAATTGCATTATTTTTTGCAATTAGATTTGTTTTGCCAATACCTGTGACTTCAAATTGATTATTCTCTTTTTGAACTGCCAAGGTGTTTTTAGGGGTAGTGGCACAAGCACCTAGTAATAAAACAACACTGCTCAATGCACTCGCTAAAATTATTTTTTTCATGTTTCACCTAATATTGTTAATCCTAAAAAGATCTCACTATTTGAACACAAGTTTTCTAATTGATTTTGAAGACGTTGTATAAGTTTTGATGTTTTGTCTTAAAAAAATGTCAAAGCATGAACTCGTTATTTTTATGTTCTAGATTCAATGGTGGATTATCTGTAGATTATGCTAATCTATTTTGAATTTTTTGAGTTAGATCAATATTAATGACGGATTCAGCAACACAGATAATTCATCAGAATATTCACCAACGTCAATCTATTGGTCAATTGACTGAGCCTGCGCCAAATGCAGATCAATTAGAGTTGGCTTTTCAAGCGGCTTTAACTGCTCCTGACCACCATAGACTTAAACCAACACGTTTTGTCGTCATTGAGACAGAACAACGCGCTGCTTTTGGTGAGGTTTTAGCGAAAGCACTTGCCGATTTAGGTGAAACTGACTCAGCGCAACTTGAGCGCGTTAAGCAACATCCTTTCCGCGCACCTTTGCTCATTTTAGCGCTTACACAATTGCAAGACCATCCTAAGGTTCCTCATTTTGAACAGATTTTAAGTACGGGGGCTGCCGTACAAAACCTTTTATTATCTTTACAAGTTCAAGGTTTCTCTACCATGTGGCGTAGTGGGGCTGTTGTTGAATCAAATTGGTTAAAACAGCATTTAGGATTGCAACCACATGATTTAATTTCAGGTATTATTTATGTGGGCACAGCAGCTAAAGCGATTGCACCGCGTGCAGAGATTGATAGTAAAGAATTTGTAAAGGTTTGGCAGGCTTAACGAGCCTCAAAAGTAAGAAATAGGATAATAAAGCATGGCTGAATTTAAGTTTACAGATTTAGTGGAACCTGTTGTGGTCGATAAAAAAACGGCATTACGTATTACTGTTTTGGGTGGAGGCAGCTTTGGTACAGCTATGGCCAATTTAGCTGCACGTAATGGCTGCGATACTATGATCTGGATTCGTGATACGGATACAGCAGAAGAAATCAATAAAACTCATATTAATAAACGTTATCTGCCAGATTTTGTTTTAGAGTCATCATTACGTGCCGTGTCTGATTTAGAACAAGCAGTATGTGATCGAGATATTATTTTGGTGGCGATTCCTAGTCACTCATTTCGTGATGTATTAAAACAAATTGCGCCGTATATTACTGCGCAAGCTGTGGTCTCTTTAACGAAGGGTGTCGAGGCTAAAACTTTTAGCTTCATGAGCGATATTATTCGTGAAGAACTACCAGAAGTTCCTTACGGAGTCTTGTCTGGTCCGAATCTCGCTAAGGAAATTATGGCGGGAATGCCATCAGGTACTGTGATTGCTAGTGATTCTGAACTTGTTCGTTACGCTGTACAGCATGCTCTTCATAGCGCTTTATTCCGAGTTTTTGGTAGTGATGATGTGCATGGTGTTGAACTAGGTGGGGCACTTAAAAATATTTACGCCGTTGCAATGGGAATTGGTGCAGCTTACAAAATTGGTGAAAATACCAAGAGTATGATTTTAACGCGTGCTTTGGCTGAAATGAGTCGTTTTGCAGTTAAACAAGGGGCAAATCCCTTAACGTTCTTAGGTTTATCTGGTGTTGGTGATTTATTTGCAACCTGTAATAGTCCATTAAGTCGTAATTATCAGATTGGATATGCTTTGGGTTCAGGTAAAACACTTGACCAAGCAAGTAAAGAGTTGGGGCAAACAGCGGAAGGAATTAATACGATTGTTCAGGTACGTGGTAAAGCCGAAGAACTAGACGTATATATGCCGATTACCAATGCCTTATATGAGGTGATCTTTGAGGGGGCGCCACCTTTGAATATTGCTTTATCTCTTATGAAAAATGGACATCGTAGTGATGTTGAGTTTGTTTTACCTCATCATGAAGTCTGAAGAAGAAATGTCATAAATTACGGTTATAATGCAAGAATTATTAACAAGGAATATTTATGCAACTGACATTAGTTCGTCATGGGGAAGCCGCTCCTCCAGTGAATGGTAATGATACGAAACGTTTGCTTACTGCCCGTGGGCATGCTCAAGCTGAGCAGACAGCAACATTTTTAAAAGATATTGTTAAGCCCGATATTTTTGTAGTGAGTCCTTTATTGCGTGCACAAGAGACATTGGCTCATATTCAAACCTATTTTAAAGATGTGCCTGTGCTGTTATGCGATAAAATTAAACCGGATGATAATGCCAAAGAAGCAGTGGAGTGGTTGTCTCAAGTTCCTTATGAGTCAATTGTAGTCGTGTGCCATATGAATGTGGTGGGGCATATTGCCGAATTACTGACACATGAGAACTTTAATCCATTTGCACTGGCCGAAGCTCGAATTTACGATCAGGCTGTGATTGCAACTGGTTTATCAACACAAAAAAATAGTTTTGTACCCACAATATAATTAAAAAGGTCATTTAGCCCATTATGCTGTATTTATGGATGCCTGAAACCAATGGAATATGGCATTGGTCTAACGGAGAAAACTGGTTGCAGGCAGCAAGTCTTGAACAATTAATACAAGATCTGCAACTACATCAAGGAAAAGAAGCTGTCATCTTTTTCCCTAGTCGCCATGCTCAGGTACTCCAGCAGCACATGGCAAAGTCTCATTACAAGCAACTCGGGGCAGATGGTGTTAAATATTTGCTTGAAGAGTTTGTGACTTTGCCGATTGATCATATGAAAGTGGTTCATCATTTTCATGCTGATCAATTAACCATATTGGGCGTGGCAAAAACAACAGTGGAAACGTGGCAGCATGCAATGGCTTTGTTGCCTATTAAGCTCGTTGCTTTATTGCCGGACTTTCTGATTTTACCGGAACCGCAAGAACAGCAAGTGGTCTTGTGTAATATTGATCAGAAATTACTTGTGCGTGAAAGTAAATGGGTCGGTAATTCGCTAGATGATTTAGGATTATTTTTAGAGTTCCAGCCAGTTGAAACTCATTATCAATATAGTGGTTTGACAGCAGAGCAATTAGAAAGCTTGATGGCAGCTTCAAGTGCGGAGCAGCGTTCAGAATTTATTTATCAATTTCAGGGTTTAGATAAACCTAAACAGCATCCTTTTAATGTTCTACCTAAAGCGAAAGGGCAAGAACAAACTGTTTCTGGTTATTGGAAAGCATGTGCAGCCGTTATTTTAGCAATTATAGTGGTTCAGTTTAGCTATGACTTGTTGCGCTGGGTTAAGTTAAAAAGTGTGGCTAATCAAACCGCTGAGCAGACGATTGAGCAATATAAATATTGGTTTGGCTCTTCTAGTCGTGTAAATGAGCAGAACATAAAAAGCCAATTTGAAAGTCATTTACGCCTGAGTAAGCAAGGTGATACACAAGCACTTTCTTTATTGAGCCGTGTTGGTCCTATTTTAATGCAAAGACAAATTTTAGCTCAGCAGTTAAATTATGATGCTTCAACACTGACCATGGCATTAAAAGCAAAGTCAGCAGATGATTTGCAAGCTTTAACTCAGCAACTTAACCAGCAAGGATTCAAAGCAGAGCTCGGTAATGTTCAAGCCGATGGTGGTGGGGCAATCGGGGTGGTGAAAATACAATAATGAAAATGATAACTCAATTGCAAAACCGCTTTGATCAGTGGATTGAACAGATCGTTCAATATTTAGATCGTTTAACTGTGCGCGAACGTATTATGGTGGTTTTTACTACAATTTTTGTTGTGGTTGCCATTGTCGGTGCTTCACTCTGGAAAATGCATTCCTTGGCGGAGCAACAACAGCAACGTTTAAATGATTTAAAAGATTTGATGGTATGGATGCAGAGCAATGCGGTTACCATGAAACCCGCAAATGAACTTGAGTTAGGCCAGTCGGAAAAAATACAACGAGTAGCTCAGCAACAAGGCTTAACGGTCACTTCTCAACAAAATGGTGAGCAGTTACAAATTATTGTTACTCATCAGAATTATGCAATTTTAGCAAACTTTTTAACCCAACTTGCTCAAATGGGCTTAAGTATTCAAAAAATGGAAATGGTTTCAAGTGACGGACAGATTAAATTAACAGCGACGGTTCAATAACATATTAAAATATGGTGTTCTTAAGCATGGTGTTTTGTGCTGCCTGTGCCTATAATATGCCTACCTAAAATCAGTAGACTGTGATTGGTATGTTATATTCACTTGCTCGCCCGATGTTGTTTAGTTTAGCACCAGAGCGTGCCCATGAATTAACATTATCTATGCTTGATAAAGCACATAAATTCGGCCTGCTACGTCAGAGCGTAGAATCAAAACCAACAACCTGTATGGGAATTGAATTTCCAAATCCGGTAGGTTTAGCGGCTGGGCTTGATAAAAATGGTGCACATATTGATTCTTTAGCCGGACTGGGTTTCGGTTTTATTGAAATTGGAACAATTACACCTCGTCCTCAGTCGGGTAATCCGCAGCCGCGATTGTTTCGTATTCCTGAAGCGAAAGCTATTATTAACCGCATGGGTTTTAATAATGAGGGTGTTGACAAACTTATTGAGAATGTCAAAGCTTCAAAATTTAAAGGAATTCTAGGTATCAATATTGGTAAGAATGCAGATACGCCTGTAGAAAAGGCTGTTGATGATTACCTGATTTGCCTCGAGAAAGTTTATAACTACGCTTCTTATATTACCGTTAATATCTCATCTCCAAATACGAAGAACTTAAGAAGTTTACAAAGTGGCGATGCATTAACTGAATTATTGCAAACGTTAAAAGAAAAACAACTTGAGCTTGCCGAGCAATATAACCATTATGTTCCTTTAGTGTTAAAAGTTGCGCCTGATTTAACAGCAGAAGATGTTGAGTTTATTGCAGCGCAATTATTGGAATTTAAAATTGATGGACTAATTGTTACCAATACGACTTTATCTAGAGAAGGGGTAGAAAACCTTCCTAATGGTAATGAGTCAGGTGGCTTATCAGGTGCGCCTGTTTTTGAAAAAAGTACAGAATGCTTACGTTTATTTGCTCAAACGTTAAAAGGACAAATCCCGCTCATTGGCGTAGGTGGAATTTTGTCGGGTGAACAAGCAGCAGTCAAACAGCAAGCTGGAGCAACACTAGTACAGATCTATAGCGGATTGATTTATACCGGTCCTATATTAGTAAAACAATGTGTTGCAGCCATGACTTAAGTGAATATGAACACAATTGATATCATTATTCTGATACTTTTGCTCATTGGGGGGCTAAACGGTTTGCGACAAGGATTTATCAAAGCCTTTGCGAACTTGGTAGGATGGATCATTGCATTAATTATGGGTGCAAAATATGCTGTCCTTCTTGCGCCGTCCATGTCAGGTTTAAGTCATGATCCGGTTGTTCAAAAAATTGCAGCTTTCGCTTTTATCGCACTTATGATCATTGTTTTAACATGGATCGTCACTGCATTTTTAAATGGCCTCTTGAAAAGTCTGAAATTGGGGCCATTAAATCGTTTAGCGGGTGGTGCTTTTGGTTCTTTAAAAGGCTTGTTAGTTGTGCTGATTACAATGCAGGGCGTAGGACCTTGGGTTGAAAGTTCACCACATTGGAAACAGTCCAAACTTATACAATTTTTATTGCCTTATGCGCCTTTAGCTACCGAGTTATCTAAAGATGCAGCAAGTGAGGCATTTCATCAAATAACATCTGGAAGCAGTGCATCAAGTACTCCTTCAAAACCAATGGCCGAATCGGAAGAGTTAGAAAATCGATCCGACCATTCGACAAAGAATCCTTTTTATTAATTCCTAGCTTGTCTGCGAGGTTGCTATGTGTGGAGTTGTTGGTATAGCCGGTAAATCGCCAGTGAACCAAATGTTGTTTGATGCTTTAACGATGTTGCAACATCGTGGGCAAGATGCAGCTGGAATAGTAACCTGCCATGAAGGCCGTCTTTTCCTTCGTAAGGATAACGGTATGGTGCGTGATGTTTTTCATACTCGTCATATGAGAGCATTACTTGGTAATTATGGTATTGGCCATGTACGTTACCCAACTGCTGGTTCTGCTAGCAGTGCTGAAGCACAACCATTTTATGTGAACTCACCTTACGGTATTACGCTTGCACATAATGGTAATTTAACCAATGCTGAAGATATTCATGACGACCTGTTTAAAACAGATTTACGTCATATGAATACGGACTCTGACTCAGAAGTTCTTTTGAACGTATTTGCGCATGAGTTGCAGAAGAACGGTACTTTAAACCCAACACCAGATGATATTTTCCATACGGTTTCTCGTGTGCACGAGCGTTGTAAAGGTGCATATGGCGTAGTAGCGATGATTACTGGTCATGGTTTGGTAGGTTTCCGTGATCCAAATGGTATTCGACCACTCATTTATGGTTCGCGTATGACTGAACAAGGCGAGATGGAATACATCATCGCTTCTGAATCAGTTGCTATTACTGCTCTTGGTTTCAAAATTGAACGTGATATTGAGCCAGGTGAAGCAATTTTCATCAATTCAGATGGTGAATTGTTTACAAGACAATGTGCGGCTAATCCAAAATACCGTCCATGTATTTTTGAATATGTTTATTTTGCACGTCCTGATGCGATTATTGACGGAATTTCAGTTTATAAAGCCCGTTTGAAAATGGGTGAAAAGCTTGCTCATAAAATTTTACGTGATTGGGGTGAGGACCATGATATTGATGTGGTTATTCCAATTCCCGATACGAGCCGTACTTCAGCACTAGAACTTGCAAATATTCTAGGTGTTAAGTTTCGTGAAGGTTTTATGAAAAACCGTTATATCGGTCGTACCTTCATTATGCCGGGTCAGCAGCAACGAAAAAAATCAGTACGCCAGAAATTAAACCCTGTAGAACTTGAGTTTAAAGGTAAGAATGTTTTACTGGTTGATGACTCAATTGTTCGTGGTACGACCTGTAACGAAATCATCCAGATGGCACGTGATTCTGGTGCGAAAAAAGTATACTTTGCATCAGCCGCGCCTCAGGTTATGTATCCAAACGTTTACGGTATTGATATGCCTGCTAAAACTGAGCTAATTGCTTCAGAACGCAGTGTAGAGGAAATCCAGGAAATTATTGGTGCTGATCGTTTGGTTTTCCAAGAGCTGGAAGATTTAAAAAATGCTGTACGTACTAGCAAAGTTCCTGATCTAACTGAGTTTGATTGCTCCGTATTTGATGGAATCTATGTTGCTGGTGATATTGATGGTGCTTATCTAAATAATTTGGAGCAGAAGCGTAATGATTCTGCGAAAAAGAAAAAAGATGGCTACATTGATGTTAATGTTGATGCAGCTTCTGTAGATTTAACAGGCATTAAAGAAGAATAGAAATAGCTGAAAAAAGCGGGTGTTTCCCGCTTTTTTCTTTTATGATGAAAACTAACAATGTAATTGGGAATATTTACATTGAAAGAAGTAAGCCACTATCTAATTGAAAATAAAAATATGGCATGGTCCATCACTATGTGTTTGGTTGCTGTGCTGCTTACTATTTTTATCTTAAATTTAATTTTAGGTTTACTCGTTCATTTTTTTGATTATAGTCAGCCCATTTGGTGGCACACTTTAAGCCCTTATTTTGTCGCGCTATTACTTTTTATTATGGTTTGGTCGGTAGTGACTGAACTTTATATCTTGCGTAAAGGTGGGCATTCTTTAGCAAAACAACTTAAAGCGCGTCGTTTAGTAAAAGAAGAAAGTACACCAGAAGAGCTTGAAGCATTAAAAATTACTGAATATTTGGCGCAAAATTTTTCACTGAAAGTTCCAACCTTATACGTTTTACCTGATGAAGTAGGTGTAAATGCGCTTACTGCAGGTTTTCACCCTAAAGATATTGTGATTATTTTGACTTGGGGAGCCCTGCAAAATCTAGATAAACTTGAACTATATGGTTTGTTAGGCCATGAGTTTAATCAGATTTTATCGGGTGAAGCTGTTGAAAATACTAAATTAAAGATTTTATATAGTGGATTAACAACGTTTAGCCAGTGGGGTAGTAAATTAGCGAAACAAGGTTTTAAGCGCTATAGCCCAGGTTATAAACATAAGTTTGAAACTGTTTTTGTTGCGGTGGGTGGGGTAATTTGGTTGGCTGGAAGTTTAGGCGTACTGATTACCCGATTCATTAAATACTTAACTTTGAGTGGACGCACATTTCGTAATGACCAAAAAACAGTACGATTATTAAAAAATAGTGCTAATACTCAGACTTTATTGCGTATTTATGTTCACCATTCCGGTTCACAAATTCATAGTGCTTATTCTGAGTCAATCGCACATATGTGTTTTGCTAACTCACTTAGCCCTCAAAGCTGGATGAATATTCATCCGAGTATTCGTGAGCGTATTTATGAATTAAACCCGACTTTGCTCCAAGATTTACAATTAGAAAATTTAAAAAAACTCCGCAATCGTCCGTTATTTAGTTTATTTCATTTTTTAGAGGAATCTGAGAAAGAAATTTATGTACCGTGGTCATCTCCACAACCTCTGCCTTTATTAAGATTGTCACCGATTAGTTTTGCATTAAATGATGCGATTAAGCCTCTTAGTAGTGATGTACGTCGAAATAAAAAGCGTCCTGAGCTCATTCAGCGTGCGCTACAAACTGCTACAGGTTCGCGCGAGGTAATGGTCGCTATTTTGATGATTCGTCAATATCGAGAATTTATCCCTAAAGATGCGCCAGTTAGTCATGCCATTATAGATGCCTTATTAAATCTTGATGGTCGTATTCATATTCAAATATTTCATGATGCTTGTAAAAATATTGGACATATGCCAGCAAGCATTGCGAGGCAATTTCTCACTAAACTAGCGCTCATTATTCAAGAAGATGGCGAGATTGGTTTGCTAGATGCACTTTTGCTGGAGCGAGTTAAATATGAGTTGAATTTGATGCCGTTACATTTGCCAACTGCATTTGAAGAAGTAAAACCTCAAATTGTCCGTTTGATTGATGCCTTGCTTCATGTTCAGCAAATTAATAGTCCAAATCAGTTAGAAGTACGTGAGCGTATTTTGCGTTCGCTACTCAACCCAGATGAAATGTATGTCTATGATGAGATTTCGGATGAGCCTTTAGATTTGGCTGAAATTTTAAATGATATTGCGGGTTTATTATTGCGTGACCGTCTTAGTATCTTAGCAATTGCAGAAATGTGCTTGTGGAGCGATCGTATTATCACACAAGACGAGTTAGATGTACTTGAATTGCTTTATTGGCGTTTTGGCTTTGAGACAGAAGAAATTGTTGAGCAAATGCAAAAACGAAATAGTGTGATGATTATTTAAAAGACATATAAGACTATAAAAACAACTGAACGAAATAAAACACTGAAAAAAAAGCTGAAGCCCGTTAGAATGTAGCTTAGGTAGAGGTATTGATTCAAACATGATTGGGCAGCAAAGAAATATATTGGCAACTTTAGGAATTGATTTATGGATTCCTAAGACACAGGTGTGCCAAAAAAATAATGCTCAAAGCCTTTGGCGAGATCATGTCGTTGAAGAACCTCAGCAGCCGATATTGCCTTCTGTGGAACCGGTGGTTCTTGAACAACCAATACCTCCGCAAATCAATGATATTCCAAAAGTTAAACCTGAAATTGTGGCACCCGCTCCAATTCAGGTTCAGTCTGTTATACCACCTCAAAATGAAGTACCGGCACCTGTAATTAAGATTGCATCATTTGAGTTGCAGGCTTTCTCTCTTGAAAAATGTGTTATTTTTTTAGATGTTACGAATTTAACCAAAGAAGAAAAACAGCTTTGGAGCAATATACAAAAAGCAAAAATAGGGCAGTATGCTGAACTAAAATGGCCTTTCCCTTTAGCGACTTATCAAGATCAGCGGGGTGCTAGTTCATATATACAAGGCTTTTTAGATGCTGTCGCAGCAGAGAAGAAGATATTGTGTCTTGGTGATTGTTCTTATATTCAACACGCTAATATTATCTACTTAGCAAGTTTAAAAGAAATGCTGGAGAAACCACTCCTTAAAAAAAGGTTATGGAAATTAATGCAAGATAACAACGAGTAGTAGGGATTTACATGAAAAAAGTTGTAGTTTTTAGCCAAATTGATGAAGAAATTTTGTCTCGATTGCAACAGACTTATCATGTTGTAGTTCTTAACCCAAAATTGGGTGATATTAATGAACAAATACGACAGCACGTTGTAGATGCTGATGGAATGATTGGTGCAGGACGGTTACTGAACGAAAATAACCTTGCACCTGCCCAAAAACTAAAAATTATTTCATCTGTAACAGTGGGCTATGACAATTATGATCTGGCTTATTTAAATCAAAGAAAAATCTGGTTATCAAATACGCCTCATGTTTTAACTGAAACAACAGCTGATCTTGCTTTTACATTATTACTAAGCGCGGCTAGAAAAGTTCCTTTTCTTGATCATTGGACCAAACAAGGTGAATGGAAAAGAACTGTGGGACCTCAGCAATTCGGTTTAGATGTTTTTGGAAAGACACTGGGAATTATTGGGCTTGGCAATATTGGAGCTGCTATTGCTCGACGTGGTTTTTATGGATTTAACATGAATATTGTTTACCATAATCGTCGTGAAAAGCCTGAATTAGCTGAACCATTAAATGCACAATATCTTGGTTTGGATCAATTACTACAGCAGTCTGATTTTGTAGTAACCGCAGTTGATTTAAATAATGAGTCGAAAGCTTTAATGGGTAAGACTCAGTTTGACCTTATGCAAAAACACGCTATTTTTATTAATATTGCGCGTGGTTCGGTGGTGGATGAGCAAGCTTTAATTGAGGCTTTGCAGCAAAATCAGATCTTTGCTGCTGGTTTAGATGTATATGAAAAAGAACCTTTGCAAGACTCAGCACTTTTTAAATTGCCAAACGTAGTCACTTTACCTCACGTGGGCTCTGCTACTGCCGAAACCCGTAAAAAAATGGCAAATCTTGCCTATAAAAATTTGGTTGAAGCTTTAGAAGATAAAACACCCCGATATTTGGTAAACCCAAACTTTGTATAAGTGATTAATAACACTTCATTGCAAAACTAGTCGATTTCGAGTGATATAGTAAAAGTCTATTGATTGAAAACCATTTTTTGTGGTTTAAATCAGTAGGCTTTTTTTATGGTTTAATTTTAATAGAGAAAAACTTTTGAGATTTTTGCCAGTTATTTTAAGTGCGACTTTTATAGCAAATGCTTCGTATGCACAGTCTTTCGACCCACAGCCATCTGCGAGTCAGGTGGAAATTCCGAATATTGGAAGTGGGATAGGCTTGCTTGATCAGCAAAAAGAAAAATTTATTGGTGAAAAAGTTTTTCGTGAAGTTCATAAACAAATGCCCGTTATCCAAGATATCTGGCTAGAAGACCAATTTTTTCAAGTATTTTCGAGTATTTTGAGTGAGACTCAACTTGGTCAGCCTATTGGTCTAGTTGTTATTAAAGATCCACAAATTAATGCTTTTGCTGTTCCAGGTGGTCTATTTGCACTTAATACTGGACTTATTGGTTCAGCTCGCAATATTGATGAAATTGCTGGCGTCATGGCGCATGAAATTGCACACGTATCACAAAGGCATTTTAGCCGTTCAGAGGAAGCCTTTAAGGGCCAAACGTTATTAAGTTTAGCTGGGCTTTTAGCTGGTGTCGCCATAGCTGCACAGGGTGGTGGAGATGCAGGAGCAGCAGTGATGTTGGGAACGCAGGCTGCATTAATGGATAAACAGTTAACATATAGTCGAAATCAGGAGCGTGAAGCGGACCGTATTGGCATGCAATATATGTATGCAGCGGGTTATAACCCGCAGAGTATGGCAGACTATTTTGAAACAATGCATCGTGCGACTAGTCGGGTGAGTTTTTTACCAGATTTCTGGCTGACCCATCCATTAACGACTGAACGCATGAGTGAAGCTCGACTTCGTGCGAACCAGATGCCTAAAGTTAAAAATCGCATATATGATACCGATTTTGAAATTTTAAAATGGTACACCATGGTGGTTTCAAATCAGGCTACTGAAAACCAACTACAGAGTCTGGCCTCACAAAAAAATATTGCTGGTCTTATTGCTTTAGCGGCTTTTTACGTGAAACAAGGTGATTACGCACAGGCACAGTCCACTTTAGACCAAGCGAAATCTAGTGGAAAACCTCTTGTTACGTTATTGCAGACTGATATTTATCTTGGACAAAACAAATTGGATCAAGCCTATACTTCAATTGCTTCAACACAAATGACTATGCCTGAAAATAGAGCTTTTAGTTATAAGTTGGCTGAAGTGTTGCTACGCCAAGGAAAATTTGCCCAGGTTCAAACTCTGGTTCAACGGTTTATCAATAAAAACCCGAGAGATATCCAAGGTTGGCAATTTTTACAGCAAGCAGCTAATTTGGACAAGGGAGCATCTTTGAGGGCAGTCAACGTCCTGCGCTATCGAGCGGAAGCTGAATATTGGTCGGGGAGTGAAGAGAATGCAATTAAATCGATGTTGCATGCTCAACGATTAGCAAAAGACAATCAAGCAATGTCGGCTAGAATAGACAGTAGATTGAAACAAATGCAAGATGAGCGAAGAATGAAAATTTAAAGATATATCTTTAAAAAGTTTCAAATATATAAACACGCACAAACTAAAAAGAAATTTGGTTTGAGGGAATATAGAATTTAAGAGAAGAGGTTAAGCTAATTTAGCTTTAATTTTTGCTGAAACTACAGAAGGATCGGCACGCCCGGCTATGATCGGACGTAGAGAATTCATCACCTTACCCATATCTTTCATGCTAGTTGCTTCTTGAGCAGAAATCGTTTGCTCAATAAGAGAATCAAGCTCTTCCTCAGTCATAGCTTCTGGTAGAAACTGAGATAAAATCTCAGCTTCGGCTTGTTCTTTACTAGCTAAATCATCACGACCAGCACCTTCAAAGGCTTTGATCGATTCTTTACGTTGTTTAATTTGCTTTTCAATGACCGCAAGAACCTGAGCGTCGCCAAGCTCTATGCGCTCATCGACTTCGATTTGCTTAATTGCTGCTTGTAGACTACGCAAAACCGTCACTGTTGCCATATCTTTGGCACGCATAGAAGTTTTTAATGCATCAGTAATTTGGTTTTTTAAAGTAGTCATAATTCAGCAGTCAATCACAAATTAATTAGTAAAGGCGAGTAGTACGTACAGATTCGCGAGCCAATTTCTTTTGGTAGCGTTTAACTGCAGCAGCTTTTTTGCGCTTACGTTCTTGAGTTGGTTTTTCGTAGAATTCGCGTTTACGAACGTCAGCTAAAACACCAGCTTTTTCGCATGAACGTTTGAAACGACGGATAGCTACGTCAACTGGTTCGCCTTCTTTCAACTTAACTTGTGGCATGTAAAATCCTCTAGATTATGGATAAGATCAAGCACACTATTGTGCCGGATCACAAGTGAAGGTCAGTATTTTACTCATTTACAACTCATATCACAAGTCTATAATAGCGATTGCAATATTTTGACTCATATAAAAGGCAGTTTTGATGATTGTTTTAGGCTTGGAAACTTCTTGTGATGAAACAGGGTTGGCACTTTATGATAGCGAACTCGGCTTGCGGGGACAGGTTCTTTATAGCCAGATTAAACTTCATGCCGAATATGGTGGAGTAGTACCTGAACTTGCTTCTCGAGACCATGTTCGTAAATTAATTCCTTTAATGAATCAACTGCTTGAGCAAAGTGGTGTAACAAAACAAGAGATTGATGCTGTTGCTTATACACGTGGTCCTGGCTTAATGGGAGCCTTAATGACAGGGGCTTTATTTGGAAGAACTTTAGCTTTTTCTTTAAATAAACCTGCCATTGGTGTTCACCATATGGAGGGGCACATGTTGGCACCTTTACTCTCAAGTCAACCACCCGAATTTCCATTTGTTGCCTTATTAGTTTCAGGTGGACATACACAACTAATGGCAGCTCACGGGATTGGTCAATATGAGCTTTTAGGTGAATCTATTGATGATGCAGCAGGGGAAGCCTTTGATAAAGTTGCAAAAATGATGAGCTTGCCATACCCAGGCGGTCCTAATATTGCGAAATTGGCTTTAAGTGGTAATCCGTTAGCATTTGAATTTCCGCGACCAATGCTTCATCAAGGTTTAGATTTCTCTTTTAGTGGTTTAAAAACAGCAGTTTCTGTGCAATTGAAAAAATTGAATGGTGAAAACCGAGACGCAGATATTGCAGCTTCATTCCAAGAAGCAATTGTAGATACATTAGTAAAAAAATCAGTAAAAGCCTTAAAGCAAACTGGACTTAAGCGTTTAGTTATTGCGGGTGGAGTAAGCGCAAATTTACGATTACGTGAACAGTTGGAAACCTCATTAGCTAAAATTAAAGCACAAGTTTATTACGCAGAACCTGCTTTATGTACTGATAATGGGGCAATGATTGCTTTTGCAGGTTATCAACGCTTAAAAGCAGGCCAACATGATGGTCTGGCTGTAACCACAACACCACGTTGGCCAATGACTGAGTTGTCTATTCCTGAGTAAAACAACTTCTATTCAAAAGCTTTTTGGTTTTCAATATCAATGTATTCGATATATCCACGGCCTTGAACTTCATTACCGAAATAATTACCGGTAAATATATAACTACTTGCATAACCTCGCCCATGACCGTAGCGGAGTGGGCAGTCAATTTCTGCCTGAATATTTAAAATAATTTGTTTCGCATCATTTCTAGCAATCCATGAAAAATATTTCGGAAGTCGCATCTTTTGTCCAGTTGGTGAGACGTAATCATCCACTTGATGGGAAATAACGTCAAAACTGACATCTGTATAAATTTCTGCGGGTCGGTCAAGATATCTAATATGCAAAGTATAAGCCGCTGTCTGTCCCGCAATATCTGCTTTTGTTAGAAGAAGTTGAGTGGTTTCATTTAAATTAATAATTTGATAAGTAAAAAAATCAAGCGGCAGTTTGTGGGCATCAGGAAGAAGTTTGTTTATGAAACTATGTGGCCCAACCGCTCGGGCATATTCATAAGTGCAGAGCCCCTCGCTTTCAATGTGTTCTGCTTGGTAGTTTAAATAGCCTTTAAACTTTGCCAATAAACTAAAATGATCATAAATCGGTGTTTTTATGAACCAAGAAACATGTGGGGTAACATCGATATCAAAGTTGAAATCAAGTCCCTCATAGTGTCCATGGACATGAATTTGCGGGAATTTTCCTTGAATTGAAATTTCTTGACCTAGTTCGATTAAGCTTCCATCTTCATTAATTTTTGTATCTTCAGGAATGATATAAGCCTTAAGCAAAGCTTGCTCAATTGCGGCTGTACTTGAAAAGAAAGTAGCTGTTTTTCTAGGTTTTCCATCAATTATATTATCGTGATCAAATGCGAGAGCACCGGGTGTGCCTAGTAAAATCATAATATTTAAATAACGATGTGGCTCAGGCAAAAGCGGAAAAAAGATGCCGTAATGAGTCCAGCTATAATATTTTTCATTAACTCGGGGCTGGATGATATGAGACTGAGAAAAAGGAAGAGTTGAGTATTTTTCTGCTTTATCTATAACACCTTGCGCGAGCAATAAGCTTTGACCTAAAACTTTGCTGCCTATAGAAATTTTGGGCAATTGTTTTTTCATATATAAACCTAAATCATGATAAGACTATCTTTGTTTTAGGTTATGAAAAACAACTATCAAAACTAAGCGGTTTTCAGGCCAAAGCTAAGGCTTTGTGGGACATTTTGTTTAATTGTTAGACAGCTCTTTTAAGCCATTTAAACCAATCCAGTGCTTAGAAAACTGATAAGCGGCACGACCTGAACGTTGACCACGCATTTGACACCAACGCAAACTTTCAGCACGAACTTCGTCGTTAAAAACCATATTTGCCTTATGAATATAATGCTCTACGATTTCTAAATATAAACTCTGATCCATTGGATAAAAAGATAACCATAAACCAAAACGATCTGACAAAGAGATCTTTTCTTCAATCGCTTCTTGTGGGTGCAATTCAGTATATTGTGGAACATCAACCTTGGTTACAGGCGTATTTTCATGCATGAATTCTGGTAACAAATGACGGCGGTTACTGGTCGCATAAATAATAAAATTACTTGAACCTGACTGTAATGAACCATCCAATACACTTTTTAAACTACGGTAATTTTCATCTTCAGCATTAAACGCTAAGTCATCACAATACACGATGTATTTTTCAGGTCGGTTTTGAATAAGTTTCTGAACTTTAGGTAAATCTGCCAGGTCGTCACGCTCAATTTCAATTAAACGTAATCCTTGAGGGGCATATTCAGTCAATAGAGCACGAACAATTGATGACTTTCCTGTACCACGCGAGCCAGTTAAAAGCACATCATTTGCGGGTAAACCATTTAAAAATTGCAAAGTGTTTTGAATGATTTTTTCTTTTTGACGTTCAATTCCTTTTAAGTCATCAAGATAAATATCTTTAGGTGTGTAGATAGCTTTAAGTTGCTGATTTTCCCATCTAAAAGCAGGTGCGTTAAAATCTGTCTCTTGTTTAGGTTCAGGTAAGACCTGCTGTAACTGATTTAATACAAGTGATAATGTTTGAACTAAATTATCTGGTAAATCAATGGTAGCCATGGTAAGTCAATCATGTTAAACAGTAATTTAATAGGATACTAACACCGAAATTAACAGGCTGACAAAAAAGTTGTTATCTATACAGTTTATCGGTTTTGCAATTGATTGAAATCTTCAGACCGCGCATAGTGTTGCTGTGTCTATTCAGTAAAATCATCTGTGAAGATGAGGACGAAATATGTTTGAAAAAATACGAAGTGATATGAATCCGCATCAGGCCTACCGTATCAAAAAATTACAACGTCAATTAGACATGGCTGAATCTTATGAAGAGTGGAAATCTTTTGCACTAAAACTAGATGAAGAAACAGGTGTGCAAGAGTGGAAGTTTGATAATAGTTCGCCTTACTTCGATGCAGAACTCATTTCTTATAGATACACTTTACTGAAAAGATATCGTCAGCAACATCGAACGCTAGATCTCATTTATTTACTCAAAGAAGGTCTAACCTACGATATTGCAAATATTGGTCACCCTATGTTGTTTGCTGCAACGCATGTGGGAACAAAAAAATTAATTGAAGATTATATTGAAGAAGTTAGTCAAAGCTTGGCCTATATTGCTTCAAGTGAATGTATTACTTTTCAAAGAAAAGAAAAAATTGAGTTTTTTGAAAATTGTGAAAAAGCATATGGACAACCAGCGCTTATGTTCTCGGGTGGTGCGACTTTAGGTCTTTTTCACACTGGAGTGTGTAAAGCTTTAATTGAACAAGATTTAATGCCTAAAGTATTGTCTGGCTCAAGTGCAGGGGCAATTATGACAGGCATGCTCGGAACTTCTGCCCGTGAAGATGTTCAAAATTTATTAAATGGAGAACAATTTTTTAGTGATGCTTTTCACTTTAGAAAACTTCGTGAGCTCATTAAAGGAAATGGTGGAATTGCCGATGTGCACTATTTGAAAAAGTTCCTTGTTGAAAATCTGGGTGATCTCACGTTTGAGGAGGCTTTCAAAAAATCTGGTTTAAACATTAATGTTGCGGTTGCACCCTATGATGCAACAGAAAACCCGCGAATCATGAATGCCATTATGACGCCTAATGTTTTAGTGTGGAGTGCTGTGTTGGCTTCATGTGCTGTACCTGTATTATTTCCACCCGTACGTTTAACCAGCAAACGTTATGACGGCGAACACACGCCTTATATGGCAAATACAAAATGGGTAGATGGCAGTGTAAGAAGTGATTTTCCGCAAGAAAGAATGGCACGTCTATATAATTTAAATTACACCATCGCGAGTCAGGTTAACCCACATATTGTTCCATTTATGCAAAATGACGCAGACCGCTTTCGTAAAGACGTTTTAAGTTGGCCAGAACGGATTTTAAGACGTCAAGGTAAAGTGCTATCTATGGGACTTATGGACTTTACACGTCAAAGACTTGGTTCTATTTCTCCGGTTAGACGATTACTCGATCATGGCTATGGTGTAATGGGACAGCGTTATTATGGCGATGTGAATATCATTGCTAAATATGGTTTGAGTCACTATACCTATACTTTGCAAAACCCACGTCCGCATTTGTTTAAACGTTTGCAACGAGAAGGGGAGCGTGCGACTTGGCCAAAGATTTCTTCGATTGAGACCCATGCTCGTATTGGTAAGACGATTCAGCATTGTTTAGAAGTTTTGCGTTTTGAAGAAAAGCAACAACAGCCAGAGTCATATTATGCTGAAGCATGATTTTGCTTCGCATATAGAAAATTTAAAAAGTGTGACAAAGCCTGCAAGTGCCGCTTTAGGGCGGTATCTATGGCTATGTCGTATAGATAACAAAAACTATTGGTTAAAATATCATTTGCCTGAGACATTTGTTCAAAGTGAGCGAGACTTCATACATGAACAATTGTTTTACGAAGAAATCAATCATAAAAAAACTGCATGGCTTTTACCCCATAAATTAATCGAAGTGAGTACTATTCCTCAGTTAAACCATTCTTTAGGTAGAGTTTTAATTTTACCTGATACTGATTTGTGGTTTGGCCCATTGCCTCATAAGACGGATTTAACTGATATCTATCATACGATTTGGTTCTCGCTAGATAAACTCGCAGAACTCCATAAATTTGGTTGGATTCATGGAGATATTAAGAAAGAGCATTTTCGAAAGTTTGAGCAAAATGCTTATTTGATTGATTTTGAGAAAGCTCGACTTTTATCGAATTCAGATTTAAGGATGGATGCTACACCACGTTATATGGCTCCAGAGTTGTTTGGAGGGGCCAGTAAAGATATACAAAGCGATTTATATGCATTTGGTATTGTTCTATATGAATGGTTAACCCAAACTCGCTTAGAAGCAGGGAGTTACTATGATTGGGCAGTATTACATTGCCAAAATTTAACCATTCAATTGCCAACACAATTTATGAATTTTTATCCATTACTTTTAGGTTTATTGCAAAAAAAGCAGCAAAATCGATTCTCAAATGCTGCTGAAGCGTTAAATTGCTTAAAATCAGTTTCAATCTGATAAAAATCATTGATCTAGTTTCTGTATACTATTTACTCGGTCAGGAATTTTTGAAAAAAAAACACTTGTCACTGCAAGTTCTTATCGCTAATATACACAGCCATCGGGGGCGTGGCGAAATTGGTAGACGCACTGGATTTAGGTTCCAGCGCCGCAAGGTGTAAGAGTTCGAGTCTCTTCGCCCCCACCACTTTAAGTTAAAGCTTAAAGTTTGATACAGGTGTTAAGTCATCTATATCTTGGAAGAGGATTGGTGTAATGGTAGCATGACGGTCTCCAAAACCGTTCGTCAAGGTTCGAGTCCTTGATCCTCTGCCACATTTATTTTAAATAAATGTCCCAGATGGGGGCGTGGCGAAATTGGTAGACGCACTGGATTTAGGTTCCAGCGCCGCAAGGTGTAAGAGTTCGAGTCTCTTCGCCCCCACCATTAAAAGAAGCAAGACGATGTTCTTGCTTTTTTTATGATTAAATCCTTAGCTATTTAATCATAAAGATAGAGGATTGGTGTAATGGTAGCATGACGGTCTCCAAAACCGTTCGTCAAGGTTCGAGTCCTTGATCCTCTGCCAAGATTTAAAAAATAGAACTCCTCTTTAGGAGTTTTTTTATTGCCTGAATTTTTTAAAGCTCAAATTATTTCATCTCTTTATTTATATTTTATTCTGTTGTTTGATAAGTTATAACCATGCATTCTTCTGCTCACCTCTATTTTATCTAATCAGATGTAAGTTGTTGGTTAAGTAGGGAATATACTAAGTTTTTAGTTGTCTTATTAAGTTATTGTTTTTCGGTTTTTTATTATAATTTATAAAATTTTTTTCATAAAAAGCTTGAATAGAAATTTATTTAGTGTATCATGCTCTTAACTAGAAAAAAGTCTTGTTAGTAAATCTTCTTTAAAGTATCGTAGTTTTAGTCATAATCCTTCGTTTTTTAAGATCTTAACTCAATTTGTTATTCTTTTTTCAAAGTTATGTTAGTGTCATTATTAAATGATGCTAAAATATTAGAAATCAGTAGGATATATCATGTCTAATACAGTAAGCGGTACAGTAAAATGGTTTAACGAAACTAAAGGTTTCGGTTTCATTCAACAAGACAACGGTCCAGATGTGTTTGCTCACTTCAAAGAGATCTCTGGTTCAGGTTTCAAAACTTTACACGAAGGTCAACGTGTAACGTTTACCGTTACTCAAGGTCAAAAAGGCCCAAATGCTGTAAATATTATTCCACAATAATATTTCAGTAAGAAAAAAAGCACTATTTAGTGCTTTTTTTATTTTTGTCTTTTAAAGGAAATTCTGTTTTCTTTTAAGATCTCTAAAAGTCCTCTAGTAAGAGGGCTTTTTGTTTTATATCCAGTATATAAGTCTAATAAGTTTTTCATAATCACTCATCAGTTGGTTGTTTAAGCATATACTTAATGTGGAGAAGAAATATAAATTATCAGGAATAGATATATGTTAGATTAGAAAATCTTTAAATAAAGAAATTTTATATTTCACGGAATTGTTAATGAACGTTCGACTGTGTTATGCCAGCCAACGAAACGAAAAAAATGAAGATTTATTACAAGATTTACGTGATATCCTGACAGAAGCTCGAAATTTCAATGATTTGAATCAAATTTGTGGTGTGCTCTATTATGCTGATAATGCTTTCTTTCAATGTCTAGAAGGTGAGCAAGAGTTAGTTGAAGGATTATTTGAAAAAATTAAAAATGATCAACGACACCATAATATTAAATGGTTGTGTACATATTCCATTGATAAAAACTCTTTTCAGCGTTGGTCAATGAAATATGTACAGCGTAATACAAATATTGAATCTTTCTTTTTAAATATGGGTGAATCAAGTTTTAATCCCATCCGTCTTGATGAACAAAATCTCAAATTCTTCTTAGATGAGCTATTAATTACTGAGCAAACTAAAATTATTCCTGTTAAGAAAGTGGGAATGGTCAATCGTGGTGTAAATCCGTTCTAACATTTGACGTTATACCGATCTGGATATACTTGAGTTTAGGTATTATTTTAGTCATGATTAAATACACAATAACTGAAATTGAGAACATCCAGATCACTTCTAAACTTTGACTAATAACGAACATTGCCCAATAAAAAAAACTAAATAAGGCTAGGCATAGTCCACTACCTTTGTAATACCAAGTGATAAATATTCCAAAGAGAGCTGAAGAAAGAACGAGGTTGGTCGTCTCATTCATTCCTAGGTAATTAAATAAAATAATGAGTAAGCATAAAGCTAACATTGATAGTAAATATACAAATATATTTTTTGCAATAAACATTTTCTATATCCTATCTGATGATTAAAAAAGTTATCTTTCCTCTGTTTCCAGAGGAAAGATAGTACATATTAATTTTTTGAGATTCTTTTTCTATTGTTAGGAGTTTTTATATTAATAAAGATTACGTTATTTTTTCTCCAGATGGTAATCCTCCCATAAATAACCGAAGTTAAAAGTAGAGGTTAAGCAGCCATTAGAGGTGGCTTTCCTTTGTTAGCTTGATGTGGTCTTTCATGGTTGTAATGCCACAACCAGTTTGTTGCATAATCTTGTACTTCATCCAAAGTATCAAATAAATGCTTGCTCAGCCAACTATAACGTATGGTCCGATTATAGCGTTCAATATACGCATTCTGCTGTGGCTTACCCGGTTGAATATATTCAATACGAATACCGTGCTCAGTAGCCCAGCGCACAAATTCGTGACTGATAAATTCGGGACCATTATCGCATCGGATCACTAACGGTTTTTCTCTCCACTCCAGCAATTGATTCAACGTACGAATAACCCTGATTGTGGGCAATGAGAACCCTGCTTCAATGGCTAGGCCTTCGCGGCGGTAATCATCAATCACATTCAATAATCGAAACTTGCGACCATCGGAAAGCTGATCATGCATAAAATCTAATGACCAAACCTGATTTTCTCGGATTGGTTCTTTCAATGGTTCAGGCGCATGCCGTTTTAGTCTTCTTCTCGGTTTAATACGCAGATTCAGTGCCAACTCACAGTAAATGCGGTAAACCCGCTTGTGATTCCAGCAGCAACTCTCAACATGCCGTAAATACGAGAAGCACAAACCAAAGCCCCAATCGGAATTTTCCTCAGTGAGTTCAATGAGCTGTTCAGCAATGAGTGCATTGTCATCGCTGAGTTTGGCTTGATAGCGGTAGCAGGTTTCACTAATGCCAAATGCTTTACAAGCCAAACGAATACTAATGGCATGCTGGGCAACTGCCTGTTGTGCCATCTTACGCCGGCAAGATGGCTTTACCACTTTTTTGCCATCGCTTCCTGGATGATTTCGGCCTTTAATCGCTCTTCCGCATACATCTTTTTAAGTCTGGTATTTTCGGCTTCTAGCTCTTTCAGTCGAGCCATTAATGATGTATCCATACCACCATATTTGGCACGCCATTTATAAAAGGTAGCATTACTCATGCCGTGTTCACGGCAAAGGGTCGCTACAG
>NZ_AMSS01000043.1 GCF_000313935.1 Acinetobacter sp. WC-141 | reverse complement strand
ATGCAAAGCAACTTGATTTAGTTATATGCTTAGCTAAAATGAACATCTAAAGTAAGACTCAATCAGCCCATCTGTAAAGATTTGGAAAACGCAACGTATCACAAAGTGAATAAAACGAAGCAAGTATCCATACCAGTTGTGCTGGCGACCATAGCAAGAGTGAACCACCTGATCCCTTCCCGAACTCAGAAGTGAAACCTCTTAGCGCTGATGGTAGTGTGGGGTTTCCCATGTGAGAGTAAGTCATCGCCAGCTCATTATTCTAAACACCCCCAACTTAACTGTTGGGGGTGTTTTTTTATGCAGAAATTAATCTGAAAAATGTAGGTAAGAAGTTAAGACAATAAAAAAGGACTCTATATAGGAGTCCTTTTTTATTATATTTAAGAAATATATCTAAGCAATAAGATTATATTTTTAGTTGTCTACGAGCATGTTTTAAAGCAGTGCGAAGACCTTCTTCTAGAGTTGGGTGATAAAAGGGTTTCTCTAAAATATCATTTAACGTTAAATTTTCGCCTATTATCCAGCTTAATAAATGAGCCATGTGTTCTGTTGCTTCTGTAAATAATTCAGCACCAAGAAGTTTCTGGCTTTCACGTTCTATATAAACCTCAATACCACCCTTATTTTTTCCAATGACGATAGCTCTGCCTTGTCGTTCATAAGAGGCTTCACCTGTAATAAAGTCTATACCGTTATCTTTTAATTGCTTATAACTTTGCCCGACGATCGCCATTTCTGGATGACTAAATACAATTCCTAATGGAGTAAGAGTCTTAACTGGTTGGATTTGTGGATAGTTCAAGCAGTTATGAACAATTTTTTTGCCCTCATGTGCAGCTTCATGCTGTAATGGTGTTGAGGTATAAGCATCACCGATAACAAAAATTGGGTATGTATCTAATTGCTTGGTTTTTGCATTTATAGGTAATAACTTAATATCCTTAAAAGAAGTATCAATATTTTCTAGTTTTAAGGTATCAAGTAAACTTGTACGGCCTGTTGCAGCTAAAACATATTCAACTTTGAGAATTTTCTCTTTTTCTTCAAACGTATAATTTAATATAACTTCATTAGAACTACACTTAACTTCACTTGGTAAAGTTTCGAATAGAATTTTTAGCTCTTCGCCTAGTTCGTTTTGTGCAAGTTGTTGAAGCCTAGAACTAGTCAGTATACCAATTCGCTTACTGCGAGCAAAAATCGTGGTTTCTACGCCTAAACGGTGCATAGCTTGAGCAATTTCAAGGGCAATCACACCACTACCAATGATGGCAATAGATTTAGGCAGTGTTTTTAATTCGAATATTTGATCTGTTGTTATAAGCCGATTTCCAAGTTCTTTTTGCCAAGTTTGCTCATAATTAGGAGTTGAACCTACAGCTAGAATAAAACTTTTTGCTTGGTACTGTTGCCCATTAACCTCTACAGTTTGTGCATCAATAAAATGGGCTTTACCAGAAATTTTATGTTCAGTTGGCCATTGCTCTACATCTTTTAAAGTGGCTTGTGTAAAGCGATCACGTAAAGTTTGTACATGTTTCATGACCTGATCAGTATTAATTTTTGCAGATACGTCCAAAGCAACCTCTTGAGCATTTTGAATGTCAAACATACGGTTTGCTGTAGAGATGAGGACTTTACTTGGCATGCAACCTACACGAGCACAGGTGGTATCCCATGGGCCATCATTTATAATTAAAATATTATTAGTATATTTAACGGCTTCTTTATATGCGCTAATACCAGCAGTACCTGCGCCAATGATAATAATATCGAACATTGTCATTAAGCTATTTTAATAGATATTTAGAATATATAGAAAAACCCTCTTAACAGAGGGTTTAGTCTTAATTATTTAACTTTAATATGTAAAATTTTGCATAAAAGGTGTTTTTAAGATTGTTGAAACAGTCCCATTTTGATTAATAGACTGACCTTCAATGTTTACCCCATTAATAACATGCTTAAAGTCTAATGTAGTTCCGTTCAAGCTTTGTTTGAAAGTAAAAATATTTTGTCCTTCTAAATAAATACTGCCATTAAATTTCTGTGCATTCGTTGTTGGCGATTCATTTTCAACGCGACTTCCTTCAAGACCAGTAATACTCGGCAAGCTTAATACTTGGTGATTACCAGCTTTTACTTTGTATGTCGCATTGTTTGTATTGCCAGGAGTAGAGTTCACAACAAATGAAATTGGCTCTGCAAAAGGAACATTAGGGTTATCATTAATAAGTACGTTGAAACCAGAACCACCTTGAACTACGTAGAGATCACCATCAATTGATGTGTTATCTTTATATACACTCATTGCACCAGTAGTAATTTCTTTTTCAGTAGGTTGGCCTGTATCAGGATCTTGCACAATAGTAGTTGTAGTGATTTTATAATCACTTGTGGCAGAGTTAATTAATACGAATCTTTTTTGCTTGGTTTGTTCTAGTCCCCATGACTGTTGGAATGGATATGCAAAGGCCCCAGTAATTGTTACATCTTGGAAGTTTTTATCATTATTTTCATTTTGAAAAATATAAATTCTGGTATTTGATTGATAATCCTCTAAATTTGGAGAGATATTGTCGTTTGCCAGTTTAATATTTTTTAAATCATCTGCTGTAATATCGAAGTCCCAATCGTTATAACCAGGGAGCAAGGTTTTAATTTCTTCACCTTTAAATACGTAGCAGGCACGGTAGTCTGTAGTGCTCTTAATAAAACATTTTTCACGATAGTGATCTGAGTACTTAGTAAGATCTACTTTGCGAATATCTAATGTTAACTTGAGTGGGCCTTGGGCGAAGGTATCTAATGCGTGGTCAATGTAGCCTTTTGATAACTTTTCATTATTAAGATCATATGCACCGAATAAATATTTTCCTTCTTGTTTTACACTATTTAAAACAGAAGTGGCCAACTCTTGATCTGTTGATGGTGTGGTTGGTGTTGTCGTAGAACCAGAATTTGAATTTTGGTTATAGTAGCCATCACCGCCACCTCCACCACAAGCTGTCAAAAAAGCAGCCAAAGTAATCCCACATACCCCATGAGTAAGTTTCATCATTGTCCCCAATTAAAATGATAAGTTATTTAAAATAATTTTTTAGATTTATAAAATAACATATATTTCATGAGGTTGCTCATTATATTTATGAGGCAGCTAGCTAATTAAAGTTGTGTACCCATACTTACACCTACAGTAGGCCGTACCTGCATTGATGAACATGCTGTAAGAATTAAACAGCTTAAAAGTACGAATATAAATTTATTCATAAAAATTAATAAATGATTCAAAAAAGATTTAAATACTTTAGACCAATATTATTTTTAGTTCTGTTGAATTCGTGCAGAGATATGCAAAATAAGTTATCAAAAAACCCTATTTAAAAGAGGAAATAGGGTTCTATGGAATATTAATTTCTTAAAATTAGTCGTCTAATAAATCCATTTGTTTTGCTAATTGATATAGATTGTTCGAACGGTTTCCTGTACGGCAGAACATAAGCACAGGTTTTGGCAACTCATTGTAATGATTTGCGAAAGTACGTACATCAAGTTCTGTAATCTGCCCAGCTACAACAGGTTGATAAACGTAGTCTAGACCTACTTGGCGTGCTGCTTCTTCAATTTGAGCACTTGTAGGTTGTTCAGGGCCGCCTTCCATATCTGGTCGATTATTAATAATCGATTTAAATCCTTTTTCTACAACTTGGCCAACATGCTCTGGACCAATTTGACCTGCGAAACCAACATTATCTGACATTTCGTCACTCCAAAATTTAACAAAACCTCTTATGCTGTATCATAGCATTAAGCTTAACCTGAGATACAAGACACTCGTGTGTTGTTCTGACTAAGAAAAGTTATGTCTTATAGCTGAGCTGTAAATTTTAAAAATGATCATTAAGCTATTTTAAAATTGGTTATTCATATTCTATTTCAACGGAGCACATATGCACGCTTATATGGTTGAGCCTTTATATGTTCCATGTGGTCAGGAAACGATCGCAGCTGATTTTTATATTCCAAAAACAAATAAGAAATCTGCCGTTATAATTATGGCCCATGGTTTTGCTGCGTTGCGTCAATTTAAATTAGTTCAATATGCACAGCGATTTGCACAGGCGGGCTATGCTGTTATTTTGTTTGACTATCGATATTGGGGTGGGAGCACTGGCAAGCCAAGAGAAATGGTCTCCATCAATTCACAGTTGGAAGATTGGAAAACAGTTATTCAATATGCTTCCACCTGTAAGCTGATAGATAACCGAAGAATCGTGCTATGGGGAACTTCTTTAAGTGGCGGATATGCGCTAAGCCTAGCTTCTGAATTGAAGAATATTCAGGCAATTTTAGTACAAATTCCTTATGTAGATGGAGCTGAAACTGCCAAGCTCTATCCTTTACAACGCTATCCTCAAGCATTGAAGTTATCGAGTCAGGACTATATGGGATCAAAAATGGGGCTTAATCCCAAAAGATTACCTGTCGTCGATCAACATAATTTATGCTTTATGCCAACAGCAGATAGTTATTATGGCTATCTATCAATTGTAAATCCTGATTATTATTGGAGTGGAGAAGTCCCAGCTCGTGTCTTTTTTAATTTGATGCGATACCGTCCGATTCAGGTTGTGCGCCAGATTAATATTCCAGTTTTATTTATTGCGGCCCAAAAAGATTCCCTTATTCCTATTGAGTCCAGTCGTGAAGCTGCGACAAATATTGCGCCTTTTGTGAGTTATCATGAGTGGGATATGAAACATTTTGATATCTATCACGGTTCATGGTTTGAAAAAGCAGTGATAACCCAATTAGAATTTTTACATCAGCATATAGGAGTGGTGTAAATGATTATTGTATGTGCATCGTGCGGTGCAAAAAACCGAGTTCCAGAAGAAAAACTTCCTGAGCAACCAAGCTGTGGGCAATGTCATCAGCCATTAATACCGCTTGCGCCTATTGAACTAAATGAGCAAAATTTTAGTAACTACATCACGAATAGTGATCTACCTATTTTCATTGACTTATGGGCAGAATGGTGCGGACCTTGTAAAATGATGGCACCACATTTTGCGCAGGTCGCAGAACAAAATCCAGGCGTTATTTTTGCCAAGATTAATACCGAAGAATCTCCTCGCTTAAGCCAAGCTTTTCATGTGAGAAGTATTCCGACACTTGTCTTAATGAACAAAACGACAGAGGTTGCGCGTATTAGCGGCGCATTACGTGCGCCTGAATTGCAGCAGTGGCTCGATCAACAACTTCAAACGAATTTCGGGAGCTAAGGTGTCAGAAGCTTATACCAAACCAGAAGGAATTTTATCCTTACAAACGATTGCCATGCCAGCAGATACAAACTGGAGTGGTGATGTATTTGGTGGATGGATTGTGTCACAAATGGACTTAGCTGGAGCAATTCACGCAGAGCGTTTCAGTCGTGGCCGCTGTGCTACGATTTCCATTAATCAAATGACCTTTTTGGTTCCGGTAAAAGTTGGCTTTGTCATTAGCTGCTATACCAAAATCTTAAAAGTTGGAAATACTTCTATTCAGATGCAAATTGAAGTTTGGGATAGTCATGATGACTCTCGTGAGCCAATACGTATTACTGAAGGAGTCTTTACCTTTGTAGCAGTTGATGTAAAAGGTAATAAGCGTCAAATACCCGAAGAAGCGAGACAAAAGTTTTTAGAGACTCAATAAAACTTAGAAAGCCTGAATATCAGTATTCAGGCTTTAATCTTTAATTTAGACAAAGAATTTATTTTTAGAATTAAAACATCGTATTTGTATTTTTGCTTTGCTCAGGAATGTTTTGTATGACATCCCAATGTTCTACGATTTTTCCATTTTCGACACGAAATATATCAATAATTGCTCTTCCTCGATCTTTTTCATTTTCAGTAGAATGAACATGTAAAACGACAAGATTACCTTCAGCAATAGCACGTTTAATCTCATTTTTAGCTTGCGGATTCTTTTGGAACTTTTCAGTGAAGAAATTAACAAAAGGTGCTTTCCCATCTGGAACATTAGGATTGTGCTGAATATATTGTTGACCAATATAGCGGTCTGCATATTCTTTGACTTTATGTTTTAAAAAGACACCTTCATAAAAGTCGATCAAAATTTTTTTATTTTGAGCACTTACTTTATTGGTAGTTTCTGATTTGGTCGAAGTTATTTTACTGGTTTTAAGATTAGGTTCAGTCGCATGAGTCGTTATTGTTGTAAATATTAAACTCGTAAATAAAGAGGAAAGAATCAGTATTTTTTTCATTGTTGACCTCAAGATACAAAAATAATTTTTATATCTTGAGGCAAATAAAAATCTAAAAGTACTTTAGATTAGTTGTTATTTCTTACGTTTCGGTAACCATGCCCAAAGCATTTGGCACTGGATTGGTTCATTGCCTGCATCATCAATGACAGTAACTGGAATCACAAGTTCACCTTTTTCATTATCCGCAATAAACTTTTGCTGTTCAGCAGATAACGTTGCCGTAGCAGTCAAACCACCTTCAACTACTTTTAAATAATCAACATGTAATGATTTGATTAATAAAATGCGGTTATCAGGAATGTGTAAACCGGTTAGAAAACCTGTTGCAGTTTCTGCTAAAAGAGCCATAGCCGCAGCATGGACCCCTTTAATATGATTTTGCATATTTTTTTGGTTATCTAAACGGACAGTAACATGGTTTGAGTCTACTTCCAGATAGCGGATATTTGCTGTACCCACCATTGGCACGATACGACCAAACGCCTTGCTCCAAAGCGTGCTCCGAATACCTTTAGGGAATTTTGAAGTCGCTTTTACCAGTTTTGATAGACGATTGGATTGAGACATGGAATTACCTTAGCTTTGAATGTCACGACAAGAGATTAATCTTTAAAGTTATTAAACTGTAATGGCACACCGAATTGTTGTTCACGTAAAAAATTCATGACTTGTTGTAAAGTGTCACGTTTTTTATCCGTTACACGAATTTTGTCGCCTTGGATTGAAGATTGCACTTTAACGCCACTTTCTTTAATGGCTTTATTAATTTTTTTTGCAGTATCTGAGTCAAGCCCGTCTTTAAGTTTAATCACCTGTACAAAATTTTTACCTGAAGCAGCGGCTTTTTGTGGATCAAGTGCTTGTACATCAATTTTACGTTTATAAAAGTGATTTTCTAACATGTTGTAAACTTGTTCACACTGGAAATCACTTTCTGTACTGATTTTAATTTCTTTATTTTTTTCGTTTATTTCGACTGAAACATCATGACCACGGAAGTCAAAGCGTGTTGCAATCTCTTTTTGTGTGTTTTGTACGGCATGATTAACTTCAAATAACTCTAATTCAGAGACAATATCGAAAGAAGGCATAGTTTAGACCTTTACAAAGGGAAAGAATATTTGAGATGCTAAGAGGGTTTTCTTCATTTGCCAAGTGTTGTTTACATCAAAGGAGTGCACAATGATCCGTAAACAAGAAATTACAACATTTGAATTCCCAGAAAATGCTGTTATCTGGGATGTCCGTGATACAAATGCTTATGCAGAAGGGCATGTTAAAGGTGCGGTAAATCGCCCGATTAATGATTTGAATGCTGATATTTTGAACCAGGTCTCTGCGGGTCAGCCGATTTATATTTTATGTGGTGGTGGTAGCAAAGCTCCTCGTGCAGCCGAGAAACTAGAAGGATTGGATGCCTCGCGTGAATATGTCGTGCTGATGGGCGGGACACGTGCAGCTCGTGATGCTGGCTTGCCTCTAGAGCAGGGCGCATAAAAAAAAGCACCTTCGGGTGCTTTTTTATTGAGGTAAATTACTGTGGTTTGAAATATGGCTTTTTAGGTTTTACTTTTTTTTGGAATCGTTGAGGATTTAACTTTTGTAATAAATTGTCTGGTACTGGACAAGCTTCCCCTAACATCTGGGCAACTAAGATCTCACTGCATAGCGGAGCAAATAAGAATCCCTTAGAACCAAGAGCTGCAAAAGTAGCAATTCGGCTATGTTCCTGCATTTTTCCAACGAGAGGAAAATAATCTAAGCTTTGTGCCCGTATAGATGCACGACCTTGCCATGTAGAAGTTGCTGGTAACTTTTCTGCATAAGCAGGGAATACGCTGTGGATTAATTCAAAGTTATGCACATGGTCATCGGTAAGTACATCTTGATCTTCACGATTTGGGTAAAAAGACGCACCTAAAATTAACTGTGAAGCATCAAGTTGCACGCAATACCCACCATAGCTATAAGCCTCATTTAAAGACAAGGGAGCAAAAGTGTTATCAACCCAGCTCACTTGTCCGCGTATTGGTTTTAACTGTGGATAGCTTTCAAATAAAGCAGCACTTCCCCGAGCACAGCACACAACAACATGGTCTGCTTCAGCAATAACCTCATTACCAGCCTGCAATTGAACTTTATTTTCAAAAGGAACCAGTGCTGTAATATGGGCAACTTTTAGATCAATTAAAGGATGTTGCAAAATTTCATCACGTAGTTGATGTGGTGAAACAGAACCTGCTTCGGTCAGTGAAACACTTGAATATGCCGTTTCGAGTGAATTCGTTGAGTTGGTAACAACCTCAGTTGGATATTGATTTACAAGATCGAGGAGTTCGTCTGCATTTTTCAATGCGATTTGTTGTATTTGAAGTGGGCGGAATGCTTGAAAATTTTTATAAAAATTTAAGGCATGTTGCCAACTTAAAGTCATGAGATGTTCATGGCTTTGTTCAATTGGGCATAGTTTTGGATTAAGCAACGCCAAAGGGTTTCCAGAAGCGCCAGATAATGCTTCTGTTTGCTCATATAGGGTGACTTGATGCCCACGTGCTGCAAATGCCCACGCCGTAGTTAAACCTGCTATGCCGGCTCCAATGATTGCAATATGCTGCTGTTCTTTACCCAATGACTGAATTTGGTCTAATTGTGAGGATTCATCATCAGATTGAGGTGGATTCCAGATTGCTTTGAGCATTTCCCGTTTATGTCGAAAACCACGTGGACGAGAAATACTAATACCATGCGCTTTTAGTCCACGTTTTAAAACTCCCGCGACACTAAAAGAGGAAAATGTACTGCCATAGTCAGAAAGACGGACAATATGATTTAAAACGTTTTGTTCCCATAGCTCTGGATTGCAAGAGGGCGCAAAGCCATCTAAAAACCAAGCATTTATTGCTTTAGTTTTAGCCATGCTTGGGAAAATATCTTGTGCATCTCCTAGCCATAGGTCGATGCTAAAACGCTCGTTAGGAAAAGTTAAACGATGACACCCAGCAATTGGCAGTGGATATTGTTCAATTAACTGATCTGCAAGTGGTTTAAGCTCATCCCAGACATTTAAAGCACGAATAAGGTCGGCTTTACTTAATGGAAATTTTTCAACACTCATTGCATGTAAATGGCTTTGATTGTCTGGACGGACTTGTTGCCAAAGTTGCCAGAGTGCAAGAATGTTTAAACCCGTACCAAAACCGGTTTCTCCTACACTAAAATATTCAAAATCTTTTAGATTGGCTAAGCGTTCTGATAAGTCGTTACCATTTAGAAAAACATGTCGTGTTTCTAGTAGGCCATTATCTTTAGAGAAATAGACATCACCAAATTGTTTGGAAATGGGAACATCGATACCATCGATTAATTCCCAGTCCAGTTCTGCTGTTTGGATACGGTTTGATACATTCATTTGGTTTAATAGATTGCTTGGATTTACCACTGGCGTCGACGTTTTGTATGAATATAACTAGCGATAAAGAATCCTAGCAATACGCCACCAGCTAAGGTAACCGCACCATATAAAAACATTTGTGCGCTACGTTCGCTTTGTAAGACTTGAACCTGAACCGAGAGGCTATCATTTTTTAGCTGTAACTCTTGGTTCTGAGCGAGTGCTTCAAGATTGGCATGTTCTAACTGTTTTAAACGAGATGCCTGATCTTGAACCAAAGCTTTGATTTTCGCATCTTGCTGTTGTTTATTCTTTACGAGTTGTTCAGCTGTAAGTGGTTGAGTTGTAGCCGCTGTTTTTACTACATTTGCCGCTGTAGGTGTTGGTTTAGCGGCCTGAGTTGAAGGCACGCTTGGAGGAGGTGTTGCTGGTGTTGCAGCAGGTTCAACTGCTCCAGCAGTTGAACATATCAAACACAAGCCAAGAAAGCTTTTGATTGCAGGCTGCATGCGATTACCCTTTTGGAAATGCTTTATTAAATGGTTTTACATCAATGTGGGCATAAATGCCTTCTTTAAGAAATGGTTCTTCTTTTAACCATTCATCTAATGCTTCGCGACTGTCGAATTCAACAATCATGGTGCTGCCATAGAAACCTGCTTGAGGATCATTCGGGTCTTTTGGCATAGCTCCCGCTGTAACAAGACGGCCTTCATCATCAAGTTTTTGCAAACGTTCAATATGCTGAGGGCGTACTGCTAAGCGCTTCTCTAGAGTTCCTTCGTTATCGGTACAGCTTAGAACAAAAAAAGGCATGTAATCGTATCTCTATAATCAATCAGGAACCATTCTAAGCATCTGGTGACTTAAAATGTTTACGTAAAATAATGAACTGAATAATGATAAATGAAAACATCACAATCATGTCACCAAATGCAGTAAATTCACCCCAATATTTTCCACCATGAAATAAAAATGCAAAGAACACATGCAAACAAGACATCACTACAAACATGACTGCCCAAGCGAAGTTTAGATTTTTCCAACCTTTTTCACTTAATTCTAAAATAGGATCAAATAAACGTCGTATGAGTGGTTTACGGTCTTTACCAAACCAAGGTGAAACCAAGAATGCACCTGCAAAAACCAAATTTAAAATTGCAGCTTTCAGACGAATATAGAAATCATCACTTAACATGAGGGTGATGCCACCAAAAATCACAGTCATAAACAATACAAACCACTGTTGTTTATCTAGACGGAATTTTTGGAAAACAAATAGGGCACCATATACCACAAGCATTGAAATAATTAGACCAGTAGTTGCTACAAGAATATTATTATTATCGGCACCACCAGCAGACCCGATCAGTTTAAGTAAAGGATGCTGTGTGTCGGTTGGGTCAACTGTTTTATATAAATAGAAGAAAATAATTAATGGAACAAAGTCCAGAAGTGCTTTCATGTTAGAGTATCTGATCAGGTTTGGTGAATGGCATAGTATAAAAGATGCAAGGCATAGATTTACATACACATAGCAATATTTCTGATGGAACTTTGTCTCCGGAATTATTGGTGCAAGCTGCTATAGATGTGAATTTGCATACTTTGGCTTTAACTGACCACGATACAATGGATGGTTTGCAGCGAGCTAGAATTGCTGCACAAGGTCATGATTTAAAAATCATTTCTGGTACAGAGATTTCAAGTCAGTGGTCGCGTCCAACAACCAAAAAGAGTTATGGCGTGCATATCGTTGCTTTAAACATGCAAGATGAAGCGCCAATTTTAGAAGCATTAGAACAACAAAAAAGGGTACGAGCGCAAAGAGCTAAAGTCATTTGTGATTTATTAGAAAAATGTATTGGTTTTCAGATTTATGAAGATGTTCTTGCCAAAGTAGAAGATCAGGCAGATCGAATCACCAGAACACACATTGCTAAAACATTGGTCGAAAAGAATGTAGTAACCCGTCCTCAACAAGCATTTGATCGTTTCTTAAAAGAGGGAAGACGTGCCTTTGTAAAGTTTGAAGGATTAGGATTAAAAGAAACAATTGATGTAATTCATGAAAGTAAAGGGCTGGCGGTTTTAGCACATCCGACTCGTTATGATTTATCTGCAACCAATGTTCGATATTTAATTGAATTATTCGCAACCTCAGGTGGAGACGCAATTGAATTACCTCCCCCCATGGAAACGTTATCTACTCGCCAGATGGTTGACCGGATAATTGAGCAACATCAGCTGGCCGTATCGATTGGTAGTGATTTTCATGGTGAAAATATGCCATGGATTAAATTGGGGAATACACCTAAACCAACCGCTAATCAGCAAGGTGTTTGGGAGCGTTTTCTCTAAAATTTTACAGCAAGTTATTATCTTGAGCCTGAATTGGAGGAGGTGTAGGTTTGCCTAGTGTTCCTAAAAGTTCAATCTCGATATTACGGACCATTGCGTCTAAAGGTAAATCATTACTTTGAGTACCGAAAGGCTCTTCAATTTCTGAGCTGAGTGCATCAAGACCTAAGAATGTATATGCCAAAATTCCAACCAGTAAAGGGGTTGCTAAGCCAAGCAATGAACCCAGACTAAACGGCAACATAAAACAGAAAAAATAGACAGTGCGGTTGAGCAAAACTGAATAGGCAAATGGAATAGGCGTATTGGCGATTCGGTCACAGCCAGTTTGCACGACACTTAAATCTGAAACATTTTTATTCATCTGCGCATAGATGATGTCAGAGATTTCACCTTCTTTAAGTGCTTGTAATAATTCCCAGTGTATAAGGCTCAATGTGTACTGAGGGGCATTATTTTGCTGATAGAGTTGAGTAAGTGCCTGCTGGCTCATACCACTGGTTTGTATTAACTCTGTTGGGTTCGCAGTCTGACGACGTAAACGGTCACGTAACACGTTAGCAAAAACAATCACATGCTGAATGACACGTTCACGACGGGCCTGAGTCAAAATTCGGCAATCACGGTCAAAATGACGTGAAGTTGCAATTAAAACGCCCCATAATTTTCGGGCTTCCCACCAACGGTCATAACATGCAGTATTTTTAAATCCTAAAAAAATAGAAAGTACGACACCAATGAGAGTAAAGCCAACCAAAGGAATTTCTGGAAAGCGATAAAGATTGATATATTCCACGCCACCAATGATTGCCGAGATCAACATAACAAACCCTAAGGAGGGAAGAATTTTGGGTAAAATCGTCCCTCGCCAAGAGAATAAAACTTTGAAAATACTAGGTTGATCACGAACAATCATTTTATTTTAAGCATCACTATTTTTGTTTTGATCTTCTAGGCTTAGTTAAGCTTTGTCAATATTATTGAACTGATATTGGTGCAGGGTTGAGCAGTTGTTGTTCAGCAAATGAAAAGCTTCCTTCTGGTGAGATAATAAAATGATCTAAGAGACGTATTTCGACAAGTTGACAGGCATTTTCTAGTTGCTGGGTTAAGGCAATATCTTCGGCAGAAGGCTGCGCCAAACCAAATGGATGATTGTGTGCAATAACGAGCTGACAAGCATGTTGTTGTAAGGCGTAACGTAAGGTTTGATTGACCGAAACCGCACAATATTGCATTGAGCCAAAGAATAGCTTTTTAAAATGCAGCTTTCTTAATTCTGGGTCTAGACACAGCACGGCAAAGACTTCTTGTTTTTCACCTTTTAATTCATAGCGCAAATAATCTAAAACTAAATCAGAAGAATGAAGACTGAGATCATTTTTCTGAAAGTGATGATCGAGATAACGCCGTCCGAGTTCTTTGACTGCCAGTAATTGTGAATATTTTGTTGCTCCAATTCCATTAAATTGAGTTAATTCACTTAACGATGAATCAAATACTGCATTTAGGCTGCCAAAATGTTGAATGAGTAAACGTGATAATTCGACTGCTGAATGTTGCCTTGAACCTGAGCGAAGAAAAATCGCTAATAGCTCTGCATCAGAGAGACTTTGAGGGCCTTGTTGTAATAACCGTTCTCTTGGCCGCTCTTGTTCGGGCCAATTTTTAATAGAAGTATTCATATTCCCCAGCATAATTCGCTTAAAATTTTATTTTGTTTGCCCAATCAATCTTGGGTCTGCGCGTATTTAATGCTATTGTGAGCGCCACTGCAACAGTAAGGTATCCTGTTCGTGAGCTTTGATCTAAGTGTTATTCCTCATAAAAACATCGTTTTAGCTGTTACTGGCGGAATTGCTGCCTATAAAAGTGCCATCTTAGTCCGCCGCCTCAAAGATTATGGCTTTGATGTACGTGTGGTCATGACACATGGTGCCCAGGCATTTATTACTCCACTAACTTTTCAGGCTCTTTCTGGTAATCCTGTCCATACTGAACTTTTAGACCCTGCGGCTGAAGCTGGAATGGGACATATTGAATTAGCACGTTGGGCTGATTTATTACTGGTTGCGCCTGCAAGTTGCGATACTTTGGCAAAATTTGCGCATGGTTTAGCAGATGACTTGCTCAGTACAGTATTTTTGGCAACAAAATCTCCTGTATGGGTTGCACCTGCTATGAACCAGCAGATGTGGGCGGCCAAAGCGACACAACGAAATTTACAAACCTTGGTCGAAGATGGCGTGCATGTGATCATGCCGGATGCGGGTGAGCAGGCGTGTGGTGATGTTGGTTTAGGTCGAATGCCAGAACCAGAAGAAATTGCCAAGCAAGTGGCTGGTTATTTCCATCAGGCTCAACGTGCCATCGCTGAAAAATTTGGTTTGTTAGCTGGAAAGCGAGTGGTGATTACTGCTGGGCCAACGCGTGAAGCGATTGACCCTGTTCGTTATATCTCGAACCATAGTACTGGTAAAATGGGCTTTGCTTTAGCTGCTGCCTGTTATGCTGCTGGTGCACAAGTCACTCTGATTGCTGGACCTGTAAGTTTAGATACACCGAATGGTGTAAAAAGAGTAAATGTTGCCTCGGCACGACAAATGTTAGATATCAGTATGGACTCATTAGAGACAGGGTGTGATATCTTCATTGCAACGGCCGCAGTCGCAGACTATCGCGTAGCAGAAGTTGCCGAGCACAAAATTAAGAAAGCAGGGGATGAGTTGAATGTTTCCCTTGTAAAAAACCCAGATATTGTGGCAACCATTGCAGGTCAGGAAAAGCGTCCATTTATGGTGGGCTTTGCAGCTGAAACACAAAATGTTGAAGAATATGCGGCAGGAAAACTGGTTGCTAAAAAACTCGATATGATTGCGTGCAATGATGTGTCACGTGCAGACATTGGTTTTGCTTCTGATGAAAATGCGATGACGGTTTTCTTTGCTGAAAACTATCACATGAAAAAGCGTGAGTTAGAAAAAGCATCTAAACAAGAAATTTCTCAACAGTTGGTTGAAGCAATTTCGGATGCATTGCGCCGTAAATAATATGTTTTAAATAAAAAAACCGCGAATTAATCGCGGTTTTTTTATATGTCTTACTTTATCCAACTTAAGGAATGTCATCATCCAACTTAAGGAATGTCATCTTCAAATTCAGGTTTAACCTGAACGATGAAGTCCTGACGGTTAAGACCACGCCATAAGGCAAAAGCTGTACCGATATAAATTGAAGAGTAAGTACCTACAAAGACACCAACAAACATTGCGATAGAGAACCAGTGTAAGCCATCACCCCCTAAGAACATCATTGCTAGAACGACTAGCAATAAGGTCATTGATGTATGAATGGTACGACGTAAAGTCTCGGTTAATGCAATATCGACGATTTCACGAGGAGTCGCTCCGCGAATTTTACGGAAATTTTCACGGATACGATCTGACACTACAATGTTATCGTTAAGCGAGAAGCCAATAACAGCAAGTACCGCAGCTAAAACCGTAAGGTCAAACGGCCACTGGAATAATGCAAAAGCACCAATAATAATGATGATGTCGTGGAATAGAGACATTACGGCACCCATTGCGAGCTTAAACTCGAAACGGATCGTCACGTAGATCAACATTAAAATAAGTGCAAGAGCAACCGCACCAGCAGAACGAACATAAAGCTCGTTTCCTACTTGACCACCTACAGAGTCCACTTTATGAACTACTGCGGCATTGTTTGGTAATTGCACAGCCTTATTGATGGCATTATTAAGGTCTTCGACCTTAATATCTTGTACAGGCATGCGCACGATTAAGTCTTTATTACTACCTAACGTTTGCACTACAGCATCTTTAAAACCAGCTTTACCAAGTGCCTGAACGACTTCAGACTGATTTGCTGGTTGAGCATAGTTCAACTCGACAGAGACACCACCAGTAAAGTCCAAACCGAGGTTAAGACCTTTAGTCGCAATAAAGAAAATACTCGCCAATGTAATCAGGATCGAGAAGATTGCCGCAGGTTTAGCAATCTTCATGAACGGGATGATTTTTGCATCATCCGGACGAGTATATTGTTTTGATTCTTGTTGAGTCATTTTAGTCATCATCGATCTCCTTAAATGCTCAACTTTTTCAAGTTACGGCGTTTACCATAAATGATTTGTACAATTGCGCGAGTCACTGTAATTGAAGTAAACATCGAACACACAATACCAATCATTAATGTTACAGCGAAACCTTTAATTGTGCCTGAACCAATTGCAAATAAAATGAAAGCAACGAGGAACGTCGTTAAGTTAGAGTCAAAAATGGTGTTATAGGCTCGATCATAACCGGCCACAATGGCCTGCTTGGGCGAGGCTCCCCAGAGCATTTCTTCTCGAATACGTTCACAGATCAATACGTTAGAATCGACTGCCATACCAATGGTAATGACGATACCTGCAATACCCGGTAAGGTAAGGGAGGCTCCAATCCATGACATAACCGTTAAAATCATTGCCAAGTTAAACACAAGAGCAAAGTTAGCGATTAAACCGAATAGACGGAAGAAAACCACCATCCAGATTGCAACAAGCAAGAAGCCGATTTGAGTTGATAATACGCCTTTATCAATATTTTCTTGACCAAGACTTGGACCAACCACACGTTCTTCAACAAAATACATTGGCGCAGCCAAAGCACCTGCACGTAGCATTAATGCGAGTTCTGCTGCTTCTTGAGGAGAACTTAAACCGGTAATACGGAAAGTTGAACCTAAAACGGCTTGAACAGTTGCAGCATTGATGACTACAGATTCAGTGTATGGAGTACGAACTTCTGTTTGTGCACCAGTTTTAGGATCTGTGACATAAGTAATTTTTTGCTTATTCTCGATGAACAATACCGCCATGCGTTTACCAACAGCATTACGAGTTGCATCGGACATCAGCTTACCGCCAGCACTGTCGAGGGTAATATTTACCTCGGCACCACCAGAGTCTTGGCTAAAGCCAGAACTTGCATTTTGAACGCGCTCACCAGTCAAGATACGATTACGTTGCAACAAAAGTTGACGACCGCTATCTAAAGACTCATAAGCAAAAACTTCTGTGCCCGGAGGTAAAGGCTGACCATTATATTTACCTGTATATGGGTCAATATATTGATTATTTGAGTCAGAAACCAAGCGGAATTCGAGGTTTGCAGTACGGCCTAAAACACGTTTAGCTTCAGCTGTATCTTGTACACCCGGTAATTCAACAACAATACGGTTGCTACCCTGACTTTGTACCAATGCTTCTGCAACACCAAGTTCGTTAATACGATTACGTAATGTTGTTAAGTTTTGGTTTACCGCATATGACTGGATTTCTTGGCGACGTACATCAGTATAAGAAAGCTTTAAAGTAGAACCTGTAGAGCTTGCTAATGCCTGTTGGGTATATTCATTCCCATTACGACGTAGAAAATCCATTGCTGCATCACGGTCAGCATTGTCAGCAAATTGAACAGTGATTACATTGTTTGTTAATGCAAGACTATTAAATTTGATTTTGTTTTCACGGAACTGACGACGCAAATCGGTGGCAGAGGTTTCCATACGTTGGGCAACGGCTTTGTCCATATCTACTTCAAGCAAGAAGTGGACACCACCACGTAAGTCCAAACCAAGTTTCATTGGTTTTGCGCCAATCTTTTGCAGCCATTCCGGTGTGGTTGGTGCAAGGTTTAGGGCGACAACATATTGATCACCTAAGTCACGACGTAATACTTCTTTTGCTTTCAATTGCGCTTCAGAAGAGCTGACACGCAAGAGGGCAGCATTATTGGTAAAAGTATTATCGTGACTTGCAATATTTGCTGTTTTTAAAATTTGCTCTGCTTTTTGCACCACACTTTGATCAATTTGGGTACCAGCTTTGGCACCGGAAATTTGAACGGCGGGCTCATCCGGATATAGACTAGGCAGTGCGTATAATGTACTGACTACCAGAACAACCAGAATCAGTAAATATTTCCATGCAGGGTAACGCATTCGCTTTCTTCTTAAATGAAAAAGCCGTGCTAAAGCACGACTGTTTTATGATTAAAGGTTATTTAGAGTGCCTTCAGGTAATACTGAAATTACGCTGGCACGCTGAATTTTTACTTCTACACCACGGCTAAGTTCAACAACTGCATAGTCACCTTCAATTTTGGTTACTTTGCCCATTAAACCACCAGCGAACACAACTTCACTACCTACACCTAAGCTCTCGATTAAAGAACGGTGCTCTTTAGCACGCTTTGCTTGAGGACGCCAAATTAAGAAATAAAAGATTGCAACGAATACAACAATCATCAAGATGTTTGGCAAAATACCTGTAGTTGGGCCAGCTGCCGGTGCTGCATGTGCAGCAGAAATTAAAAAGCTCATTTTGATTTCCTAAAGTTAAAAATATGAGTCAGATACCTGACATAATCCTAATTCGTTTTGCAATTTACCTTGTCTTGAGGTTGAGCGCAAATCGGGCTTATTCATCAACCGGACATGGTGGAACTTCTAATCCACGACGGGCATAAAAGTCCTGAACAAATTCATCAAAGGTGCCATTGTCTAATGCATCACGCATACCTTCAGTTAAACGTTGGTAATAACGTAAGTTATGAATAGTACCGAGCATAGACGCTAACATCTCTCCACATTTTTCAAGATGGAATAGATAAGCACGGGTAAAGTTCTTACAAGTATAGCAATCGCAATGTGGATCGAGCGGGCTCTGGTCATGGCGATATTTACTATTACGAATACGTACCAGACCATCAGTGACAAAATAATGACCGTTTCGCGCATTACGGGTTGGCATTACACAGTCGAACATATCGACACCGCGGCGCACCGCTTCAACGATATCTTCCGGTTTACCAACGCCCATCAAGTAACGTGGTTTTTCCTGTGGCATTTTGTTTGGTAGATAATCTAAAACTTTGATCATCTCATCTTTAGGTTCACCTACAGATAAGCCGCCAATCGCATAACCATCAAAGCCAATTTCAAGAAGGCCATTTAAAGACTCATCACGTAAGTCTTCATACATACCGCCTTGAATAATGCCAAATAACGCATTCTTATTTTTAAGCTCATCATGATGATGGGTTTTACAACGTTTTGCCCAGCGTAAAGAAAGCTGCAATGATTTTTGTGCTTCTTCATGAGTTGCAGGATACGGTGTACATTCATCAAAAATCATGACGATGTCAGAGTTCAAAACTTGCTGAATTTCCATAGAAATTTCAGGCGATAAAAATACTTTTGAACCATCAATCGGCGAGCGGAAAGTAACACCTTCCTCTTTGATTTTGCGCATTGCGCCAAGACTAAAAACCTGGAAACCGCCAGAGTCAGTCAAAATTGGCTTATCCCATTTAATAAAGTTATGCAAACCGCCGTGTTCTTTAATCACTTCAAGACCTGGGCGCAAATATAAATGGAAGGTATTTCCTAAAATAATTTGTGCCTGAATGTCTTCGATATCACGTGGTAGCATACCTTTGACTGTGCCGTAAGTCCCCACTGGCATAAAAACAGGTGTTTCAACAACACCATGCTCTAAAGTTAAACGACCACGACGGGCGCGCCCCGACTGACCTAATTTTTCAAACTTCATCTAAAAATCCTGAACACGAGCAGAGGCGAAGAAACAGTTCGCTGCTAAAAAGAGAGCTATTTTCCTTGATTCTGCGACGTAGTTCTACTACTAAATGTAGCCGTTATATAAAAAGATGGGAGAAACTAAGGATAGCTGTTATTGCATCGATATTTTAATGAAGGAAATATCTAAACTTTAGATTTATAAAAATTCTAATTCATTGGGCAGAGCTGAGCGATATTGCTAAACATACACATCCTTTTATAAGAGAGAGGAGACGTTTAACAATATCGATCAATATATTAATTTTTAAATTTCTAATTTATCAACCAGCATTGCATCGCCATAACTAAAGAAACGATAGCGGCTTTTAACTGCATGTTCATAAGCAGCCAAAATATTGTCTCGATTTGATAGCGCTGACACCAACATGAGCAGAGTAGACTCTGGCAAATGGAAGTTAGTAATTAAACGGTCTACGATGCAGAACTCATAGCCCGGATAAATAAAGATTTGCGTGTCGCCAGTCCAAGCTGCAATTTTACCGCCATGAGCTTGTGCTGCACTTTCTAAAGCACGTGTTGCAGTTGTACCAACGGCAATCACTTTATTGCCGCGTGCTTTAGTCGCCAAAATTAAATCAATGGTTTCTTGAGGTACATCACACCATTCACTGTGCATGACATGATTGGTAATATCATCAGTACGAACAGGCATAAATGTGCCAGCACCGACGTGTAAAGTCACAAAAGATTTTTGAACATTTTTTTGCTCTAACTTTGCTAGTAACTCTTCGTCAAAGTGCAAGCTGGCAGTAGGAGCGGCAACACTGGCAATTTTTTCTGGGTTATGGAAAACCGTTTGATAGCGTTCAGTGTCGATTTCTTCTGCTTCACGGTTAAAGTAAGGCGGAATAGGTAACTGACCATATTGCTCAAGTACAGGCAAAATAGGCTGTGAAAATTCAACCACAAATAAATTTTCGTGACGGCCACGTACAATCACAGGAATGTTATCTGCACCAACAAAAAGCTCGGCACCCGCTTTAGGTGAGTTGCTCGATTTAATATGACAATACGCTGTGGTGTGATTCAGCATGCGCTCAACCAAAATCTCAATCGCACCACCTGTAGAGCGTTTTCCTTTAAGTCGAGCTTTCATGACCTTGGTGTCATTAAGCACCAACAAATCACCTTCTTCGAACAGATCGATAATGTCTGTGAACATGTGATCGTGATATTGACCCTTTGAGTCTAAGTGCAACAACCGTGAAGCACTACGTGATTCGAGAGGGTAACGGGCAATAAGTTCATCAGGTAATTCAAAGGAAAAGTCAGACAGTTGCATATTTAGAAAAAACACCGCAAAAATTGGGCCTAGTATAAACTTTTTCGCTTTTTTATGGCTGTGCTTATGGCCTAAATCATGAAAAATGTTTAAATGATCTAAAAGTGAACGATAATATTCACTTAGGGTTTGACAAGTTTTACAAACGCGCTAATATACGCAACACAAACATACTTCCTCTCCCGAGGTGGTGAAATTGGTAGACGCGGCGGACTCAAAATCCGCTGTCAGAGATGACGTGTCGGTTCGAGTCCGACCCTCGGGACCAGATTCAGAATCGAAAGATTCTACGAAAACCCCTAAACTAACGGTTTAGGGGTTTTTTGTTGGCTATAAAAAGTTGTTTGATCTTAAGAAATGGCGAACTCATAATTTGGCTCCGAGGGTCGGACTCGAATCTCGAGCTATAAACGTAGAAGTTATAAAAATCTTTCAATTTTTATTCTCATAAAAGCCCTTATTTTAATATGAGGCGAGTTTAATATAAGCCAAATTAAACCCGCCCCCTAAGCGCTTATTCAAACAGTACTTTTAAGCCGCTTTCTACCATTTTACGAACTCGCATTTCCAACATCTTTCAACTCTCCACGTTCAAACATTTGTTGTATTTTTCTAAAACATACCCACTTTATGTATCTGAAAACCTTTAATTGAAACTTCACATTTCTATTTCGAAAAGAACGTTGCTCTTTTTATGTACTGTGTTAAAGTTTGTAGTAGATCATAATGATTATAAGTACATTTTTAAGAGCGTTTGCGACCAAAAACGACAAAATCTGTGAGGCGGGCAATGACATTCCAGCGTTTAGAACTAAATCAGGTTGAGCAATTAAGTGCTTGTAGAATTTCTCTGTTGCTTGGCTTAAATGCCGAGCAGAACTATATTGAGCAATTTTTCCGGTTTAGTCTTCGACTTTTGAAGTGTAAAAAAGCCTTATTAACTTTTAATCAAGAACCTTACTTTTGGCATCATTGCCCAGAAGGCATGACGGCTATTTCTTTTAAGCCTTCGAAACATTTAAAACAGTGCTTTGCCAAACAACAGGTGATTAATCACTTACATCCTTCTTATCAAAATTTAACCAATTATTTAAAAGAATTAAATATCGAGTGTAGTAGGGCATTGGCCGTACATCTTTTATATCCTGATAAAACTTCTATGGGCTTCGCTGTCTTTTTTGATGATGATGCAGCTAAATTTGAAGATGACGATATTCAATTGTTGCTCGATTATTGTTCTACTTTTATGCAGCAAGTCGAGTTGAAGTTTAACTATGAAGAGTTAAATGAACTCTATGAGCAACAGGTTGCGATTAATTCAAGTAAAACTAAATTTTTCTCGATTATTTCGCATGACTTGCGTGCACCATTTCATGGACTACTCGGGTTTTCTGAGGTACTCGCCAAAGAGCGTGAAACTTTAGATGAATCTAGCATTCAAAATATTGCTGACTATTTATACGACACTTCGCAATCGACCTATAACTTGCTTGAAAGCTTACTCACATGGGCGATGGCAGAGGGTGGGCGTTTTGTTTATCACCCGATTAACTTTAAGCTTAGACAAGTCAGCAATATCGTTTGTGATGTTTTGCGTACCTTAGCGTTGAAAAAAAATATTGAACTGGTGAATGATGTGCCAGAAGATTTAAAAATCTATGCCGATATCAATATGATGACCTCTGTGATTCAAAACTTGGTGTCAAACGCACTGAAATTTACAGATGTTGATGGATCAGGCAAAGTCTTTATTGAAGCTAGACAGGCTGACAAAAATATAGAAATAACAGTTCGAGACACAGGTCTAGGTATGACCGAACAGCAAATGGCAAATTTGTTCCATCCACGTATTACCGCCAGCTTTAAAGGAACCGCAGGTGAAAAAGGTGCGGGTCTTGGTTTGAGTCTTTGTAAGCGTTTTGTGGAGATTAATCAGGGGCAAATTAATGTCAGCTCCAAAGAAGGCGTAGGAACGTCATTTAAAGTTTTATTACCTTCTGCTCAAGAAAGCCACGAGACTCATGCCGAACATTACTCTTCAGCAGAAGCAAAATTAGTCTAATCCCTTTTCTTCCCGCTACTCGAACTGCTATAACTAAAAACAGAGTACGAGGAAAAGAGCTTTTTATATGAATGCGGAGCAGTTACAAAAAACATTGCGTGCTAGTCAGTACGCAGAACAAGTTTTAGGCCTGCATCAGGCTGTTTTAGAACAAGATTACCAAATAGGTCAATTTACTGCACCGCTCTCGACTGAACAGATTTATCAATTTGTAGAAACCACATTAGATGGAATTGGGGACGAAACGTCTTGGATGCGTGGATTACGCATTTTAAGAAGTCGTTTAATGTTCCGTTGGATTTGGCAGGATGCCAATCAGCTCACCGATGTTGTCACACTCACTCGCGAACTTTCTGATTTTGCCGATGCCAGTATTTGTGCGGCAAAAGATTTTGCACGTGTAGCACTCGTGGCGAAACATGGTGAACCGATGAGTTACTCTGGCAAAGTTCAAGATTTGATTGTGGTTGCCATGGGTAAACTCGGTGCTCAAGAGCTTAATCTGTCGAGTGATATTGACTTGATTTTTGCCTTTGATGAACAGGGTGAAACCAATGGTCGTAAATGCATTGATGTACAGCAGTTCTGTATTTTATGGGGACAAAAGTTAATTTATTTACTTGAACACATTACCGCAGACGGTTTTGTATTCAGAGTCGACATGCGTTTACGCCCTTGGGGGGATGGCTCGGCATTGGCGATTAGTCATGCAGCTTTGGAAAAATATTTAAGTCAGCATGGTCGTGAATGGGAACGCTATGCGTGGATTAAAGCACGTGTTGTAACTGGTGGTAAAGAAGGGCAAGACTTGTTGGAAATGACTCGCCCTTTTGTGTTCCGTCGCTATGTTGATTACACCGCTTTTGCCGCTATGCGCGATATGAAAGCGATGATTGAGCGTGAAGTGTTACGTCGCCATATCGAGGATGATATTAAACTCGGAGCGGGTGGTATTCGCGAAATTGAATTTATTGTTCAGGTGTTCCAGTTGATTTACGGTGGCTCTAAACGTGAATTGCAAGACCGCCAGTGTTTAGTCAGTCTTGAGCACATTGGTGAAGCAGGTTTGTTAGAACGACAAGCCGTTTTAGAACTAGAAGATGCCTATTTGTTTTTGCGCCGTGTTGAACATGCGATTCAAGCCCTGAATGACCAACAAACCCAGCTATTGCCAGAAGAAGCAGACCTAAGACAACGCATTATAGATACCTTGGGTTTTGCGAGTTGGAATGAATTTATTGATGTTCTTAACGAGAAACGCCAGAAAGTAAAAGTTCAATTTAAGCAACTCATTGAAGATACAAGTTCAAATGCAGCTACTGAAAACTTTGGGCAATTAGAGCAACAGTTAGATGAAGTGCTAGATGACAAGGCGAAAAATCTGATTCACGAGTTCTGGCACGGGCACGCACTCAAAAAACTACCTTCCAATGCGGTTCAGCGATTAAAGACATTCTGGCCTCATTTAATTGAAGTGATTTTACAGTCTGACCAACCTCAAACTGCACTTTTGCGCTTAATGCCACTGATTGAATCGGTCATGCGCCGGACCGTGTATTTAGTCATGCTGATTGAAAGTAAAGGGGCATTGCAACGCTTAGTGAAAATGGCGACGGTAAGTCCATGGATTTGCGAAGAGCTAACGCAATATCCAGTACTGCTTGATGAGTTTTTATCGATGGGCTTTGAGTTGCCAAAGCGTAAAGACTTAGAAGACTCATTACGTCAGCAGTTGCTTCGCATTGAAATTGATCAAGTTGAAGACCAAATGCGAGCACTTCGACTGTTTAAAAAGAGCAATGTACTCACTGTTGCTGCAAGTGATGTGTTAGCTGAAAGCCCACTCATGAAAGTATCTGATGCATTAACTGATATTGCGGAAGTCAGTGTCAATGCAACCCTTCATTTGGCTTATCAAACAGTAGCAAAGCGCCATGGCTATCCATGTGATGTCGAGGGGAAACGCTGCTCACTCGACTACAAAGCCTTTGCTGTCATTGGCTATGGTAAGGTGGGTGGCATTGAGCTTGGCTATGGTTCTGACTTAGACCTTGTCTTTATTCATTATCTAGATGAACAATCCGATACAGATGGAACGAAGTCTATTACTGGCTTTGAATTCGCTATGCGTGTCGCTCAAAAGTTTATGTCGCTCATGACCACACAAACACTTGATGGCCGTGTCTATGAAATTGATACACGCTTAAGACCCTCAGGTGAGGCTGGGTTATTGGTGACAAGTTTGAAAGCCTATGAGCACTATCAGTTGAAAAGTGCATGGCTTTGGGAGCATCAGGCACTCGTTCGTGCGCGCTCTATTGCTGGCGATGAGGAGCTTTGCCAGAAATTTGAAATATTTCGCCGCGAGATATTGACTCAGTCTAGAGATGAGGCTTATGTTCGTGAAGAAGTGTTGAAAATGCGTCAGAAAATGAAAGACCACCTAGGTTCATCTTCTGAACAGAAAAAACATGGTATTTTTCATTTAAAACAGGACGCAGGTGGTATCGTAGATATCGAATTTATGGCACAGTATGCTGTACTTGCATGGAGCGGGACGAACCCTGATCTCGCCCATTATTCTGATAACGTAAGAATTTTAGAAGATGCTGCTAAAGCAGACTGCTTATCCAGTGAAGATGCCACAGCATTAATTCGAGCCTATCTTAGTGAACGTGCCGAAAGCCACCGCTTAGCCCTTGCAAATCAATCCATGCAAGTAAGCGCAGCGGACTGGCGTAGTACCCGTGCGGTCGTTTGCAATTTATGGCAAAGATTAATAGACCCAACCGCCTCGGTTGAGTTGGATAGTGAATGATTTTATAACAATTTGGAGTGTTCCATGAATTTGGCTGATCGTGATGGTTTTATTTGGCAAGATGGACAATTAATTGATTGGCGTGATGCGAAGATTCACGTTTTAACACATACTTTACACTACAGTATGGGCGTATTTGAGGGTGTTCGTGCTTATGAAACCCCTAAAGGTACTGCCATTTTCCGTCTGCAAGACCACACAAAACGTTTGTTAAATTCAGCAAAAATTTATCAAATGAAAGTACCGTATGACCAAGCAGCGCTTGAACAAGCACAAATCGATGTTGTACGTGAAAATAAATTAGCTTCTTGCTATTTACGTCCATTAATCTGGATCGGTTCAGAAAAACTTGGTATTGCAGCAACGAATAACACGATTCATGCTGCGGTTGCAGCATGGGCGTGGGGTGCATACCTTGGTGATGAAGCAATGGCGAATGGTATTCGTGTTAAAACTTCATCATTTACTCACCATCATCCAAACGTGACGATGTGTAAAGCAAAAGCATCTGGTAACTACACGTTGTCAATTCTTGCTCATCAAGAAGTTGCACATTCTGGTTACGACGAAGCAATGTTAATGGACCCACAAGGTTATGTGTGCCAAGGTTCTGGTGAAAACGTATTCTTAATTAAAGATGGCGTTTTACACACTCCAGATATCGCTGGTGGTGCGCTTGATGGTATTACACGTCAAACAGTAATGACGATTGCTAGAGATCTTGGTTATCAAGTTGTTGAGCGTCGTATTACACGTGATGAATTCTACATTGCAGATGAAGCATTCTTTACAGGTACTGCTGCGGAAGTAACACCAATTCGTGAATATGATGACCGTCAAATCGGTGCAGGTTGCCGTGGCCCAATTACCACTGAAATTCAAAAGACTTTCTTTGATGCGGTTCAAGGTAAAAACCCGAAATATGAACACTGGTTAACTTACGTAAAATAAGTTAATCCGTTAACATGAAAAGGCGAACTTTGGTTTCGCCTTTTTATTTTTTGGCTTAGGGGGCTTTTATGCATATTGTCTATGTCTCTGATGGTAAGGCAGGGCACCGCTCACAAGCGTTAGGCTTGTTTCAGGCGATGCAAAGACAACAGGCAGATACAACTTTTGAAGAGGTCCTCATTGCTGATTTACCGATTATTTCTTTAATTCAGGCACTTCTCTCTTCAAAGAACTCCTTATTTAAACAAGCGCCCGATTTTATATTTGGAGTAGGAAGCCACACTCATTTTCGTGTCTGGTTACTCGGTAAAATTTTCAAAAAGGCTAAAACGATTATTTTAATGAAGCCTAACTTACCCGTGATTTGTTTTGATTATGCGGTTATTCCAGAGCATGATGGTATTCATGCCGACAGCCATGTGATTGTCACGCGTGGTGCATTAAATCCAATTCTTAATGAAAACCGCCATCAAAAAGATCGAGTTTTAATTGCTTTAGGTGGTTCCTCTAAACGACATCAATGGAATCAAGATAAAGTATTAAGCAGTGTGCAAAAAATTGTTGAGAATAATCCGGATGCTGAAATTATTCTGACGACTTCACGCCGAACCCCAGCAGAATTTATCGATATTGTAAAACAGCAAAGCTTTGCCCAGCATTTACAAATATTTCCGGTTGAGCAAACCCCCCAAGGCTGGATTTTTGAAGAAATGCAAAAAGCAGAAGCTGTTTGGGTGACAGAAGATAGCGTATCTATGATTTTTGAGGCGCTTACTGCGGGTTGTCGAGTTGGGGTAATGGCAATGGACCGTTTGAAAGATGACCGCATTACCCACTCAGTTGATCAAATGTTAGAATCAAAATTAATTTCACAGCAGACTTGTGTTGTACAGTTACCACAACCTTATGCTTTTAAAGAAGCAGACCGTGTGGCAACATATCTTTTAGCGAAAAATTAAATTTTTTATTTTGAGTAAATAAATGAAAATATTGCATATTGCGAATTTTGGCTTTAATAAACAAGGCGCCCATTTTTACTGTACAGACCGTAAAATTTCTGCCGGATTAATTGAAAATGGCCATTTCGTTTATGATTTTAGTTTTCGTGACATGGCTCGAATGGGAACCATTTTTAAAACAAAAAAACTGGGTGCCAATTGGGCCAATAAAGAAGTATTAAAGGTCGTTAATAATATTGAACCTGATCTGGTACTCATCGGGCATAGTGATTTAATGAGTCCGGATGTTCTCAGACAGATTAAAGAATCTTATCCAAATACTAAAATTGCATTTTGGTATGTTGACCCGCTTTATCTTGAAAGCAAACTCGACTTTGTTAAAGCATTCTCGCCATATTTAGATGCTATTTTCTGCACAACCGGTGGCGAATATCTAGAAAAATTAAAACAACCTCATTTAAGCGTGGCCTATTTGCCAAATGTTGGTCATCGTAATGTAGAGACCCTACAACAATTTTCAAACCCGAACACGGACAAGACCTTTATTTTTTGTGGCGTGGTTTATAAAGAACCTGAGCGTGAAAAGTTCTTAAAGGACTTAGCAGATGCATTGCAACAGGGTCATGTGAACTATCAATATTACGGCTGTTTTGAGCAGCCGGGTGTTTACGGTAAAGCGTATTATAAAGTTTTGTCTGAAACAAAAATGGGACTCAATTATTCACGCCGTAACGATGTAACCTTGTATAGTTCTGACCGTATTGTACAACTGACTGGTAATGGTTTACTCACTTTTAGCCCAAGAATTCCAGGTTTTGAGAAGCTCTACACCGAGCAGGAAGTTGTTTACTTTGATGATCAGTTTGATTTAGCCAAGAAGATTCAATTCTTTGATCAGAACCCAGAGCAGGCTGAAAAAATAGCGAAAGAGGGGTGGGAGAAAACACGCAAATCTTTCAATGCTAAGCGCATCACCCAATTTATGGTTGAAGTGACATTTAAGCAGCCCCTTTCAGAAGATTATGAATGGTCACATGAGGTGTATGCATGATGTGGTTTTTGTACGTTGCGGTAGGCCTACTAGCACTTGCTGCACTGTTATATGTGCTGGGTAATTATACTTTCTGGCTTCCGTTTCGTTCGAACAAATTACCACGCATTGTGATGTTGCATCAGGTCACTCCTAAAGATGCGGCTTCTGGCATGAATATGCCACCTGAAAAGTTTGAACAACTCTTGCAGTTGTTGGCGCGTAAAAGGACTACTTTTTGCTTTGTTTCTGAGCTTGAGCAATATCGTAATCAAAAGAATGTCGTTGCTTTAAGTTTTGATGATGGCTTTATGGATAATTATTTATATGCCTATCCATTACTCAAAAAATATAATGCAAAGGCAACCATTTATTTAGCGACCCAAATTGAAGGAATTGAAAAGCTAACTCATGAGCAAATCCATGAAATGGCGAATTCTGGTTTTATTGAATTTGGTGCACATACTCAGCATCATGTGAACTTACTCAAGCTTGATGATCAAACCGCTTATGACGAAATGCTTCAGTCAAAACAAGATGTTGAAGCGTTAGTGGGGAAATGTCCGAGCTTTGCTTATCCGTTTGGTCGATTTAATGAAAAGCACCAGAAAATGGCGCAAGAGATTGGCTTTAAAAACGCAGTATCGACTCGTAAAAAAATCGAAGCGTATGAGGCAGGCAATCAATTTAATATTCCACGTGTCAGCACGCATGGTGCCATGAATGCTTTACAGATGCGTATCGCCCTTGCTAAAGGACGTTATAAGTTATGAATAAAATTCCATGTAGTGTTTACATTGTCACTTTAAATTGTGGTGCTTGGTTAGAGCGGACTTTGCAAAGTGTCAGTGAGTTTGATGAAGTTATTATTTTAGACTCAGGCAGTACTGACAATACTTATGAAATTGTACAGCGCTTTGATAATACGCAAATTTCTCACCAAGACTGGCAAGGCTATGCTGGGCAAAAAAGTTTAGCTTTAGCACAATGCCGAAATGATTGGGTACTGAACTTAGATGGCGATGAAGTCCTATCTGAAGAGTTAAAAAAAGAGATAGTTGAAACGATTCAGCAGAACAAGCTTGATGCTTTAATCACGCCGATTAATGATGTGTTCTTAGGTGTTCCCAACAGTAAACATACTAAAAAACATGCAAAGGTGCGCTTTTTTCGCAAGTCTAAAGGGCATTATGACCTTGCCAATAAAGTCCATGAAAATGTGATTGTGGAAGGTGAATCACAGCGTGCGCAACATGATATTTATCACTATGGCGAGTCGAGTATTTTCGTTAAGGTCGAAAAAAATAACCAATATTCTAATTTAAAGGCTTTAGAAAAATACCAAAAAGGAAAATCTCCAAGCGTTGCAAAATTGGTTCTGGTCATGCCGATGACTTTTATGAAGTCTTATTTTATTCGCCGCAGTTTCTTAAATGGTTGGCGTGGTTTCGTAAATAGTATGATTAACGCGTTTTATGCTTTTTTAAAAGAAGCCAAACTATTTGAACAGACCATGAATAAAGATAAAAAATAAGTAGGCAAGCTATGAAAATTGTTCAGGTATTGGCAACTAGTGGTGGCGTTGGTGGGTTAGAGCAGCACACTTTTAACCTTGTTAATGAGCTCGCTTTAAATCATGAAGTACATGTGATTGCACATCCTTGCTATCTAGACAAATTTAGCCAACAAGTACATTTTCATGCTGTCGACTTTGCCCGTAGCCGCTGGAATATTTTTTTACTCTGGCAACTTAAAAATCTCATTCAGCAAATCCAACCCGCTATTGTTCATGCACAAGCAGGAAAGGCAGCTGAGCTGATTGCCCGAATTAAACCATTTTTAACTGGTCCAAAATTTGTAACGACGGTGCACGGTACTAAAAAGAATAAATCTGCCTATTTAGCAGGTGATGCAGTTATTGCAGTAAGCCAAGCACTAACGCAAGGCATTCCTGAGTCTAAAGCACACGTGGTTTATAACGGGGTATATCCTCAACTTGCTCTTAAAACTGAAAATAAAGAAAAGCTACTTCAATCGATTCAAAAAGATTTTGCTGAACTAGACGTAAGCAAAAAAGTTGTCATGTGTATTGGACGTCTAGAGCCAGTAAAAAATATCAGTTTATTGATTGGGGCGATGCAACAGATTGATGCCAATTTATGCATTGTAGGCGATGGTTCGCTTCGAGCAAGTTTAGAGAAACAAGTCAGTGAATTAAACATGCAAAATCGGGTCGCTTTTCTTGGGTTTAGAACTGATGCGCGTGATCTGGTCCAGTTAGCAGATGTTGTGGTTTTATCATCAGACCGTGAAGGTTTTCCATTAGTGATGGTAGAAGCTTTACAGGCTGATAAAGCAGTGGCTTCAACCAAAGTGAACGGTGTGATTGAATGGCTGCCGGAGCAATATCTAGCAGAAATTGGAGATGCAGAGGGCTTAGCAAGCGCAATTCAAGCTGCACTTAAGCCCGATGCGCAAAATGACTTTAGTCCTTTGTATGCAAAAGCCAAGGCTGAACTGACTGTACCAGCCATGGCTGAGCAGACGCTTAATATTTATAAAGATCTGCTGAAAACTTAATTATTTTTTGGCGTAAGGCGAATGGCATCAAGTACCACGAAGTTATCTTCGACATTAATGGTATGGCAACCGTCATCTGCCTGATTCCAGTCTGGTAAAACCACTTCTAGTAATTTTTCTTCATAGACTGTTGGGCTAAGCTGAGTAATCGCTTTTAATTCGATATTGCCGCCATATCGTTTTAAAGAATCTTGGCTTGGTCGAACCAGTTGCCCTTTATAAATAAAAGGTTTACCCGCCATACGAAATTGCTGACTGCCTCGGCACACTGGGTTCATTGGGTGCTCTTGCCAGTTAGGATTTAAAATATCTTCGGTAAAGAATAGATCTAAGCGATCACCAAACTTCTTACAATCACGCCGTGTTGAAGTAAAAAGATACCATAAGCCTTCATGATAAAAAGGTGTGCTGTCGACTGCTTCAATATTCTCGATCAGATTAGAATGCTTTTCCCATTTCAGTGGAAATTCAATACATTTCCAAAGTTCAATTGTCTTGTTGGCAGAAGTCTCTGGGATCATGTACCAAGTGTCTTTTTCTTTGAATATACAAGGATAAGAAAGGTGATAGTCTAGCTTTAGGATTGTCTCTGGTGGGGTGTAGGTGCCATCTTTAAAAACTTCCAAGACCGAAAGAAAGCCGACTGGATGTTCGTCATCCACTTCTTCAAAAAAAATGAAATGACGGCCATTTTTTTGAGCATAAAAGCTATCTGCAAATGTAAACTTTTGAGGGGAGTGGATCTCAAACAGGGAATGTAATTGCTCAAGTGTTGTAAAAGGTTGTTCTAACCAGCCAAAGCGCATATACCAATGAGAGTTAAAAGATTTTGCTTTTTTTGATTGTTGGTATTTATACCATTTTTTTTGAATCAGGCGATTTAGCATTAAATTTTACACTCGATATAACTATAATTAGATAGACTATCCCTGACTCATTTTAACATTTGAATGAAATGAAAAAATATTTAATCAGTATTGAATCTGCTAATAGTGAACGTTTAAAAAAGTTGTACTCTCAAGCAACATTTTACAAATATCGCGATGAATTTAAGCAGTTTGGGGTAATCGGTAAAAATTTAAGCGTCAGTGAATATTTTCAACAAGGTGTAGCAGGCAAGAAAAAACCGATGACGCCTGGTGAGCTTGGTTGTGCCATGTCTCATATTGCTGCACTAAAAGATTTTTTAAGCTCTGATGAAGAATATGCCATTATTTTTGAAGATGATGTGATCGAGCGTTTTGAAATTGATTTTCAGGATTTAGAAAAACACATTCGTTCTTTGAACCTAGGTCCGTGCTTTTTTCTAAGCTTGGGCGGTATTCAAATGAAAATATGCAATCGCGTTCGTGGAAAATATTTACCCGAAGAGTTGTATAACCAAAAAATTCTAAAAGTTGATTACGACTATCTCGAAAAACTAGCGTATGCGTATGCCTATGTTGTAGACCGTAAAATGGCCCAGATGTTAGTTGATTATCATCAACCGATAAAAATTTATGATCACTGGCAAGATCTTGTTGGACGAGGTGACTTTAGTTTCTATGTCTGTTTTTTATTCGATCACCCGATCATCGAAAATAATGATGCGTTAAGTTATTTAGAAAAGGAAAGAAGCTTAATTACTCCTACTTCACAAGATGACAGTGATTTTTTACGTTACTTAAGAGTTAAATTAAAGAAATATATACTTAATAAATATATAATTTAACCGTTTTTTTTAGGTTTTATTATTAGTTTTATGATTAAGCAAAAAAATATTATTATTGGGTCAGCAACTGGATACAGTGCTGATCTTATTTCTTCTTTTGTATATTCTTTGGAAAAGACAGACTTTGATGGCATTTTGACTTTAATTATCTATAAAGAGCAAATGCCAGAGTTTGTGAATGCATTTTCAGATATCAAAAATTTTAAAATTGAATTTAAAGTTACGACTATTGGGAAATTTAAATCGAAGTCAAAATACTCAGGTATTTACAAGTTTAAGTTTATAAAAAATATTCTTAAGAAAATTATTGGATTAACTGTAAATGAAGCGCTTCCTGATTCAAAAATAAAAGCCCTTAAAATCACAGGCTATCCGCATGTGAGTCGCTTTTTTGAATATAAAGAAGTTGTAGAAAGTCATCCTGATGCTTCACATGTGCTGCTTAGCGATGTGCGAGACGTTTTTTTTCAGGGTAATCCTTTTAAAGATCTCGGCAAAGGACTCTTTGTTGGTATGGAAAATCCAGATTATACGATAGGCACTGATCAATATAATCAAAAATGGATTATCGATGCATATGGAGATGGTTTTTATAATAGTGCAAAAGATGAGCAGGTTTCGTGCTCAGGCGTCACAATTGGAGATATGAACTCGATTAAAGTCTATATCAATAAAATGATTGAAGAGTTCTGCAAACAGCCATATCAAAAAATGTCTGAAAGAATTTATGATCAGGCAATGCACAATAAATTATTAATTACCAATGATTTAGATGGTGTAACTCGCTGTCAGCCGTTTGAGTCTATTATTGTAACTCTTGGATTATATCGAATAGATCAAATTACGATTAATGATCAAGGTTTCATTATTAATCGCAACCAAAAAATCATTCCTATCGTCCATCAGCATGATAGACATCCAGAATTGATACAGTTATGCGATAACTATATTAGGAAATAAATTTTAGGCTTATCTAAATTTTATGATGAGATGCGGATATTAATTTTTATCCGCATTTCCTTTTAAAACCATATAAATCAGCGCAACAAAAATAAGTAATGCACCTGCTAAGCTACTTACGCAGAAATAAAGAATACGTTGACTTGTAGTAATGTTAAATAATTCATTTGCAAGGATATAGCGCATGAGAAACCATTGCGCAAGAGAGAATACAATTACGATTAAAGCATGTCGACGTACATCAGGGCGCATTGCCATAATGAATCACCAAGGGAGAAAAAGTGGGGATATTATGCCATTTGCCTACTCTCAGCTCAATAGAGTCTTATTTGAAACAATTGTGTAGAAAAAATAAAAAATATGAATAAATTGTGAATTTTTATTAACATTAATAAACCTTAAATTCCATTTTTTATCTAAGATTTTCTAGTAAATTTCTGTACTTATTTGGATATATGTTTAATGCAGCCTGTTGATTTTGTAATGATTTGGGTGGATTCAACCGATACAAAATGGCAGCAACAATATATATATTATAAATCCAAAGAAACTAAAAACAATCTAGTTGAACTTACTGAGCAATGCCGCTATCGCGACTGGAATAATCTTCATTACTGGTTTAGAGCTGTTGAGAAATTTTGCCCGTGGGTTAGAAAGATCCATCTGGTGACTTGTGGTCATTTCCCTGAATTTTTAGTCAAAAATCATCCTAAATTAAATTTGGTTACTCACGATCAAATTATTGAACCAAACTGTTTACCGACATTTAACTCACATGCCATTGAAATCAATATTCATAAAATTGAGGGGTTAGCAGAGCATTTTGTCTATTTTAATGATGATACCTTTATTAATAGGCCTTTAGAACCTGAGTTCTTTTTTAGAAATGGTTTACCTTGTGATGGCTTGCATTTACAGCCTCTCATGGTGGTAGGTGAAGAGAACTTTCTGGGGGCAGTTGCCCTAACGGATGTTGCGATTATTAATAAGCATTTTAATAAGCGAAAATTATTCCATAAAAATCCTTATGCACTTTTTAACTATCGCTATTCTATGAGCAGTAATTTAGGAAATCTTTTAAGTTTATATAATCGAAAATTTTCAAGTTTTTATAGTACTCATTTGCCTCAACCTTTTTTGAAATCCGTATTTGAAGAAGTTTGGAAAACCGAAGAAGCTTATTTAAAAGAAGTATCAAGTCATCGATTTAGACAGCCATTAGACGTTAATCAGTATCTTTTTCGGTTGTGGCAGTTGTGCTCATCCCGTTTTTATCCTGTCAATATATTTGAGCGTGGACAAAACTTTAACTTAAGGATACAAAATCTTCCTGAAATTAATCAGGTTATTAAGAATGAACGACTTCCACAAATTTGTTTAAATGATGATGAACACGTGGTCGATTTTGATAAGCTTAAAACAGAAATCATTCAGATTTTTGATCAAAAATTTAAAACGCTTTCAAGTTTTGAAAAAGAAATATCTCATTAAAATTTGAGAATTAATGAATAAAAAACCCTGCATAAGCAGGGTTTTTTAATTTAAAAATCTAAAAATTATTTAGATTCTTCAGCTTTTGGCTTTTCACGTAAGCGGATGCCCAAGTCACGAAGCTGATTTGCTTCAACAGGAGCAGGTGCTTGAGTAAGTGGACATTCAGCAGTCTTGGTTTTAGGGAATGCAATAACGTCACGAATAGAAGTCGCGCCAGTCATTAACATTACTAAACGGTCAAGACCAAATGCCAAACCACCGTGAGGAGGAGCACCGTAACGAAGCGCATTTAATAAGAAGCTAAATTTCTCTTCCGCTTCTTCATCAGAAATACCAAGCGCTTCAAAAATTGCTTTTTGCATTTCTAATGTGTAAATACGTAGAGAACCACCACCAACTTCAGTACCGTTCAATACCATGTCGTAAGCAACAGAAAGTGCTTCACCTGGATTGCTCTTCACTTCTTCTACGCTTGATTTTGGTAGAGTGAATGGATGGTGAACAGAAGTCCATTTACCATCTTCAGTTTCTTCAAACATTGGGAAGTCAACAACCCAAAGTGGAGCCCACTCACAAGTTGCAAGATTCAAATCATGGCCAATCTTCACACGAAGAGCGCCCATTGCATCATTTACAACTTTAGCTTTATCAGCGCCAAAGAATACGATATCGCCATCTTGCGCACCAACACGTGCTAATAGTTCAAGTACAATCGGTTCAATGAATTTCACGATTGGAGATTGAAGACCTTCAATTCCTTTAGCGAGTTCATTAACTTTGATGTAAGCCAAACCTTTTGCACCATAGATGCCAACGAATTTGGTGTATTCATCGATTGCACTACGTGGCAATGACGCTGCACCCGGAACACGTAAGGCAACAATACGACCTTTAGGATCTTTTGCAGGGCCAGCAAATACTTTGAACTCTACTTCTTGCATTAAGTCTGCAACGTCAACGAGTTTCAAAGGAATACGCATATCAGGTTTGTCTGATGCATAGTCACGCATTGCATCTGCGTAAGTCATACGCTGGAATTTATCGAATTTAACGCCAAGAAGTTCATCGAACATCTTCACAGTCAGGACTTCCATTAAGTCCATGATGTCATCGTCACTCATGAACGATGTTTCAACGTCGATTTGAGTAAATTCTGGTTGACGATCAGCACGTAAGTCTTCGTCGCGGAAACATTTTGCGATTTGGTAGTAACGATCAATACCACCCACCATCAATAATTGTTTGAATAATTGTGGTGATTGCGGAAGTGCATAGAAACTACCATTTTGTACACGACTTGGTACTAAATAGTCACGCGCACCTTCAGGTGTTGCACGTGTCAAAATAGGTGTTTCAACGTCTAAGAAACCATTCTCTTCGAAATAATTACGAATAAGGTTGGTCAATTTAGAACGGAAGCGTAAACGATCCAACATTTCAGGACGACGAATATCTAAGAAACGATATTTCAAACGAATTTCTTCAGAAATATTGGTATTTTCATCATTTAACGGGAATGGAGGTGTTTCTGAAGCGGCAAGAACTTCGATATCTTTACCTAAAACTTCAATTTGACCACTCACCATGTTGGCATTTTCAGTACCTTCATAACGGCGACGAACACGACCTGTAATTTTTAATACATATTCAGAGCGTGCTTTATCTGCTGTTGCAAATGCTTCTGGAGTATCTGGGTCAATAACCACTTGAACGAGACCATCACGGTCACGCATATCAAGGAAAATAACACCGCCATGGTCACGGCGACGATGTACCCAACCGCATAGTGTAACGGTTTGGTCGATTTGGGCTTCAGTTAAAGAGCCACAGTAATGAGTTCGCATCATGATGAAAAATATCCAAACTATATTGGCTGAAAAGACGGATGCGTAAACCGCGCACCGTCAAAAAAAATAAGTTTTCGATTATGCCTTGTTGCATGGTTTGCCACAAGAACTAGATCAAAAAACCGCGGAAATTAAGCTGAAAATGAGCAATTTGGCAGCAAGTTTTCCAATTTATCCCATTCTTTGTTGCCGATCTAAAAACAAGAATAATAAGCATCCTAAGCTAAAGGTACTTAACCAACCTTGCATAAACTCATTAATAGAACGCCCTGTAAAATAATAGGTATCAGCATGCCAAACTTCATGGGGTATGTAGCGCGCATAATCCCAAAATGAAAATAAGCCTAAGACTGTAGATAGAATAAACAGAGACCACGCGAAAATTTTAATTTTTTTACTTACTTTCCAGTGTTGTTTGTAGCGCTGGTAATAGTGAATACACATCCAACCAAGAAAAGGTAAGGCAAGAGCAGAGGTGCCAAGTTGTAAAAGACGATGCAAAGGGTAGGGATGACCAAAAAGATGAATAGTTGTCGCTAATACATCTTTAAATACAAACGTTCGAAAGTCTGAATGTGTTAAACCATCCCAAATCAGATGAGTCGCGATACCGACAATGAGTGCAAATATAACTCCAATAAAAAATATAAAAATACGTTTTAAAGAGTTGAGGCCAAGATCATGTTGCACACCAAAAAAACGGTAAACCACTGGGCGGTAAAGAAAATACCAAAATGCACAAAAAACGAGGCCTAGTGCAAGGTTGGGATAAATCAGACCTTTCCATTGGTGCGTCAGCATGCTGGACTGAACTGTAAATAAGCGGTAAAGATCGGGTGTCATACTCCCAATTGCTAACGCAGCAATCGGTAAAGCGTTTTTGCTAAGCTTGGACAGAGGTGGAGCTATAACGGCATGAGAGATCGTAAAAGGCATTAGAAATCAAAAATTACTCACATCATTTAGGTGATCAGTCTAACGAATCGTCTAATTAGAAATGTTTTTTATTGCAATACAACTGGAATGTTATAATATAACAAAATAAAACATATCGTGATCCGGGACACATCCAATGCAGTTTTATAAAAATATTTTGACCTTATCCATTTTAGCTGTCATATCCGTTCCTTCGTTTGCAGCAGAAAGTGAAAATGTTGAAAAGTTAGAAACCATTCGAATTAAGGCTCATCCACTTGAGCAAACTTCACAAGATTTTGCAGTTGCAGATACTGTTGTTGATCAAAAGCATTTATCGCAAGGGGCCGCCACTATTGGGGATGCGCTCAGTAGTGAAGTAGGAATTTACGCTAATCAGTTTGGGGCAGGCTCGAGTCGACCAGTGATCCGTGGACAAGATGGGCCACGCGTTAAAGTTCTTCAGAATTCATCAGAAAATATTGATGTTTCGACTTTGTCGCCTGACCATGCGGTAACTGTAGATCCTGTACTTGCAAAACAAGTGGAAGTGATTCGAGGCCCTTCTACTTTACTGTTCGGTGCAGGAACTGTCGGTGGTTTAGTCAACGTTATTGATAACAAGATCCCTACGCAAATGCCTGAAAACGGTTATGAAGGACAAGTTGGCTTACGTTACAACACTGGAAGTGATGAAAAACTAGCGAGCGCGGGCGTAACTGTAGGATTGGGTAGCCAAGTGGCTTTACGTGTTGAGGGGTTAACACGCGATGCGAATAACTACATTGCGCCAAATTATATTCATGAAGGTGAAAAAGAGCGCCGTGTAGACAATACTTTTGCTCAGGGTGACTCTGTTAACGTCGGGTTATCTTGGATTTATGACCGTGGTTATACGGGTATCTCTTATAGCAACCGCCGAGACCAATATGGCTTACCAGGTCATAGCCATGAATATGAAAGTTGTAGTGCTCATCTAGGCGGAAGACTACATTTAGATTGTGGCGATCATGACCATGATCACGAAGGTCACAGTGATGAAGAAGCTCACGATCACGAACATGGCGGCCCGTGGATTGACTTAAAATCTGAGCGTTATGATTTTAAAACTGAGTTAAATGATCCATTTGCAGGCTTCCAAAAGTTACGTGCTCAGGCGAGCTATACTGACTATCAGCACGATGAAATTGAAGAAGGAGCAATTGCAACCCGATTCCAAAACAAAGGCTATGACGGGCGTGTTGAGTTAGTACATAACCCGATTGCAAGTTGGGAAGGGGTCATTGGTGCACAGTTAGGTCAGCAAAAACTGAATTTAACTGGCGAAGAAGCCTTTATGGCACCGACCACTACCAAAAAGTGGAGCGTATTTGCTTTAGAACATAAACAATGGAAAGACGTACATTTTGAGCTTTCTGCACGTGCAGATCAGCAAGAAGTTGATGTAGACGATAACTCTAAACAAGATTTTGATGGGTCGGCATTTTCCTATGCAGGTGCTGCGAACTGGGAGTTTGCACCGAACTATAAACTTTCTTTTGTCGCTTCACATCAGGAACGCTTACCTTTAGCTCAAGAGTTATATGCAAATGGTGGGCACTTTGCGACGAATACTTATGAGTTAGGAAATGATCAACTCAGTAAGGAAAAATCCAATAATGTTGAGTTAGGTTTGCATTTTGATAATAACAAACTTGATTATCACCTGCATGTTTACCATAACTGGTTTGATGACTACATCTATGCACAAACCCTTGACCGTTATAAAGACTTCCGTTTAGTTCAATACACTCAAGATAAAGCTCGTTTCTATGGTGCAGAGGGTGAAATTGGTTATCAAATTACCCCAATGTACAAGATCAGTGCTTTTGGTGATTATGTGCGCGGTAAAATTGATGCAGAAGGTAATGCTCCGCGTATTCCAGCAGGACGTTTAGGGACTAAAGTCGACGCAGATTTTGGTGATGGCTTTAGTGGTTCTGCCGAGTATTATCATGTCTTTAACCAAGATAAAATCGCGGCCTACGAGACCGAAACCGAAGGGTACAACATGCTCAACCTTGGGGTGGCATATTCTGGGCAATATGGTGCAAAAACAGATTACCGTGTTTATATGAAAGCCAACAACTTGTTAGATGACACGGTTTATCAACATGCTTCGTTCTTATCAAATATTCCGCAAGTTGGACGTAATTTTACAGTCGGTGTTGATTTTACCTTTTAAGGCTTTAACACGAAACTAAACTTGAAAAATCAATCTAAAAGACCTAATTTGAAAGCATCAAGTTAGGTCTTTTTTATGCGTATTTTTCAACGAATTCATCAAAAAATAAATTGGTCAGGGCGTCGTTATATGGCGGTATTACTTTGCGTTGTTGCTATTGCATATCTTGCATCGGCAATTTACCACACAGTAAAACCATTGCCACAAGGGATTAACTTTAGTGGCAAGCTTAGACATGCCGATGTCAAATTTTTAGCTGATAAAACCTACCTAGATGCGAAAGGGCAACAACAGGTCGATCAGCACATTTTTGATGAAATCTTGAAAATGATTGATGAGGCAAAAACCACGATAGTAGTGGATATGTTCTTGTTTAATTCAGAAGTGGGTGACTCAAAACTGAAGCAAAGACTATTAATGCAAGAGTTAACCGATGCATTAGTAAGTAAAAAAAGACAAAACCGCCAAATTCAGATTGTGATGATTACTGACCCGATTAACTCTGTTTACGGTGGCCTAAGCCCTGAACACTACCGTCAGTTACGTCAAGCGGGTGTTGATGTGATTGAAACCAATTTAGCTCCTTTACGTGCTTCTAATCCATTCTGGTCAGGATTATGGTACATCTGCTGTCAGAATGTTGGAAATAACCCTGAAAAAGGCTGGCTACCCAATCCATTCGGTGATGAAAAAATTACACTGCGCAGTTATTTGAACTTATTTAACTTTAAGGCGAATCACCGTAAAACTGTAGTCGTCGATACCGATGCTGGTTGGAAGTCACTGGTGACTTCAGCAAATCCGCATGATGGTAGTTCTAGACACTCAAATGTTGCTTTGGTGGTAACGGGAGCTACAGCAGCAGATGTTTTACAATCTGAAGCTGCGGTTGCGCGAATGTCAGGTAGTAGTTCTCCATCGCTCATTTTAGGTGACTTTGAAAAAGACGTAACTAAACCTCAAGTTCAAGTGTTAACTGAAGGGGCGATTTATCAATCTGTATTGAAATTGATTAACTCAGCTAAGCCTAAAGAGCATCTTGATTTAAGTATGTTCTATTTATCTGAACGCAAGATTATTGAAGCTCTAAAAAGTGCTCAACAAAGAGGTGTGATTGTCCGAGTTCTACTTGATCCTAATAAAGATGCTTTTGGTCGACAAAAGAATGGTATTCCAAACCGTCAAGTTGCCTCGGAGCTACACGCGGCAGGCATTCCAATTCGTTGGTGTGACACACATGGCGAGCAGAACCATAGCAAAATGATATTGAAATATAACGCCCAACAAGCTGAGTTAATTGTGGGATCTGCTAATTTTACAGCCCGTAATTTAAAAAATTATAACCTTGAAACAGATATGTTGGTTATAGGCAAAGTTCAAGATCAAGTCTTTAAAGATGCACAAGATTACTTCAATACTTCATGGTCAAATTTACAAGGTAAGCAGATGAGTCTGGATTACGCGAAATATGCAGATGAGTCTAAAGTGAAGTATTGGATTTATCGTTTTATGGAATGGTCAGGGCTGTCGACTTTCTAATGACCATCTTTGGAGTTTTCCAAAAATGGTTTGTGCCTAGAGTCATCCATAACCTGAGCGAGGGAAAGCAAACATCGTTTGCTTCGAGCGCAAGACAAACAAAGTGCGTAGTTCAAACTCAAGCATAGCTTTCGCCTTGCGGTACGAATAGCAAAGATTATTAATCTTTGCTATTCGTACCTCAGGTTTTGTGGATGACAAATGCTTTTGGTTACTTTGGGCGAAACCAAAGTAACGAATTGGCTACTACAACTAGAACTTAAAGCGGTAAGACTCCGTCGTGCTAATTAAAAAAGAGAATAAAACTTTGAATATATTAAGGCGCTGGAGGAATCAACTGATCCAAAGTCTTATCATCTAACTTTTCCAATTCACTCAAATCAGTCTTAATTTTCCACTGCGACTCATCATTGACAGGATTTGGTAAGCGTGCCTCAAGCCAGTCACAGACCACATCTGGGTTAAATTCAGGATGGTTACACTGAATAATCCACGATAAAAAGTCTTTTGCTTCACCGTTCATGTAAGGCGGCGGTGAAACAGGGAAGAATAAAGTCGGTAGACGTTCATTCGTCGAGAGATAGTTTAAAACATGTCCTAATTCTTGAACTGTTTGCCATGCTAGCGGATGTTCTACATCAATACTGAACTTAAACCACCAAGCATGTTCGCCGTCTGCTCCATGAGCCATGATACGGGCTTCTTGTACGGTTGGAACTTTGCAAAAAAATTGATGAAGACGTTCAAAACTGATTTCAGACACAGCAATTGACCTAGTTTGAAAAATGGTAATGGTAGCACAGATACAGATTCTTCATATTTTCTTTATAGTCATTACAAACAATATCAATCAAAGCTGTTTTATTCATGGTTTCTCCTTGACTCTCTTTTAATCTAGCTTCAGATCAAGATAAAAGGAAATAGGGTATGAAAAAGCCAATCATTTTAGTACTTTCAACATTAATGTTGGGTATGTCAGCTACTGCGATGGCCGATACAAGTCATCGTTGGGACAATAATCATGGTAAAAACTATGATCGATATGAGCATCGTGATGACCGCCGTCATGACTACCGAAATGATCATCGCGCTCCACAGTGGTCAAATGCCGATCGCGGTAAGCACTATGGTCGATATGTAGCATTTAAACGCGGTGAACGTATCCCTGCTGAATATCGCAATAGCCGCTATTATGTTTCGGATTGGAGAGCGCATCGTTTATATGCGCCCCCACGTGGATACCATTGGGTTAAAACCCCTAATCAATATTTGTTAGTTGATTCAAGACACAACATTTATCGAGTTCGTTAAATATAAAATAAAAAAGGCCTCAATATTGAGGCCTTTTTTATGCTAACTCATCATCTTGAGGTTGTGGTGGCTTTAACGTTGTTGGTGTTTTTGCATGTTTTTCTTTCATCACTGAAGGATAATTCCAAGATGCAAAACGGACCACCAATATAGAAAGAGCTAAAATAAGAATTGAGCCGGTAATAATGACTTGGTCCATATCTGCTTTATGGTCATGTTGAATATCTGAAATGAGTAGGCGGGTTAATGCTGTAATTGCGACATAAATAAGAAAGCGTACTGGCATATGATTGGTTTTAAAGTAAATTCCAACCATTGCCCCAAGTTCTAAATATATAAATAATAATAAAATATCATCAATCGAAGCATACTTTTTGACGGTCAAAATTTCAAAAACAGTATTGGCTGCCGACCAAGCCACCATACATCCAATAATAAACAAGGCTAAATAGTGAAAGGCTTCTACGGCGTAATGACCAAAACGGTCAAGTATTCGCTCATATTTTTTAGGATCAGGCATAGTAATATCTTTTGTTTGCTTTGTAATGTTTAGAAATTAAACAAATTTCATGCCAATGGAAATAGTAAATACAAAATAAAAAAGCGCCTGAATATTCAGGCGCTTTTTTTTAATTTTAAATATTAAGCTTGGTTCGTGAAGTAATCTTCACTAAAGCCCATAATTAAGTCAGAACCCGCCTTAATTTTAGCAATACGCGCATCAATATCCGGCAAGATACGTTCAACAAAGTATTGAGCTAAAGCAAGTTTGTTCTGGTAGAAATCACCAGATTTATCTTTTGCTGCCGCTGCGATTTTAGCAAACATATATGCAAAGCTGAGTAAGCCGACTGCATGTAGATAATCGACTGCCGCAGCATTCGGGAAGTCTACGTTTTCAGCAGCTTGTTCAATAATAAACTGAGTGATTGCTTCAATTTCAGTTGCAGCATCTAAAGTTGCATCTTTAATAAAGTTCAAATCGGTGTCTAGATCATTTGCAAAGTCACGAATTTCAGTGATGTATTCAGCAATGAACGCACCGCCACATTTAATGGTTTTACGACCAATTAAATCTTGAGACTGAACGCCATTTGTTCCTTCGTAGATTTGAGCAATACGAAGATCACGGATACATTGCTCCATACCCCATTCACGGATATAACCGTGACCACCAAACACCATCTGAGCATCTAAAGTTGCTTGGAATGCTGTATCTGTAAGGTAAGCTTTAGCAATCGGTGTTAAAAGCGCAACGCGATTATTAGCTTTTTTCACAGCTTCGGCATCAGTTGAGAATTTAGTAATATCGAGCTGTTGACCTACATAGACTGCAAATGCACGCGATGCTTCATTGTTTGCACGTACGTTTAACAACATACGACGCACGTCGCCATGTACTAAAATGCTGTCAGCAGGTTTGTTTGGTGATTGAACACCAGCTGCACTACGACCTTGTAAGCGGTCAGTCGCATATTGTGCTGCATTTTGATATGCAAATTCAGATGCACCTAAACCTTGGATACCCATAGATAAACGTTCGTAGTTCATCATGACAAACATGGCAGCAAGACCTTCGTTTTCTTTACCAACGAGGTAACCTTTAGCCCCATCAAAGTTCATCACACAAGTTGCAGACGCTTTGATCCCCATTTTATGTTCGATAGAACCTGGACCAACGAGGTTACGTTCACCTAATGAACCATCTTCATTTACTAAATATTTTGGTACGATAAATAGCGAGATACCACGTGAACCCGCAGGGGCATCAGGCGTTTTAGCAAGTACCAAGTGAATGATGTTTTCTGCTAAATCGTTGTCACCGCCAGTAATAAAGATTTTAGTACCCGTAATATTATAAGTACCGTCTTCATTAGGTTCTGCTTTAGTTTTAATAATACCTAAATCAGTACCTGCATGTGGTTCGGTTAAGCACATCGTGCCTGACCATTCACCTGAATAAATCTTAGGTAAATAAGTTTCTTTTTGTTCTTGAGATGCATAGCTGCTTAAAGCCATGCCTGCACCCACCGAAAGAAGCGGGTAGAGCATAAATGATGGGTTAGTTGCAAATAACATTTCATCAGAAAGAACGGTGAGCATTTTTGGCATGCCTTGACCGCCCCATTCTTCATCGGCACCTAAGCCAATCCAACCACCTTCTGCATATTGACGGAATGCATCTTTAAAACCAGCTGGTGTGAACACCTCGCCGTTTTCATAGCGAGCGCCTTCTTCATCACCGGTACGGTTTAACGGATGAGTCACGTTCTGAGCAAATTTAGCCATTTCTTCTAAAATTGCTTCAGCTGTTGCAGCATCTACATGAGCGAGTTTCTCATTAGATTGCCAAAATTGTTCTGCTTTAAATACATCATTTAAGATGAATTTCATATCAGCTAAAGGAGCATTGTAAATTGGCATAATCGTTCACCTTTTTTGTGCACATTGGCCTGTGCTAGATATCCTGTAAAACGAAATGGATATGGAATTTAAAGTGTAAATTTATCATTGATTTTATAAAAAAAGGACCGTCAAAACTGAGCAGTCCTTTTTTGTTTTTTAACATTGCATATCGCAACTAACTATGGTTAGAAAGCGAAATGTTCAGCATCTAATGACATCAATGGGTCTAGACCACCTGCAATCACATCAACATGTGAGCGAACACGTGGCAAGATTTTTTTGAAGTAGAATCGAGCTGTAGTGACTTTTGCGTTGTAGAAGTCAACATCGCTAGTACCTGCTGCCAACTTCTCTTGTGCAACAAGTGCCATACGAGCCCATAGGTACGCTAAAGTAATGTAACCTGAGAAGTAGAGGTAATCTACAGCAGCAGCACCTACTTCATCTGGGTTTTGCATTGCACGCATACCAATTTGCATGGTCAGATCGCCCCATTCTTTGTTAAGAGCAGCAAGCGGCTCAACAAATTCTTTCATGGCAGCGTTGTCTTTATTTGCTTCAACAAATTTGTGAATCATTTTTGTGAAGTCTTTTAGCATTGCACCTTGAGTTTGCAATACTTTACGACCTAACAAATCGAGTGCTTGAATTTCGGTTGTACCTTCATACAAGCAAGCAATACGTGTATCACGTACGATTTGTTCCATGCCATGCTCAGAAATAAAGCCATGGCCACCGAAGACTTGAACACCATGCTTAGCAGATTCAGAACCTGTTTCAGTTAAGAATGCTTTTGCAATTGGAGTCAATAAAGACAAGATGTTGTCAGCAAACTTACGCTCTTCTTCTGTTTCGCCTTTTTCAACGATGTCAGCGTATTGAGCAAGTAAGTAAACAAGTGCACGACCGCCTTCAGCAAACGCTTTTTGAGTTAAAAGCATGTTACGTACAGCTGGGTGAACAATGATTGGATCTGCTTCTTTTTCTGGAGCTTTAGGACCAGAAAGTGAACGCATTGCCAAACGTTCTTTTGCGTAAGTCAACGCACCTTGGAAAGATGATTCTGACGCTGCTAAACCTTGAACAGCAGTACCAATACGTGCTGTGTTCATGAAGGTGAACATACAGTTCAAACCACGGTTCTCAGGTCCAATCAAGTAACCTTTAGCTTGGTCAAAGTTAATGACACAAGTTGCGTTACCATGAATACCCATTTTATGTTCGATTGAACCACAACGTACTGCATTACGCTCGCCTAGTGTTCCGTCTGCATTGACGTTGAACTTAGGAACGATGAATAACGAAATACCTTTAGTGCCTTTTGGTGCACCTGGTAAACGAGCAAGAACGATGTGGATGATGTTTTCAGCCATATCATGTTCACCAGCAGAGATAAAGATTTTCTCGCCAGAGATTGAATAGCTACCATCAGCATTTGGTTCTGCTTTAGAACGAATAATACCTAAATCTGAACCTGCATGAGATTCAGTTAAGCACATCGTACCTGTCCAAACACCTGAAACAAGGTTTGGTAAATAAGTATTTTTCTGTTCATCAGAACCATGATGTTCTAATGTACGTACAGCTCCGTGAGATAAGCCAGGGTACATACCCCATGCCCAGTTAGAGCTACCTACCATTTCAGAAATTGCAATGCCTAAAGAGTTAGGTAAAGCCTGGCCACCGTATTGTTCTTCTGCTGATAAAGACGGAAAGCCGAGTTCAATATATTTTTGATAAGCTTCTTTAAAGCCTGTTGGAGTGGTAACTACGCCATCATTCCAAGTACAACCTTCACGGTCGCCAACTTGGTTTAAAGGAGAAAGTTCATTTTCACAAAAGTCTGCCGCAGCTTCTAAATATTGATCAACCAATTCACGGCTTACGTTACCTTGGAAATCAGGTAATTTTGCATAGTGTTCTTCAGCATTTAATAATTCATGCAAAACGAATTGCATATCACGTAAGGGCGCTTTGTATTGTGGCATATCGGGTTCCTCAATACTGGTGAAACCAGAGTTATAATCTTAATCTATGAGAATGTGCCATGAGGCACCTTGGACTATTACATCGTGCAACAACTTGCATAACTGCACAAGCACCTCAGGACCTTTACTTTGTGACTGCAAAGTCAAGAAAAAAATGCTTAAACTAGCTAAGTGCTTTGAGTGTAAACACTTTTGGTTATGTTTATATGATACAAATAGTCAAAATCGTAAATAGTTATGTATAAACAAAAGGCGCCTATAGGCGCCTTTTGTTTCACGATTTTTAGAATTATTTTGCTTGAGCTGATGCTGGAGCAGGGGCATTAACTGGTGGTTGAGGGCGCTTTGGCTCAAAACGAAGGTTACAAGTACCTTCAAGTGTCTTATCTCCAACTTGAACATTTACTGCTTGTCCATTGGCCTTGCCATCGCATGCTTTTTGGATTTGTTCAAAGCGAGCTTGACGTTCTGCACGGTGCTGTTCCCATGCTGCTTTTTGTTCTGGTGTGAACTCACGATGTTTCATACGGTGGTGGCCTTCACGTGGGCCATCTTGCATCATGCCACGCTCTGGCTTTGGCGGTTGAGTCGTCGATTGACACGCCGCTAAACTTCCCATTGTTACAATTGCCGCACTGAATAATGCAAGTTTTGCCGTCATTTTCATATTTAAAGCCCTTTAATGTTGTGTTTACTGATGGCTTAAAGATTAGATAATAAAGATGTAGAAACAATGGAGAGTTTTTCTTTTCGTTGTTGGTTACAATGCCAAATATAGCGTAAAAATGAGAGAGTGCTTTTGAACGTTCTACGTGTTCCCATTGCATTGCGGTTATTTTTAACAGTCTTGCTCACCACATTGCTTATTGCGACTGCAAGCTTGAGCGTTTTGCACTGGACCATGCAAAAGAACTTTGCCAAATATGTGGCCGACGTTGAAATGCAGAAGCTCGACCGTCTCATTACCAATCTGGGCGATGTTTATAGGGTGTACCATGATTGGGGGAATGCGATTCAAGCACAGATTTTACAAATTGAAGGGAATGCGGCTCCCGATGACTATGACCGCCTCTCACAGTGGTGGCTTCGTCGCCAATATGATATTGCTATACAGCAGCATTCTTTCGATGAACATGCTCTTATTAATCTTTCACCTCAAGTTGCATCGACAAATAAAAATACTATTTTTAGTGATGAAGAGTTAAGAACACTCGAACAAAATTTACCTTCTCAATATCAACCCTTTGAAGGATTAAGATTCCCTTTAAGTGCAAACCAGTTTCGTCCAAGTGATGATAAAAATAAATCAAAAAAAGGGAGCTTAAAAGATATTGAAACCCAAAATGGTAAGAAGCGTTTTATTGCCTTGCCTGACCGTTTGGGTTTGAGCTCCCGTTTATCTTTATATGATGCACGGCACCAGTTTGTGGTGGGTGAACCGCCTTCTTCAGATCAGATGTCATTTCGCCCGATTACCTTAAACAATCAAGTTGTAGGATATTTAGGCTTAAAACCCGTCTTAGATAAAGAAGATGCTTTGAGTATTAATTTCTTTAGTAATCAAAAGCGCTATTTACTCTTAATTTATGCTTTAACCTTACTTTCAAGTTTAGTTGCTGCGCTATTGATGGCGACTTATTTTAAGAAACCGATTCAGCGTTTATTAAATGCGACAAATGAATTAACGAAAGGAAATTATCAACATCAAGTTGTTATTAAGCGAAATGATGAGTTGGGCGATTTATCAACTCAATTGAACCATTTGGCAGAAATTTTACACCAGCATGAAGAGTCGCGACGTCAATGGGTGGCAGATACTTCTCATGAGTTAAAAACGCCGCTGGCTGTATTACAAGCACAAATTGAAGCGATGCAAGACGGGATTCGAAAAGCGACTCCTGAACATCTAGATGCAATGATGCGTCAGGTTTCAAGCTTGAAAAAATTAACACAAGACCTTGCAGACTTGGCGCAGGCAGATGCTCAGCAGCTTAAGTGTTATTTGAGTTCTGTAAACCCGTGGGAAGTGGTATTACAAGAAGTTGAAAACTTTAAACCGAAACTTGAGCAGGCTGGTCTCGAAATTCAAGTTGAAGGAACAAGTTCTCCGTTATTGTTAGACCGTGATCGCTTTAAACAGATTATTGTTAATTTAATTAGTAATAGTATTCGTTACACAGAAACAGGTGGCAAAATTCATATTCATACAGCTCAAACTCCGCAGGAGTGGACTTTGTGTGTCGATGACAGCCCATTTGGTTTAAACGATGAGCAGTTGTCTCGTTTAGGTGAACGTTTCTATCGCGTAGATGATTCGCGTACGCGTAGTACTGGTGGAACAGGGCTAGGCTTGGCTTTGTCTTGTAAAATTGCGCAGGCGCTTGGTGGTACACTCAGTTTTGAACATTCACCATTAGGTGGTTTACGTTGTGTACTTACTTTTAAAAAGCAGAGTTAAATATAAAAGGAAAAATATCTCATGAAACATGTGATGTTGGTTGAAGATGAAGTCGAATTAGCGCATTTAGTGCGTGATTATCTTGAAGCTGCCGGTTTTGAAGTAAGTATGTTTCATGATGGTCAAGATGCCTATGCGAGTTTCCAGCAACGTAAACCGAATTTAATGGTTCTGGACTTAATGGTTCCAAGAATGGATGGTTTGACCATTTGCCGTAAAGTTCGTGAACAGTCAGATTTACCGATTATTATGGTCACTGCCCGTACAGAGGAAATTGACCGTGTATTAGGTCTGAATATGGGCGCTGATGATTACGTATGTAAACCATTTAGCCCAAAAGAGTTGGTGGCTCGCGTACAAGCTGTTCTGCGCCGTTTAGAGCGTAAGGCAGAGCCTGAACAAAATGATTCTTTCCGAATTGATAAAGCACAGCAAAGAATTTGGTATCAACAAAAATCGTTGAGTTTAACACCTACTGAATTTCGCTTACTTGAGCTATTTTTAGAGCATGTAGGGCAAGTATATTCACGTGCACAATTATTGGATCATATTAATCCAGATAGTTTTGACGTTGCCGATCGTGTAATTGACAGTCATATCAAAAACTTGCGCCGAAAAATTAGTGAAGCAGCTGAAACTGGTAACCGTCATGAATGGATTCAAGCTGTTTATGGTGTAGGTTACCGCTTCGAATATCCTGAAGAGTAAAACACTAGCAAAAGTTATTCTGTGGATAACCACAATGTTATCCACAGAAAATGTGGATAGTTTTAAAGATTTTATGGATAAATTATAATCTTTGTATGATCGGGTACTAATTGCCAAATCTCGTCTATATCTACATTTCTAACCGCGATACATCCTAATGTCCAATCCTTATGGGGCATATACGTCGAGCTAAAAGGCATAGATAAGAAGGATTTTGGAACTGATCCGTGAATCATGATATCTCCACCCGTTGGTTGATTATGTTGCTTGGCATAAGCAATATCTTTCGTATCGGGATAGGAAATATGCAAAGATTTATAGTACGTACTTTGTGAATTGCGCCAATCTATAGAATAAATCCCCTCAGGTGTTTTCCCATCATTTTCAAAGTGTTTATGTCCGTTAGGATTAAAGCCAAGACGGAGAGGATAACGGCGAATCACGTCCTGATTACTCTTGAGCAGAAGTAGGCGTTGACTTTTGAACACTTCAATTGAAGTGATGGGCTTTGTCTTGATAAGTTCTAAGATCTCTTTATTTGAAAGTGCTTGATGGCTTGGCGTAAAAGTCGGTAAATATTTTTCATATTTATAAAAAGCGATTCCGAGTGGAACTATAAGAAGTGTACAAATAATGGTAGGTCTAATTTTCATATATTATTCTTTGATGTTTAAGAAACTCCCTTAAGCGACTTAAGAGAGTTTTAGTCTTTAAAGTATTAAGAAGAACAACTGACTGCTACGTCTGGTACGTCACTTGGTAAAGGACCTAAATCTTGTGGTTGTTCGAGCTCTGGTTGTCTTGTATATGGCTGATCAAGTAGCTTAAACAAGCGGTCCACTTCGCTAAAATCATCTCTTTCCGCTGCTTCAATAGCCCGCTGAGCCATGTGATTCCGTAAAATATAAACTGGATTTGCTTTTTCCATATTCGCATCAAGTTCATCGGTATCTTGATGTTCACGAATGCTTTGATATTGGCTAAGAAACTCATCAAACTGTCGAATATCAAGGCAATCATCTCGTAGAGTTTTATATTCTTTATTTTGAAGTCGGATAAAGCTCTGAGTGTAATCAAGTTGTTCAGTTTGTAAGATTCTTAAAAACGCAAAACTACAATCAAGACTGTCTTTATGAAAATGGGGAAGTCCCATTTTTTGACATAAACCAGTTGTGTAATGTTCAATAAAAGTTGGTTCAAATTGTTCTAAGCAACGCGCTAACTCTTCTTTGAACTGATCCTTTTGCTCAGGTTCAGCGAGAGGAATTAAGTTGTTTAACCAAGTCCATAAATTCCAATGACCTATGCTTGGCTGATTTTGATAAGTATAACGGCCTTGATAATCTGAGTGGTTATTGATCCAGTTCGGGCGGAAGCGTTCCATAAAACCATATGGACCGAAATCGAGTGTTGAACCTGTAATATTTAAGTTATCGGTATTCATTACGCCATGAGCAAATCCAACTAATTGCCATTTCGCAATCATGATTGCAGTCCGTTCTATTACTTTCTTTGCAAAGGATAAAATAGGGTTCTCAGTTTCTAGACATTCAGGATAATGCCATTCAATACATTTTTGAGTGAACTCTGACAGTAACTCTGGAGCGTATTGATTAATCCATTCAAAATGTCCTAAGCGGATATGACATTCAGATGTTCTGAGTAGCATTGCGCCTAACTCTAGTTTTTCACGCTGTACACCTTGAGTAGAGGTCGTAAAACCTACCGCGTGACTAGAAGCGACGCCTAAGGCATTTAATGCATGCCCAGCTAAATATTCGCGGACGACAGAACGCAATACCGCGCGCCCATCTCCCATTCTTGAGTAGGGTGTCGGGCCTGCACCTTTTAGATGTAAATCTATAGTTTGGCCCTTTGTATTCAGTATTTGCGCGATAAGTAAGCCGCGTCCATCACCAAGTTGTCCTGCCCACTGTCCGAATTGGTGGCCAGCATAGACCATAGCAAGAGAAGGGAATTCAGGGAAAGTACGCTGCCCGCTACAAATTTCAACCCATGCATTTTTTTCGTCCTCTGACCATCGCAGTTCATCTGCCAAAGCGGTATTAAAATGTCCCGCTTTTGCACCACGCAAAGGTGATGGCTGCTGAACATGGAATAATTTAGACGGAAGTGAAGGGTAGAGCGGATTAAATTGCATGGGCTTGGCAAAATAGAGAGAGCGGATTTCACTATACCATAGTTAAAAAGCAGGCATAAAAATAGCTCCCGAAAGAGCTATTTTAGATCAGAATTTATTTTAGTCTGATACCACATTAGTATTCTTTTTAACACTACGCATAAGTGTTTCTAAGCATTCGCGGTGATGACTTAGACGGTGTTCAAGCAATTGAAAATCAACTTTAAGCTTGTGATCCATTCTATGAATCTTTTCAGCCATTGCTGCTTTTTTCACTTGTAACTCTTGTTCTTTAAGTTTTGCCCAATCATTTAAAGTATGAGTAAATGCTTCGTATTCTTGTGCAATACGTTGCTTCATTTGACTAATGTCAGCATTTACATCATGACCATAAATAGCAAGATCTTGCTCGGCATATTTAAACTTCATCGCCAGTTCAGCTTTCTTAATATTAAAGCTTGGAATACGACGTAAGTTTTTAGCTAAACCAAGTTTAGAACAAGACCAAATCAACCATTTTGTTGGGTCATATTGCCACCATTTCACCCCATTACGATAATCGTATTGGAAGATATGGTGGTAGTTGTGGTAACCCTCGCCCCAAGTGGCGATAGCTAACCAGAAATTATCACGTGCTGAGTTTTCGTCTGTATAAGGACGTTTACCCCACATGTGGCAAAGCGAGTTAATGAAGAAAGTCACTTGATGGCTAATGATTAAACGCAATAGACCACCTATGAGAACTACACCCCATAAATCGCCAGTTGCCCAACCAATTAAACCTAAAATTCCAACGTGAACTGCAACTACGAGTAAACCGTAGTATTTATGCTGGAACATAACCAATTTATCATTGAGCAAGTCAGGTGCATTTTTAAAGTCAGGCTCAGATGGTGAATGATCGCGGATCATCCAACCCATATGGGCATACCAAAAACCACGCTCAATTGAATATGGATCTTCGTCAACATCATCAACATGACGATGGTGTGTACGGTGACCAGATGCCCAAAACAAAATACTATTTTGCACGGCAAACGTTCCACCGATCATTAAAAGAATTTTAAGCGGTAACGACGCTTCGTAAGCTCGGTGAGCCCACAGGCGGTGATAACCAGCAGTAATCCCCATACTACTTAGAGCTAAAAGAAAAAATAAGCTTACCCATGCGCTTACACTAAAATCATAATAATACGCGTAAATCGGGATTATGATTGCGGCAAGAATTGGTAAACCAATTAAGGTAATGCTAGCGGTCCAGTTAATTGGGGCTTTGAGTGGGGCGGAAGTCATATCCGGCAGCGCTCCTAGAATCCTTGTTAGACAAGGTACAAAGACAAAACGACATAGCAAAACCAATCATCAAGATATATTGCTATTCTATCCCTCATATTAGCACGTGCTTAGTGAGAATCACTAACATTATTGTACAGATGTATTGAAAGAACGGTAACAGATTTAAACTATGTCACAGAGTTTTTCAAGTAGGAGAAGTTGTTTAATGAACGTACAACGATTGAAAAAAAAGAACAGCATTGATATTGCAAGAAAATTATCATTGAAGTGTATCTTGGTCACAATCAGTCTTGTATTAGCCGCATGTCAAAGTGCACCCGATCAAAATACAAAAAAAGTTCAAACAAAAAAAACAGTTCATCATGTTCAACCTCCAGTTGTAAAAAAACGAGTGAGTACCGATGGCATTCAAGATATTGATTGGCAGATCACTCAAATCAGTGGTCATAAAGCAAAATTTTTTACACAGTGGCCGACTCTTTCTCTAAATTCTGCGATCAAAACAGTATCAGGCCATACGGGCTGTAACGGCGTTTTTGGTCGATATACATTTGATTTCAGCCAGCAAAAACTTGATATGCAGGTAAATGCAGGACATTTAAGCTGTGATGGTGCTTTGGCTCAAGAGGCAGAGTTGGTGGATGCTTTACAACGTATTCAACGCTTCCAGTTAGTAGGTAATACCTTATATCTGCTCGATCAGAGTGGACAACGCCTCATTCAAGCACAAAAGAAATAAAAGGTGGATTTACCACCTTTTTTATATTTATAGGGCTTGTAACATCGTGGTTGGAATATCTGTAATTAGCCCTTGTACATCTAAATCCTTGAGCCTTTTTGCCCTTTCTACATCATTGACTGTCCAGACACTAATATTTAAGTCGGCCTGCTGGGAAAGTTGAATCATTTCATCTGTTGCGAGTTGATCGTGCCAGCCAATATGACAGCAACCATATTGATGAGCGAGTTCAATTGCGATTGCACCCACTGGAAGCTCAACCAATAAGCCTCGTTTAAATTGAGAATTTATCTCACGTAAGGCGGTTAAAATTTGAAGATCAAAACTTGTGATAGTGACGACTTTTTCATAACCCTGTAATTCAATCTCAAGCTTTTCAACAATTTTTTCTGCTAAAGCCATGTCTCTTACAGCTTTCACTTCAACTTCAATATGTTCAAAGTTATCAAGTAATTTTAAAACGCCTGTAAGGGTAGGTGTTGGTTCTGAATTTGGCCAGTCAGGCCAGTTTCGACGATGATCAAATGACAACGCTTGAGCCAAATTAGATTGCTCAACAATGTGGTCGACTCCAGCTGTACGTAAAAAGTTGTCATCATGAATAACGACTAATTCTTGATCTTGAAGTTGACGAATATCAAATTCGACACCACGAATACCTAAGTCTTTTATGTGCTGAAAACCGCCTAACGTGTTTTCAGGAGCTTCTTTGCGTGCACCACGGTGACCAATAATGCGCATAATTTTCTTCTATCAAGTATTTTCAATGATGGTCTCTTCAAAAAGAGCAGAGACCATTCTTAATCTAATCTATTTTTAAATGATCTCATTAATATTTTTTTGCCAAAGTACTTCTTGTCCACCTTCCGCACGTTGTAAAGCACGAGATGCGACAAACAACCAGTCAGACAGGCGGTTTAAAAGTTGGAGCGCCGTGGTTTGAATATTTTGGTCGCGTGTTTGTACCGACAGCAGTGATCGTTCTGCGCGGCGGCAAACGGCACGGGCTTGATGGGCATAACTGCAAGATAAAGAACCAGACGGGAGAATAAATTCTTTAAGCATCGGCAAGTCTTCATTCATACGGTCAATTTCTTTTTCAAGAAATTCAATACAAACAGGCTCAAGTAAATTGTAGTTTGGAATACAAACCTCGCCACCTAAATCGAAAAGCCAGTGTTGAACAAGACTGAGACTTTTGTCCCAATCAGCTTTATTAGTTACTTGACTGGCTGTGATTTGAGCACGAAGTACCCCAATAATGGCATTGAGTTCATCGACATCACCAAGTGCTGCAATTCGTAAATCATCTTTGGCAACACGAGAACCATCGCCTAAACCTGTTGTGCCTGAGTCGCCTGTGCGTGTATAGATTTTGCTTAAACGGTGTCCCATGAATGGATATCCTGAACATAAAAAAGGGATAATGTCGGTCAGAACATTACCCCGAAACTGGAGTTAAGAAAATATTTTTATAATCAGAGTGAAAAATTAATAACGGAAAGTGACCCCAACAGAAGCTTGGCGGCCACCATTCACATACCAATTACCAAAGTTGTAAACCGTTTTATATTCAGAATCACCCACATTTTCGATATTAGTAAATACTTTAACGTTTGGATTGATATTCCAGTAAGCATTTAAATCGACAGTAGCATAGCCTGGGACTTTTTGTGGATTAGCACTATTTTGAGCATTAGAGTTAGAGCGGGCAATAAGTGAAGCACTGATACCGTAAACAGTATTTTCTAAACCTGTAGTTAAGGTGAGTGTTTGCTTAGGACGATAAGCAATCTCTAAACCAGTTTCTTTATTTTCGGTTTTTACATAGGCATATTCAGTCGATAAAAATAGATCATCTTGTTTCCATTTAAAACCAGCCTCTCCACCAGAAAATCGTGCTTTGTTTAGATTTTCATAAGTACTTGTCGTTGTGTTAGTTGCAGCATCAAAACTAGAACTTGATGCAATTAAATTTTTGACGTCTGTTTTGTATACCGATAAATATGCTGTTAATGCAGGAGTAAACTGATGGTCTAAGCCAATTTCATATGAAGTACTTTCTTCTGGTTTTAGATTGGTATTCCCATAAGTATGATAAATTCCACCAGAACCATAATCAGCTTCGCTGTGATAATACAATTCAGTAAGTGAAGGAGCTCTAAAAGCTGTTCCGATATTTGCATAAATACTGGTTGACGGTAATACAAAATAACGAACAGCTCCTTGCCCCACATTATGTGTTCCAAATTTTTCATTATCTTCGAGGCGTACGCCTAATTGCGTGCTGATTTTATCAGTTTTATATTGGTGTTGTAGATAATAGCCAGTAGAATCAATATCTTGCTTTCCATTTAAAATAGAGGCATCTTGATATTCTGTATTATCAATACTTGCGCCAACCAAGATATTTTGTGCCTGTGTAAATTGCCACTTAACATTTAAATCACCTTCATTGCGTTTAGTGTCAGCATGATAAGGTGATGATTCACGATACTCTTGTGTATCTTTAAAATTAGAATATCTTGTATTGATAGTGATATTAGATGTCGGTTTGTATTCGACTCTGGTACTGACTAACTGATTGTCAAACTCACGTTTAGCTGTATTGCTTATGCCACCATTGTCTGAATAATTATTAGCGCCCTTATTTTGAGAAATTTCAACAATTGTATTTAAATTATTCTTATTGTCATAACCTAATTTTGCGCTATAACCTTTTTGATCATAAGCAGCTTTTAAATTGTCTGGTTGTGTGTTGAAAATATGTGTTCCATCACTTTCCATACTTTGCCCACGAATCTGAGCAAAGAATCCTGCATCACTGACTAAATCTGTTCCAATAATCGCCTTATACGTATTATCCTCACCATAAATACCTGTAACGAATGCAGAGTTTCTTTCAGGTGTAGATGTAATCATTTGGATCACACCACCAATCGCATCAGTACCATATTGAACTGATGCAGGACCTTTTAAGATTTCAATGCGGTCAAGATTAGTTGTATCTAAAAGTTCAGGATAAATTGGGGAAAGGGTATTTGGAGTATTTAGACGTGCCCCATCTTTTAATAACAGTACATGATTTGGATTTGTACCACGAATCAAAAGATTAGTACCTTGCCCAAGACCACCATTTTGTTTTACATAAATAGATGCATCTTTTTGTAAGATATTAGATAAATTTGAAGTAGGGTTTTTTTCAATTTCTTCTTTAGAAATCACTGAAATACGTGCCGGAACCTCACTCGCTTTTTCAGCACTTTTTGAGGCAGTGACTACAATTGGATCAAGTTGAGTTGCGTTCGTTGTATCTTCAGCAAAAATAACAGGCGAAAACCCCATCGCAATAGCGATAGCCCCTACCAGACGGGTAGGTTGAAAAGACTTAGACATAACATGCTCCATACATTCACCCCACGTGAATGATCGGGTAGATAGATGAAACAAGTAGGTCTCCGGACTTCAGCGCCATATTTAATTTATGGACATATTCACCTTCCCACATCATTGCAGTGGTGTAAGTCGATATCGACTTAAAAAATATGCTTTACAGTGTTACCGTTGCGGGGGCAGTGCCGGACTTTCACCAGCTTCCCTAAAGCATTAATTGCTTATACTTGCTTCCAATTTTACGCAGTATAAAGTGGCGATTTATTTCATACAATGTCATTTAGCCCAATTCCCAGAGAACTTTTACGCAAGGGACAAAAATTGCATTACAATGGCGTTTATTTTAAGAAATGGTTGTAGTTTAGGCAGATCATGAGCCCTTCAAACCAAAAACGTACACGCGCAAAAATCTGTGGAATTACTCGCATTCAAGATGTTCAGGCAGTTGTTGCTGCTGGAGCAGATGCGATCGGTTTTGTTTTTTTCCCGCCAAGCCCAAGACATGTAACAGTTGAACAGGCCCAAGAATTAGCAAAAGTAATTCCACCTTATGTACAAATGGTTGGTTTGTTTGTTAATGCAAGTGCCACTGAAATTCAGGATGTACTTGATTGTGTTCCCCTAGATGTATTACAACTACATGGCGATGAAACTCCAGAACAATGTCAGGAAATAGCTCGCCATTGTAAACGTCGCTGGTATAAAGCGATTCAGGTTAAACCTGATTTAGATGTAATTGCTGAAATTCAAAAATATCAGGCGGCAGGAGCCAGTGCTGTATTGCTCGATGCGTGGCATCCTGAGCTTAAAGGCGGTACAGGACATCAGTTTGACTGGTCTAAATTTCCAAAACTTGATATTCCATTAATCTTGGCAGGCGGGTTAACCCCTGACAATGTCATTGACGCTATTCATACTACCGGTGCTTTTGCAGTAGATGTGAGCGGAGGCGTAGAATCCGCAAAAGGTATAAAAGACCAACAACTCATTGAACGATTTATGCAAGGAGTCCAACGTGGATCAGCAAAACAATGTGATTGACTATACACAGTACCCAGATGCTGCAGGGCATTTCGGTATCCATGGCGGACGTTTTGTGTCAGAAACTTTAATGGCGGCATTAGAAGATTTAGAAAATCTCTATTCTCGCATGAAAAATGATGAACAGTTTCTGGCAGAATTCGACCGCGATCTCGCCTACTATGTAGGTCGTCCTAGTCCACTTTATTATGCTGAGCGATGGTCAAAAGAGTTAGGTGGTGCGCAAATTTATCTTAAACGTGAAGATTTGAACCATACAGGCTCGCACAAGGTAAACAACACGATTGGTCAGGCGTTATTGGCAAAGCTTTCTGGTAAAAAACGTATTATTGCCGAAACTGGTGCTGGGCAGCATGGTGTAGCAACTGCAACAATTGCAGCGCGTTTAGGGCTTGAATGTGTTGTTTATATGGGTGCCGAAGACGTTAAGCGCCAAGCGATGAACGTTTATCGTATGCGTTTGTTGGGTGCCACAGTTGTTCCTGTACAAAGTGGTTCTAAAACGCTGAAAGATGCCATGAACGAAGCGATGCGTGACTGGGTAACCAACGTTGATACGACGTACTATGTAATTGGTACAGTTGCAGGCCCACATCCATATCCTCAACTCGTTCGTGACTTCCAGTCGATTATTGGCCGTGAAGCACGTAAACAGATCTTAGAGCAAGCAGGTCGCTTACCAGATGCATTGGTTGCATGTGTGGGTGGCGGTTCAAATGCAATGGGCTTGTTCTATCCATTCTTAAACGATACCAACGTGAAAATGTATGGTGTTGAAGCTGCTGGTTTGGGTATTGAAACTGGTAAGCACTCCGCGCCGTTAAATGCAGGCCATGTGGGCGTATTGCACGGTAACCGTACTTACTTGATGAGTGATGAGCAAGGTCAGATTATTGAGACACATAGTATCTCAGCGGGCCTAGATTATCCGGGTGTTGGTCCTGAACATAGCTTCTTGAAAGATATGAAACGCGTAGAATACGTGCCGATTAATGATACAGAAGCTCTGCAAGGTTTCCGTGATTTAACCAAAATCGAAGGGATTATTCCTGCCCTTGAAAGCTCGCACGCAATGGCATACGTTTCTAAGCTTGCACCAACAATGTCTAAAGATCAGATTATTATTGCGACTGTTTCAGGCCGTGGTGATAAAGATTTAATGACTGTTGCACGCATTGATGGCGTAGAAATGGTCGAGATGTAAGAGAACTATAATGCCAAGCTTGTTTATGGTGATGTTAGGTGGGCGTCATGCACGCGCTAATACAGAAGTTCATGATGTAGTCATGGCTGTAGGGGATACTTTGGAAGAAGTTTATCCTCAACTTAAACAGGCTTGGTTTGGCGAGACTCAAGGATTACATATTGATGCTTGGGCTAAACTCTCTGGTGTTAGCTCTCAAGGGCAAAATTATCAAATTCATTTTACAGATGCTGCACCTAAACCCGATGATTTAAAATTATATTTAATTAATCTGGGTGGATATAATGCTCGTGAATTCGGTGAACTTCACCGTTATGAGTTTGTAGTTGCACCAAATGCTGTCGTTGCTAAACAATTAGGTAAACAATTTATAGATCAACAGTGGCAAAAACCACACACAGATCGGGTCATTGATATTGATGACTGCTTAGCGATAGATTGTGTAGCAGGGCGCTATATTCATTTAATAAAAGGCGATTTTGCTGCAACGATTTGGGAAAATACGTATTTGACCGTGGTATAGGTCATTTGAAATCTAATATTCATATGGAAGTGGGTAAATGGATTTAATTCAAGAAAATGGACAGCCTCGTTACGGGCGTTTTGAATCTGTACCGTCAACCATTCACGTACAACATTATATTTATAAAACCCCTTATGGTAAGGTCTTAAAAGGCTGGCGTAAGCAATTAAAATATAAGAAATTTAAATTCTGCGGCATTCAACATAAACACTATAGTATTGGTCTGGCAATTGCGGATATTGGCTGGGTTGGGCATGGTTTTTTCTATATTTATGATCATGAAACCCAGCAGGTCATTGAGTGGAATGCAATTCAGCCTTTGGGGCATAAAACCTATCTTGATGAACAGCCATTGTTTAATCAAAGCTATTTTTCTAAATCCCCTTATCAGTTTGATATTCAGCATGCCAATGGCGTGCGGTACATTCGAGTGACCAAATATGGTGAGATTCAACTCAGCGCTCGTATTTTTTGTGCTGGGACCGATATCTTAAGTTTATGTACACCGACAGGAATTAACGGTTGGACCTATACCCAAAAGCAGACCACGCTAGGTGTAGAGGGGATGTTTATTAATAAACAAAACCAAGTTGTACAATTTGATGAAAAGACTTTTGCATCGCTAGATGATACTTGTGGCTTTTTGCGACCTGAAACGGCTTGGTTCTGGCTTTCATGTAATTTCTGGGATGAGCAAGGGCGGCGTATTGGTTTAAATTTAGCTTCAGGGGTTAATGAAAGCTTTGGTAATGAAAACTGCTTATGGATTAACGGAGTTTTATTTCCACTGACTGATGTTTTATTTGAAAAAGTAAATGATGAGCTTTGGAAAATTAGCTCTCTAGATCAAAAACTTAATCTACAGGTCCATATTGGTTGGTGTCGATACGAAAATATTAATTTAAGAATGATTGGAAGCCAGTTCAATCAGTGGCAAGCTAAAATTAGCGGGACGATTGAGCATGAGCCAACCGATATAATCAATTGCAAAGAACAATACGGTTTACTCGAACAACATTATGCAAAATGGTAACAAGCAGGTTATAAACCTGCTTGCCAAAATGCTTCACCAGCTGCAATAGGGTCATTTGTCTTTTCGAGTGTTTCAATCCAAACAGGATATTGACGAATGACCGGATGTTGACTTGGATGAAAATCTTTTTTAAACCAATCTAAATATTGGTTTTTCATGGCAGTTAAAGTGCCATTTTTGCCAAAGAACCAAGGTAAGCCTTTAAGGTTCATTAAGAGTCGTTCTCTAGAACTAAAGCCATCACATTTCAACATGATATTCGTGCGATAGAGCGTAAAACCAAACATCAGCACCGTCGTAAGAACTAATACAAAACGACGAGTCGACTCAGGAACTTCACCTACTTGTTTCATGACATCAAAAGCAACATCTCGGTGCTCCATCTCTTCAATGGCATGCCATGCAAACAGCGCTCGGACATACGGATGTGCATTTTCCAATGTTTTTTTATTGCTATAAAAGGTTTCTGCCATTAATGCAGTTAAATGTTCTGCCGCCGCCGTCATCGCAATATTGTATTGCGGTGAGCGTTTGGTAAGTTCAAAACGAAAAATTCTTTTTAGTGTGGTTGTGAATTGGTCAACAGGCATACCTTGCTCTTTCATGAGCTGATTCATTTTGTCATGAGCAATACCGTGTTGAGCTTCTTGTTTAATAAAGTCCATAACTCGTTTTTGTAGTTCTGGATCATCAATTTTGTCTCGGAACATACGAACACATTCGATAAAATAACGCTCTCCATCTGGAAAGGTTAAGCTGAGTGCATCAAACATACGAGTCAAAAAAGGATCATTATTAAACCAAAAGCGAGGTGCTTCGTTTAAGTGAAAATCTAGATCTTTACGAACCACTGGCTCGACTTGATAAGAAACATGTGCGTTCATATTTTTATTTCTCGCATCTAACTTGTTTACTAGTATGTCGCGGCTGGTCGGCTTTGTTTTGACAGTTATTGCCAATTTTTATACAGTTTGCGACAAGATGGCAGTAAAAAAAGGATGCGCCATGCAGGATTTTACGATTTCAAATGGATATTTTTACCTTTGGAATACTTACTTAAAAGAAAGGGAAATGGACTGGCAGGCAATAAATCTAACGGATGTTCAGGCCCGCCAAGTTCAAAATATTTTAGCTTCGTCTATTGATGCTCAATCATCTTTAACTTTTTTTCTTGAGCTTTTAGAGCTAACCGAATCTCAGCTACAAGTTTCCAATTTAGCTTTGGAAATGGCCACTTGCATTACACCTGCCAATTTTGGAGTGTTGGGTTATATGGCATCCCGAAGTGGCAGTTTTGCAGAGGTTCTTGAATATATTATGAAGTTTCATCGTCTGGTGATTGACGGTGAGCAAGTGGTGCCTATGCAAATTGAGCAAGATGCTTCTAAAATTCGTTTGTATTGGCCCTTGGTTGATGACAGCAATATCATACTTTGTGAATTGACTTTGGCAGCGATGGTACAGCTTGCTAAACAGATAGCCCCATTACATGATTTTCTCTTGCATCAAGTTGAGTTCGTGCACCGTGCACGTGGTCCGTTAGTACACTATCAGCGTTTCTTTCAATGCAAATTATCATTTGAAAAACCTTACTATGCATTAACTTTTGCAAGTGAGGGATTAAGTATTCGCCCTCAGCATGCAGACCCAACCTTAATGCAACTTTTGGTGAAACAGGCAGAAGAAGCGTTAGCTCAGCGTAAAATACATACAGATTTAGTTCAGCAAATTCATTGGATCGTTCATGAATATTTTAAGCAAAGGCAGCAAGCCCCTAAAATAGAAGATATTGCCATCGAGTTGAATATTTCAGTACGAAGCTTGCAGCGCCAACTACAGTCATTAAACACTTCATTTAAATTAATTTTAGATGCAGAGCGTATGAGACGCTGTGAGATATTGCTTAACCAAAATGCCAGCCTCACTTTAATTGCTGAACAATTGGGATATTCGGACCAGTCAGCACTTGCACGTGCCCATAAAAATTTGACAGGACAAACCCTATTAGCAAGAAAAAGACAATTACAGCTAACAAATAAAAATGCAATAAAATAGCCTTTCTATGGTGATTTTCTGTTCAGATGACGATCTAATAATGGCTCGAAAATAGGAAGCTTTGATCATTGAGAAAAGTTTCAAAATATTGATAAATGTACGCCATGGGTTGTATGAATCATACAATCGAATATCGCCATAACGTTAGACCTGTTCAATGGACAAAAAATAGCGTTAAAATGCGATGTTCTTGTATTTCTACAAACAACTCCTCAATTTTAAATAATTCAAGGAAAGCACAACCCTATGTCACGTCTTGCCACCCGTTTTGAAAAGCTTAAGTCCCAACAACGTAAAGCGCTTGTATCTTATGTCATGGCGGGTGATCCACAACCGCAAGTAACAGTTCCGTTACTGCATAAAATGGTTGCGGCAGGAGTAGATGTCATTGAGCTTGGTTTACCATTTTCAGATCCAATGGCCGATGGTCCAGTAATTGCGCTTGCAGCTGAACGTGCGCTTGCAGCAGGGACTAACACATTAGATGCGCTTAATATGGTAAAGGAGTTCCGTGAACAGGATCGGGATACACCTGTTGTTTTAATGGGTTATCTGAATCCGGTTGAAGTGATTGGTTACGAGAAGTTTGTTTCTCATGCGAAAGAGTGTGGTGTAGATGGCTTATTACTGGTGGATTTACCGCCAGAAGAGTCAAAAGAGTTTGGTGCTGTGTTGAAGCAACATGACATGGATCAAATCTTCTTGCTCGCACCAACTTCTACAGACCAACGCATTCAACATGTGGCAAATCAGGCAAGTGGATTTATCTACTATGTTTCACTCAAGGGTGTAACGGGAGCCGCAACACTAGATACGGCAGAAGCTGCTGCACGTATTCAAAAAATCAAAAATGCCACTGATATTCCAGTAGGTGTTGGTTTTGGTATCAGTGATGCTGCTTCAGCAAAAGCAATGGGTAGCGTTGCTGACGCGGTGATTGTAGGTAGTGCTTTCGTTAAAAATTTTGCAACGTTGGCAGCGGATGACGCTGTTGAACAGACGGTGAATAAAGTCAAGGAGCTTCGAGCAGCGCTCGATGAGTTAGTATGAATCAAGAAGTGAAATCAGGGAAAGTTCTTAGCCCTTCGACACCATGGACAAAACGTCCGGTTCCAGGTATTGAAGTCGCAAATGAGCAACAAATTCTCAAAGCAACATTTACTGAGCCAACGATTGAATGCCCTGAATGTCATGCTCTAGTGACACGTACAGCAATCTCTTTCAATGCATATGTTTGTCCACAGTGTGATGAACACTTACGAATGAAAGCTCGTGATCGTTTGAACTGGTTCTTCGACAATGTCGTAGCAGAATTAGGGCAAGAATTTAGCGCGAAAGATCCGTTAAAGTTTGTCGACACCAAGCCATATCCAGAACGTATGCGTGAAGCGCAAAGCAAAACTGGTGAAACAGAAGCTTTAATCGCCATGCAAGGTAATTTAAATGGCGTAGATATGATTGCTTGTGCTTTTGAGTTCGACTTTATGGGCGGCTCTATGGGTACTGTAGTAGGCGACCGTTTTGTTCAGGCTGCTGAACTTGCTATTGAAAAACGTCAACCATTGATCTGTTTCGCAGCTTCTGGTGGCGCACGTATGCAAGAAGGCATGTTGTCACTTATGCAAATGGCGCGTACTTCGGCTGCGATTCAAAGATTAAAAGATGCAGGCTTACCTTATATCGTGGTGTTAACACATCCGGTGTATGGCGGCGTAACTGCTTCTTTAGCAATGTTGGGTGATATTCATATTGCTGAACCTAAAGCGATGATCGGTTTTGCTGGTAAACGTGTAATTGAACAAACTGTACGTGAAACGCTAGAAGAACCGTTCCAACGTGCTGAATATTTGCTTGATCATGGTGTAATCGATCAGATTGTTCATCGTCATGCTTTACGTGATACTGTATCTCGACTTGTATCGAAATTGATGAACTTACCTTGAATCAACAAGCTCCACTTTCAATAGACTCTTTAGATACATGGCTCAATTATTGGAGCCATGTTCACGTTACAGGGATAGATCTTGGTCTGGAACGTGTAATTCCTGTTGCAGAAAAGCTGGGTGTAACTCAGCCTACTGCTAAAGTTTTTACAGTAGCCGGAACGAATGGTAAAGGCTCAACTACAACCACACTGGCCGCGATATTAAACGCACAGGGTTATAAAGTTGGGCTATATCAGTCACCGCATATCTATCGCTTTAATGAGCGAGTCAAATTAGGTGGAGTTGAAGTCGATGATCAAAGTCTGATTGATGCTTTTGTTCAAGTCGATCAGGCTCGTCGCGATTGTGATTTAAGCTTATCTTTTTTTGAAGCAACCACTTTGGCTGCTTTTGTTATTTTTAAACAACAACAATGTGATGTATGGGTGCTCGAAGTCGGTTTGGGCGGGCGTTTAGATGTCGTTAATGTAATTGATCCCGACGTTGCAGTTATTACTAATATTGGCTTAGATCATACTGACTGGTTAGGCGATACTATCGAAAAAATTGCTTTTGAAAAAGCAGGCATTATTCGTCCACAAATTCCAGTTGTTTTTGCCGGCGAACAGCTTTTACCGCAAGCAATTCAAGATAAAGTAGAAAGTACGCAAGCAATTTTATATACCGTTAATCGTGATTATTTTTATAAACTCGCCGATGATGGAAAAAACTGGTACTTTGCCTCAGAAGGAACCACTTTAAAGCTTCCTTTAGGTCATTTAGCTATTGAAAATATTGCAGGGGCGGTTGCTGCCATTTTAAATAGCGGACTTGAGATTTCTCAGTTTGCTTTAGAAAAAGGTATTCGAGCTGCACGTTTAGCAGGGCGTTTTGAACAGCGTCAAGTGGAAGGGAAAACGGTAATTTTTGATGCTGGACACAATCCACATGGTGTTGAATTTTTGTTAAAGCAATTGCGAAATTTCTTAGAATACAATAAACAGTACACAGAAGTTGTCGCAGTATTTTCAATGCTGGCAGATAAAGATATAAAATCAGTAGTCGATTTATTGAAACCTACTGTTTTACATTGGAAAATTGCTGAGTTGAATGTGCCGCGTGCTGCATCAATTCAGCAACTCAATGATGCCTTGCAAGGTCAGAGAGTACAACAATATGGCAATATCAAAGAGGCTTTTAAATCAGCGCTTGAGCAAACAAATAACAATCAGCTGATTTTGGCCTGTGGTTCGTTTCATACTTTAGAAGCGATTTGGGAGTATTTGGAAGAATGTCAATGAATAACAAACAACGCTGGATGGGTGGTGTTGTTTTACTGGGAGGTGGTGTTTTATTGGCAGCATTACTTCTAAAAGGAAATGAGGAAATAAAACAGGTTGAAGTTCAACCACCCGCATCCACATCGCCAAAAGCTCAAACTAAACCAAAACAAGCAACCGAAGGACAAATGGTACAACTACAACCTCTAGCGGTTGATGTTGAAACAGAAAAGCGGTTGCTAGAAGAACAACGTCGTTCACGTGAAAAAGCTGTTGCAGAACAAGAAGCACGTGCAGCGGAGTTTTTAGCAATGCAGCAGCAAGCTGAAGCTGATGCGGCTCGTAAAGCTGCAGCGGAGTACGCTGCAATTAATGCACGTCGTACAGCAGCGCAAGAAAGTTCAGATAATATTCCACCAGAGTTAGTGGGTGAGGCGAAAGCTAAAAACCAGCAAACCAATACGGCGAATAAACCAACTGATACTTCAAAAATAGATGCAGACAAAAAAGCAGCTGAAGCAAAACGCCAAGCGGAAGCTGATAAGAAAGCAGCTGAAGCAAAACGCCAAGCCGAAACTGATAAGAAAGCAACTGAAGCAAAACGCCAAGCAGAAGCTGATAAGAAAGCAGCTGAAGCAAAGCGACAGGCAGAAGCTGATAGGAAAGCAGCTGAAGCAAAACGTCAGGCAGAAGCAGATAGAAAATCAACTGAAGCAAAACGCCAAGCGGAAGCTGATAAGAAAACAGCTGAAGCAAAACGCCAAGCAGAAGCCGATAAGAAAGCAGCTGAAGCAAAACGCAAAGCTGAAGCAGATAAAAAAGCCGAAGCTGAAAAAGCACGTGAACTGCTTGAAAATGGTGATAAAAAGTGGATGGTGCAGGTTGCATTGGCTGCTAACCAAGCAAACGCAGATGCCGTTGTTTCTAAATTACGAGCTAAAGGCTATAAGGTAACCACGAGTCAAACTAGTAAGGGAATCCGTATTATGGTAGGACCTGCGAAAGATCGTGATACAGCAGATGCAGCCCGTAAGAAAATTACTTCTGATTCAAGTTTAAATATGAAATCGGCTTGGGTCATTGATTGGGTGCCGTTAGACCAACGCTAGTCAAATCAAAGTTTACACTCAAAAAATTATTAAGATGGATTCGACAGTTGCTGTTGAATCCATCTTACATTTTCAGGTGTAAATAAACGGTCAATGTTCTTCCAAATAATATGATAACCATAACCCCCTTGTTTCATTTCTTTAATCGCATCATCAATTGCCCAATTCTCAAAAATAATTCGATACATCGCAACACTAGCTCCTGTACGGTCTGAACCATGGTAGCAGTGCAATAAGACACGTTGATTATTCTGTTTTGCAATCTTAATTTGTTGCATGACTTCTAATAAGTCTTGTCGGTCAATAGCCCATGTATTGATAGGAATATGCACAAGATTAAAGTTTTCATTTTTAAAAACTAAAGTATCTGCATCTTTAGCTCTTAAATTAATAATAGTTCCAATTCGATTACGTTTTAACTCAGGAATCATCGCTGCATCGGGTTGTTCACTGCGAAAAACATCATTACTAATTTGATAAAAATTATGAGTCTGCGCGACTATAGTGCCCCATTCTTGTGGTCGATGCTCATGTGCAATATTTTCATGCTGCATACATCCCTGTAAATTTATACAGATGAGCAGTGTGATGAGCGTTAATTTTTTCATTTTTGATACCGGTTAAGCTCATAAGGATCATGAGCACAAATTATTTCAATCGTTGGCTCATGTTGAGCTAAATGCTGTAAGCATTTGAGATTAACAAGGCGTTTCTCATTATCCTCTGCAAATGTTTTTTCCAGCAGACTGAGTGATCTTAATTTATTTTTAGGGTTTAGCTCTAGGTGAGAGTAGTAGGCATCCCCACAAAATAATAACCATTGATTTTGTTGTTTTATCGCAATTCCACAATGGCCGGCTGAATGCCCTAATAGAGGCACCATTAAAATTTCATCATGAAACTGAGGAAAGCCTTTTACTTTTTCGAGGTTAAACCATGCTTCACCATGCTGATATTCAACAAAGTTCCAGTAGCGATGGTCTTTATATTGATTAGTTCTATAACGAAGTTTGCCCTTAAAATTTGGAAGTTGAGCTGCGTTATATTCTGCTGCTAAAACATGCACAGTGGCATGTGGAAAATCTGAAATTCCACCTGCATGATCAAAATCAAGATGAGTGACAAAGATGTGCTGTACATCCTTCGGATTAAACCCGAGCTTTTGGATTTGCTGAATGGCACTAAACTCAAGGTTAGGCTCAATTTTGCCTAAACGTTTAACTAATGTGCCTAGGCGTTGTTTCATATGTAAGTAATCTTGTAAGCCAAAACCTGTATCGATAAGCACTAGACCCCGATCAGTTTCAACCAGAAGACAGTGACAGATGACTTCAGCCCGGAAACCTTTTTGACCAAAGAGTGGAGCGCAAACTGGGCACATGCTGCCACACTTTAAATGATGAATTTTATAGATCATGATTTTTATTTTTTATACCGAATCGCTTCGAGTTATAACTGATCTGAACAGTAAAAACCATGTGTATTCAATACATAAATAAAAAGCCATCGCGTTGGATGACTTTTCAAGGGTGGGATATTTACTTATTTTGCTTAAGATTTACTACGCGCTTGGCTTATTTGAAATTTTCTGATGTTTGCCTACGCGCTTCGTTTATCTCGTAGCCAACTTTTCGAATGCTTGCCTACGCGCTTCGCTTGTCTTGCGCTTCAATTAAAGCCTTTTTAAAAGCTTTAATCTTGCTCAGGCTGTGGCGTTAAGCGTAGATAAGGCTTAACCGCTGTATAACCTTTAGGGAAACGTTGTTTAATTTCTTCTTCATCTTTAAGTGAAGGCACAATAACTACATCTTCGCCTTGTTGCCAGTTCGCTGGTGTAGCGACTTTATGCTTATCGGTTAATTGTAATGAGTCAACAACACGTAAGACTTCATTAAAATTTCGACCTGTTGAAGCAGGGTAGGTAATAATTAAACGAACTTTTTTATTTGGGTCGATAATCACTAAAGAACGAACGGTGAGCGTTTCACTGGCGTTAGGATGGATGAAATCATATAGCTCAGATACTTTACGATCTTTATCTGCAATGATTGGAAAGTTTACAGTTGTATTTTGTGTTTCGTTAATGTCGTTGATCCAACCCTTATGAGACTCTACATCATCTACTGACAGTGCGATCGCTTTAACATTACGTTTTTCAAATTCATCTTTTAATTTTGCTGTGTAGCCTAACTCTGTTGTACATACTGGCGTATAGTCGGCTGGATGTGAAAATAAGATTCCCCAACTATCTCCTAGAAAATCATAAAAATGAATAGTGCCTTCGCTCGATTCTTGTTGAAAATCGGGGGCAGTGTCTCCTAATCGTAGTGTCATGGTCGTTCCTTAATTGCTCATAATTTGTTATGTGTTCTAATGAATATGCAGCATTTACTTTATGATTAAAATTATTGTTTTTGTATTTTATTATGAACTTTTTATATAAGTGTAAATATATATGACTAAAACTCACTATTTTATATGCTTAATCAATGTAACTTTAAGGTAAATTTGCTAAATTAGATTTCTCGGAAGTTATGCGTAATAGATGAGCGCTAATGTTACGTTTTTAGGTGCAAGGCACATTACGGGGGACTAGAGGAATGATAAAACCATTCGTCTAACTATCAGATTTTTTTTAGGGGTTTTGTGCAAACCCCTTGTACTTCAAATTTCTGGCACCATAATAAACGACTGAGAAAAAGTTTATTCATTTGACCAAGCAAGATTTAGAGAGTTTATCCATGTTGGCAAGTCTGATCGGAGGTATCTTCGGTACAAAAAATGAGCGCGAACTCAAACGCATGCGCAAAATTGTTGAGCAAATCAATGCGCTCGAGCCGACGATATCAGCTTTAAGCGATGCAGACTTATCTGCAAAAACTCCAGAATTCAAACAACGTTATAATAATGGCGAAAGTTTAGATAAATTACTTCCAGAAGCGTTTGCAGTTTGTCGTGAAGCAGCCAAGCGTGTAATGGGCATGCGTCACTATGACGTTCAGCTTATTGGTGGTATTACCTTACATGAAGGTAAAATTGCCGAAATGCGTACCGGTGAAGGTAAAACCCTGATGGGTACTTTGGCGTGTTATTTAAACGCATTAAGTGGCGAAGGCGTTCATGTGATTACTGTGAACGATTATTTGGCACAACGTGATGCTGAGTTGAACCGCCCATTATTTGAATTTTTGGGTTTATCGATTGGTACGATCTATTCAATGCAAGGCCCGTCTGAAAAAGCGGAAGCTTATCTTGCTGATATTACGTATGGTACCAATAACGAATTCGGTTTTGACTACTTACGTGACAACATGGTGTTTTCTTTAGCAGAAAAGAAACAACGTGGCTTGCACTATGCCATTATCGATGAAGTTGACTCAATCTTGATTGACGAAGCACGTACACCATTAATTATTTCTGGTCAAAGTGAAGACTCTTCGCATCTGTATGCTGCAATTAATACAATTCCCCCTAAATTACATCCGCAAAAAGAAGAAAAAGTGGTAGATGGTGGGCATTTCTGGATTGACGAAAAGCAGCGTTCAGTTGAAATGACCGAAATTGGTTATGAAACTGTTGAACAAGAACTCATTCAGATGGGGTTGTTGGCCGAAGGTGAAAGCTTATATTCAGCAACGAATCTAAGCCTTGTTCACCATGTATCTGCCGCTATTCGTGCACATTTCTTATTCCAGCGCGATGTTCACTATATTATTCACGATGGTGAAGTCGTGATTGTTGATGAACATACTGGTCGTACAATGCCAGGTCGTCGTTGGTCAGAAGGTTTGCATCAAGCAGTTGAAGCGAAAGAAGGTTTGGAAATTCAACCTGAAAACCAGACTTTAGCGACCACAACATTCCAGAATTACTTCCGTCTATATAAAAAGCTTTCAGGTATGACAGGTACTGCTGATACTGAAGCTGCGGAAATGAAAGAAATTTATGGCCTTGACGTTGTGATTATTCCAACTCACCGTCCAATGATCCGTAACGACCAAAACGATTTAATTTATTTAAACCGTAACGGTAAATACAATGCGATTATTCAAGAAATTATGAATATTCGTCAGCAGGGTGTTGCTCCGATTCTGATCGGTACAGCAACCATTGAAGCCAGTGAAATTCTATCTTCTAAGTTAATGCAGGCTGGTATTCACCACGAAGTTTTGAATGCAAAGCAACATGAGCGTGAAGCTGACATTATTGCTCAGGCAGGTAGCCCGAATGCAGTAACGATTGCAACGAACATGGCTGGTCGTGGTACTGACATTATCTTGGGTGGTAACTGGAAGGCGAAACTTGCCAAGCTTGAAAACCCTACTGCTGAAGATGAAGCACGTCTGAAAGCACAATGGGAACAAGACCACGAAGATGTATTGCAAGCAGGTGGTTTGCACATCATTGGTTCTGAACGCCATGAATCACGTCGTATTGATAACCAGTTACGTGGTCGTGCGGGCCGTCAGGGTGACCCTGGTGTTTCTCGTTTCTATTTGTCTCTTGAAGATGACCTTATGCGTATTTTCGCAGGTGACCGTGTCGTTGGAATGATGCGCGCAATGGGTTTAAAAGAAGACGAAGCGATTGAACATAAAATGGTGAGTCGTTCAATTGAGAACGCTCAGCGTAAAGTTGAAGCGCGTAACTTTGATATTCGTAAAAACTTATTGAAATACGATGATGTGAATAATGAACAACGTAAGATCATTTATTCACAACGTGATGAAGTGTTAGCGGAAAATACTTTAAAAGAATACGTTGAAGAAATGCATCATGAAGTGATGAAAGGCGTGATTGCTAACTTTATTCCGCCAGAGTCGATTCATGACCAGTGGGATGTTGAAGGTTTAGAAAACGCTTTACGTATTGATTTAGGTATTGAGTTACCAATTCAAGAATGGTTAGATCAAGATCGCCGTCTAGATGAAGAAGGTTTAGTTGAGCGAATCAGTGATGAAGTGATTGAGCGCTATCGTCAACGCCGCGCTCAAATGGGTGATGAATCAGCAGCAATGCTTGAACGTCACTTCGTTTTAAACTCTCTTGATCGTCATTGGAAAGATCACTTAGCGGCAATGGATTATTTGCGTCAAGGTATTCACTTACGTGGCTATGCGCAAAAGAATCCTGAACAGGAATACAAGAAGGAAGCTTTCAACCTGTTTGTAAATATGCTGGGTATTATTAAAACTGATGTTGTGACTGATCTGTCTCGCGTACATATCCCAACACCAGAAGAACTTGCAGAAATGGAAGCTCAACAGCAGCAGCAAGCTGAATCGATGAAGCTTTCTTTTGAACATGATGATGTAGATGGTTTAACTGGAGAAGTTACACTTTCTCAAGAAACCATGAACGAGTCTGATGATCAGCAAGCTTTCCCTGTTCCAGAAAGTCGCAATGCGCCATGCCCATGTGGATCTGGCCTAAAATATAAACAATGTCACGGTAAGATCTAATCTGCCTTACGAAAAAAAGCAGAACAATTGTTCTGCTTTTTTTATGTTTGTAGTAAGCCTGTGAATAATGTTTGCAGTTTTAAGCATTAAATGCTATTTACTTCTCATCCAGAGTGTATGTTGGAAAGACAATGAAAAAATTATTACAACCTTTATTTTTAACTGTTCTTGCTGTGCCTAGTTTTGTTTTCGCAGCAGAAGCAACTTCAGCCCCTCAAACGACAACGGTTGATAAAGTACTGGCAGCAAAAGGGCCAACTTCGGCTCAGGCTGTAGTGAAGCAAGAAAATACAACAGTGATTAGTCCGCGTACAGGCATTCGCTATACGTTGGGTAATACAGGTAATCGCCCAATTATTTTACAAACTACAGCGATTGCTCCAGCAAATTCAGCAAATATTAATCGCATTGTGGCAACTAATCCTGCTTTATCTGCGAAGAGCCAAGAAAAAGCAAAAGTGGCACTCATTGGTGAAGCTGCTGTTGCCGGACCAGCTGCTGTTGCAGCAAGCAATTTAACAGCTCCCGCTGTAACGAATAGCATTGCACCTTCGAATCCAGCATCAATAAATTAAGTCATATATTTATAAAAAAAGCCGGTCAATCATGAACCGGCTTTTTTTATATAAGAATTTCTAATTTTTAGATCTGATTATTCACATCATCATTTTTTGTTTCACGAATGAGTAAGAACGCGATGAGTGATAAAAGGGATGCCGCGGTAAGATAATAACCAACCGCATATAAACCATAAGTTTCAGCAAGCTTAGTGGCAATAAGGGGCGCAAATGACGCACCAAAAATACCAGCCAAGTTAAACGTTAATGCTGAACCTGTATAACGCACTGAAGTTGGGAAAAGTTCAGAAAGAACTGTACCAATTGGACCATAAGTCAATCCCATAATTGCCAAGCCAGTACATAAGAAAAGGAATACGATTAAGGTATTTCCAGACTCTAACATGCTAGAGAAGAACAAACCGAAAATCGCAGCTGCAATACAGACGCCAATTGAAGTTGTTTTACGGCCAAATTTTTCTGCAAAAATAGCTGATAAAGGTATGAATGCAGCAAAGCAAAGGGTGGCAAAGAGTTGAAGTTCTAAGAACTCACCACGCGCATAGCCAAGCTTTGTGGTTCCCCAGTTTAAGGCAAATACGGTAGTAAGATAGAACACGACAAAAGTACAGATTGCGGCAACTGTGCCCAGAATAAGTTTGCCTGTGTGTTTGGTTAAGACTTCTTTAAATGGAATATTTACTTCTTTTTGCTTATCCAAAACTTTTTGGAATGCTGGCGTCTCATGGAGCTTTAAACGGATATATAAGCCCACAATCACTAATACAGCACTTGCAATAAAGGGAATACGCCAGCCCCATTGCATGAAGGCTTGCTCAGGAATAGTCGCACTCAATAATAAAAATGAACCAGTTGCTAAAATAAAACCAATTGGAGCGCCGAGCTGTGGGAACATGCCATACCATGCTCTTTTCCCTTCTGGGGCATTTTCGGTCGCGAGTAATACGGCTCCACTCCATTCACCACCTAAGCCTAGACCTTGTCCTAAACGACATACGGCCAATAGTAAGGGGGCAAAAATCCCGATGTGTGCATAGGTTGGAAGTAAACCAATACAGACGGTTGAAATACCCATGGTCAGTAAAGCTGCAACCAATGTGGCTTTACGACCAATACGGTCACCTAAATGTCCGAATATTGCTGCACCGATGGGGCGGGCAATAAAGGCAATTGCGAAGGTTGCTAAAGATTGTAAGACTGCGGCACTGCCACTACTAGCAGGGAAAAACAGGTGAGGAAAAATAATAACGGCAGCCGTTGCATAGATATAAAAGTCGAAGAACTCAATAGTTGTACCGACTAAGCTTGCAAACAGAACCCGTGTTTTCGAATTAGTGGCTACCGCCGGAGCAGCAGTCGCAGAGGTTGACTCCATATAAGACCTTATATCAGTTAAAATTTATTTTTGATTTACTATTCTTTTTAAAGACGTATTTTTCTAAAAGAATAGCGTGAAAGAACATCATCCATGACTCTTTCAGGATCACTGAATAAGAGTGAAAAATGAACTAAACTATGTACCAATAGATAGCAAGGAAATGTGCTCCTGCACCTAAAAGCACAAAAATGTGCCAGATCGCATGGGTATATCTTACCTTTTTTAACGCGTAAAACAATGCTCCAACCGTATAAGCTAATCCACCAATGATCAAGAAAATCAATGCATCTTTACTTAAATAGGTGCGCATATCGTCCATTACAAAAACGGCAAGCCATCCCATTAAAATATAAGCGAGCAAAGAAATTTTTTGAAAGCGATGAATAAAAACTAACTTGAAAAGTGTACCAATTGCAGCAATGCTCCATAGTGCAATTAGCAGATAATGAGCTTTTGTAGTAGGAATCGCGATGCTTAAGAAAGGGGTATATGTTCCTGCAATTAAATAATAAATGGCTGTATGGTCAAGCTTCTTATACCAGTAACGTAGATTTTGTGTTTGAGCAAAGTGATAGAGTGTAGAGCTAGTGAAAACTAAAATGAGACTAAATGAGTATACCCATAAACCAACCCACTGAGCAGTTGGAAGATAAGATCCCTTCATAATTAAAAAGATAGAAGCAACAACTGCCATAACCACACCAGCACCATGGCTGTAGGCGTTAAATAATTCCTCTTTAGGATCGTAAGTTTCCAGTACAGATTTACTCATAAGTTTAATTTTTTTGATTAAAAATACGAATGTATAGAAATACAAAACAGTCGTAAAGTTATTTTATTTTTAATCCTAGACCCTTTAAACTTCTATTCTATATGAGTCTTCATTTTTAGGTATATCCGTGTCGGTTTTTTCCTTTGAGCAAGAGCAACAATTCTTCCATGAAATTAAGCAAATGCTTGATCAACAAACTTTTGAGCGTTTGATCTTGAGCCAGTACAAGGGGGAGTTGGAACAGTTGGAAAAAATCACTTTCCGTGTTGTAGAGTTACATGGTCAAAAACAGCTTTCCGCGCTATATCACCACACTACTCAGGATGTGACCAAAAACTATTCATTTGAAGAAGGTTTGCAGCAGATTAAGCAATTAATCATGGAGTGTAAGCAAGCGAATTTATTTTCGACTACTCAAGAAATTCAACTCAAAAAAAATAAGAAAAAAGCCTTATTGAATATGGGTAAAAAGCAGGCGGTAAATGCGACACAAACGGTTCAGACACATGATCGTGAAAAGCATCGCTATGTACAGCAGGGCAATGCGTTTTTAAAAGAGCTTGGTATTACTGATGAAAAAGGCCAAGTTATTCCAAGCATGGCCCGTAAATGGAAACAGATTAATAAATTTATTGAAATTTTTGCGAGCGCTTATGAGCAAATTGATGCATCTCAGCAAGAACTACGCATTGTAGATTTTGGTTCGGGTAAAGGTTATTTAACTTTTGCGTTATATGACTATTTGCAAGAGCAGCAAAAAACACCATTGATCACTGGAGTTGAATTGCGCCCGAATCTGGTTGAGTTTTGCCAGAATGTTGCGGACAAAGTGCATTTTAACCACTTAGACTTTTTTGAAGGTGACGTCCGTAGTTATCAGCCAGAAAAACTGGACGTTATGATTGCCTTACACGCGTGTGATATTGCAACAGACTTTGCCATTCATACTGGAATTCGTTTAAACGCTTCGATGATTATGTGTGCGCCGTGTTGTCACAAAGAGTTACGCCCACAATTACATAGTCCTGAAGTGTTACAGCCAATGCTGCAATTTGGTATTCATGCGGGGCAACAAGCCGAGATGCTGACGGATACTTTACGTGCGTTACTTTTAAAAGCGTATGGCTATGAAACTAAAGTTTTTGAGTTTGTATCGCTTGAACATACCAGTAAAAACAAAATGATTTTGGCCACGAAACGCAAAAACGTTTCTGAACCTGATGCGAAAATTATGGCTCAAATTCAAGCATTGAAAGAAATGTACGGTATTAAAAAACAAACGTTGGAATTACTATTGCAAGATCAGTTGCCGATCGAAAATATTGGTTGTAAGTGCTAGGGTGGTGATCGGATGTATAAAATTATAGCGGGTGGTTGGGAACAGCTTGAGCAAGATGCGAAATATATCCGTGAACAAGTCTTTATTCAAGAACAGGGGATTGCGCCTGAAGATGAATGGGACGATTTGGATGCCACAGTTTTGCATTTTATTGTTTATGACAAAGAACAGCCTATTGCTACAGCACGTCTGTTGCCACAGCATAGCGTAGGGCGTGTTGCGGTTTTAGTGCCTTATCGAAAGCAGGGTATTGGTAAAATTTTAATGCAGCATATTATTGACTATGCACGTTATCATAAACTGCCTTATTTAAAGCTTTCAGCACAAACCTATGTAACAGCTTTTTACGAAGCTTTAGGTTTTCATGTGCAAGGTGAAGTTTATCAAGATTGTGGTATTCCACATATTGATATGGTTTTAGAGTTAAATTGAGACTTCTTTTTAGAAATCTCAATTTAAATTTATTTCATTGCATTCCAGCTTTCAATTGCCTGTAGACCTGTTTCTAAACCGACTTCATAGCTGTAACGAAGCTTTTTCGGGTTAGTAGTTAAACGGCCAGCCATATTTTTAAGTGGCGGTGGGCAAACTTCTAAAATTTGCTGGTCTGGGTTTTGACCACGCACAAAATCTACTGAAGCGTTATAACGAGCGCAACGGCTACGCAAACTATTTGCAAAACCATAATGATGTTTAAATGCATATTTCGCGAGGAATTGATCACCGCGACTACTGGCCTTAAAGTAATTTTTCGGACGAGTGCGTAAAACCAATAGTTTTTTGACGTCACTTTGCTGAGCCGTCCAGCGAACGGGTAGGGCATCTGCAACGCCACCATCAAAGTAGGGTTCACCCATAATATCGACCGGATGACGCGTTAAAACTGGAATTGAGCTAGATGCACGAAGCGCATTTAACAGGTTATCTTTACCGGCACGAAGGTATTCAGCATGGCCTGTTTTAGCATGCGTCAACACCATATAAAAATCAGGATTTTTGGCAAACAGACTTTGTTGATCAAGTGGGTGCTCTTTTTCACCAATTTCCCACATCCATTCTAAATCGAGTAAATCACCGCCTTTAAGGAAGCGCTTGTAATCGATAAATTCAGGGCGAAGTGAGTGATCGACATAAAACGTTAGAGTGCGGCCTTGTTGACCAGCTAAGTAGTTTGCAACATTGGTTGAGCCAGATGACACTCCAACGTATAGATTGAAAGGATTGAACTGTTGTTGTAAAAACGTGTCAAGTACACCACTGGTAAAGGCACCACGCATGCCTCCACCCTCTACAACCAATGCATTACGGGAAAAATCTGTCATTTGAAAAATATCTGTTTACTGAGTTGAATGCTGATGTTCTGACATGTCCATTTCAGGCATATTATCGCTATGTTGAGCTGGTTGTTCGGTAGAGTTTCCAGCTTTTTGTTGCATCTGCTCTTGTTGTGCTTTGCGCTGTGCTCCTGGCATATAGTCAGGTTCATTACTCATCGCTAAATAGAAAAAACTAAGGAAAATCGCACTTAAAACACCAACAATCAGAACAAATTTCCAGCCTAAAATTGCTGACTCGGAAGAATTTTTATCGGACATAAGGATTTCTCGAATGTGCTTTAGAAGCACAAAAATGAAGTCTATTTATAGCATATTTAGGCAGTCGGCTGAAATCTTAAAGGTCATAAAGAAAAACCCATATAAATAAAATATATTTATATGGGCAAGGTTTATGCAGTTTTTAAATATTCAATACGTCTAAGTTATTGAATATTTTGTTTCTGCTCTGCTTTGGTTTTTAGTAAAGCTGGCGGTGTAAAACGTTCACCATATTTTGCAGCTAACTCTTCAGCTCGTTTTTGTGCTTTATCAGTACCATACTGATTTAGGAATTGAATTGCTCCACCCGTCCAAGGTGCGTAACCAATCCCAAAGATAGAACCGACATTGGCATCAATCACAGACTCTAATACGCCTTCTTCATAACAACGTAACGTATCTAGCGCCTGTACAAACAGAATGCGATCAATCATGTCTTGTTCAGAAATGTCATGATCTTTTTGCCAGCGGTTTAAGCCTTCCCAAAGATGCTTTTTACCATTCTCTGGATATTCATAGAAACCTGCACCAGCCGCCTTACCTTTACGGTTTAACTCATGAATCATGGTGTGAACCACTTCATCTACAGAAGTTCTAGGTAAATCTTTACCTTCGGCTTGTAATGCTTTGCGTGCTTCACTAGCAACATGTTCGGTTAATGTTAAAGATACTTCATCTTGAATAGCGAGTGGTCCGACAGGCATACCTGCTTTAAGCGCTGCCATTTCGATACGCGCTGGATGAACACCTTCGGCAAGTAAGCGCATACCTTCTTGAATGAACGTACCAAACACACGACTCGTAAAGAAGCCACGGCTATCATTAACAACAATTGGTGTTTTTCCAATTTGCTGTACAAAGTCGTAAGCTTTCGCAAGTGTTTCTGCGGAGGTGTTTTTACCTTTAATAATCTCGACCAACTGCATTTTGTCGACAGGGCTAAAGAAGTGCAGACCGATAAAAGCTTTATCATCTTTACTTGCTTGAGCTAAACCTGTAATTGGCAGGGTTGATGTATTTGATGCCATTACGCCATTGGCTGCTAAATATTGTTCAGCTTCTTGAGTGACTTTAGCTTTGAGTTCTTGGTTTTCAAATACCGCTTCAATAATTAAGTCACAGCCTTGTAGATCTGCTGCTGAAGCGGTAGCCGTAATCAGTGATAAAACCTGATCACGTTTTTCTGCGGTCATACGGCCTTGCGAAACACGTTTATCAAGAAGCTTTTGTGAGTAAGCTTTACCTTTCTCCGCATTTTCAACAGATACATCTTTCAGTACAACTGGAATGCCTTTAATTGCGGCTGAATATGCAATGCCCGCACCCATCATGCCCGCACCTAACACACCCACTTTAGTCGCTTGCCATTTTGCAACATCGGCAGGGCGGCTTGCACCAGACTTAATTGCATTTAGACCGTGCCAGAACGTGCCGATCATATTTTTAGAGATTTGGCCTGTTGTAAGCTGAGTAAAGTAGCGAGATTCAATACGCAAAGCGGTATCGACATCGACTTGAGCACCTTCAACTGCGGCAGCCATAATTGCTTCAGGGGCAGGGTAACAACCTTTGGTTTTGTCTCTTAACATGGCGGGGGCAATCGCAAGAACTTGTGCAACTGCCGGAGTCTTTGGATCACCACCCGGAATTTTATAGCCCTTCACGTCAAAAGGTTGTTGAGATTTTGGATTCGCTTTTACCCATGCAATTGCTTTATCTAAAAGCTCTTGTTCATTTTCAGCAGTATCGTGAATTAAGCCTAAAGATTTTGCTTTATCAACACCGAACTGTTTGCCTTCCATTAAAAATGGAAATGCATTTTGAAGCCCAAGCAGACGTACCATGCGCACAATACCGCCGCCACCCGGTAACAAACCTAAAGTGACTTCTGGTAGGCCAAATTTACTTTTCGCGTCATTGATTGCAATACGGTGATGGCAACTTAATGCGATTTCCCAACCGCCGCCAAGTGCAGTGCCATTTAATGCTGCAACAACTGGAATTCCTAGCGTTTCAATTGTACGTAAATGACCTTTTAGCTTTTCAACCATATTAAAAAAGTCAGTCGCGTGTTCAGGCTGAACTTGAATCAGCTCATCTAGATCACCGCCTGCAAAGAAAGTTTTTTTAGCTGAGCAGAAAATAACACCTGAAAGTTCTGTTTCTGCTTTAATTTTCTGAGTCGCCTCATCGAGCGAGTCACGAAACTCGGCATTCATGGTGTTTGCAGATTGACCAGTTGAATCAAGCGTTAATATGACAATATTGTCGGCATTTTTTTCGTATTGAATTGCACTCATCTTTTATATCCCTAATTTTTATACGCGTTCAATAATGGTGGCAATACCCATTCCACCGCCAACACAGAGCGTCGCTAAACCGCGCTTTTTGTCTTGTCGTTCAAGCTCATCAAGTAATGTGCCTAAAATCATGGCACCTGTTGCTCCTAGTGGATGGCCTAAAGCAATTGCACCGCCATTTACGTTGACTTTTTCAGCAGGGACGTTGAGCTCATTAATAAAACGCATAACAACTGCCGCGAATGCTTCATTGACTTCAAATAGGTCAATATCATCAATCGTAAGACCAGCTTTTTCTAACGCTTTACGTGCAGCAGGAGCAGGGCCTGTTAGCATGATGGTCGGGTCAGTACCGACTAGTGCAGTGGCCAAAACTTTAGCGCGTGGTTTTAAATTTTGTTCTTTTACCGCTTTTTCTGAGGCTAATAAAACAACAGCAGCACCATCGACAATGCCTGACGAGTTACCTGCGTGATGAACATGATTTATTTTTTGTGCTTCCGGATATTTTTGTAAAGCAACTGCATCAAAACCCATTTGCCCCATCATTTCAAAACTTGGGTTGAGCTTCGTTAGACCTTCGAGTGTAGTATTGCCTTTAATAAACTCATCTTTATCTAAAATCACCACACCTGCGTGATCTTTTACTGGTACGACTGAGTGATTGAAATAACCATTTGATTGAGCAGCTGCCGCTTTTTGTTGTGACTTTACAGCGAAATTATCAACATCTTCTCGGCTATAGCCATCTAGGGTTGCAATGAGGTCGGCCCCAATACCTTGCGGAACAAATGATGATTTAAGGTTTGTTTCTGGGTCTAGCGCCCATGGTCCACCATCGGAACCCATTGGAATGCGTGACATTGATTCAACTCCACCAGCAACCACTAAATCTTCCCAGCCTGAGCGAACTTTCATGGCTGCCATGTTGACTGCTTCTAAACCTGAAGCACAAAAACGATTGATTTGTACCCCAGCAACATCATCATTCCAACCCGCTGCAATCGCTGCTGTTTTTGCTATGTCACCGCCTTGATCACCAATTGGTGTTACACAGCCCAAAATAATGTCGTCAACTTTAGATGTATCGAGTTGATGGCGCTGCTGTAATTCATTTAATAAAGTGGTGAGTAAGGTAATTGGTTTTACTTCGTAAAGAGAGCCATCTTTTTTTCCTTTTCCGCGTGGTGTGCGAATGGCATCAATAATATAAGCCTCGCTCATAACAGTTCCTTTTTTATTGCTTAAAATTTATTTGTGTTTTGAGTGTACTGGTTTTAATAGCGAGTGCAATGACGATAAGCGCACCAGTCAGGTGATGATTTTTGCCAATAGAAATACAAAAAAGCCCAAGTCGAACTTGGGCTAAATGTGAAACTAAAGAGATTTAAGAATTAGTGATAACCGTGTAGCTGGCGATATAAACCTGGGGTTACGCCTGTCCACTTTTTAAATGCACGGTGGAATGTACTGGTTTCACTAAAACCGACTTGTTGAGCAACGTCTTCAAGTGTTAATTCAGGGTTGAGTAATAAGTGAATTGCAGCATCTCGACGCAAAGCATCTTTTACGCCTTGATAGCTTTTCCCTTCAGCAGCCAAGCGGCGACGTAAGGTTTGAGGAGATAAATACAGCATTGATGCAACGTCATTAAGCGTTGGCATTTCTTCACCAATCTGGCTTTTGAGCACTTCACGAATACGAGAAGTCAGCGAGTTGGTGTTTTTGAATTTGACTAAAAGCTGAGCAGGTGCTGCTTTTAAGAACTCTTCTAGCGTTTTTTCATCTTGGCGGATTGGTAAGTCAAGATAATCAGCCGCAAAGGTAATTTCAGTACGTGGTGCATCAAACTGCATGACTGGTGCAAAAAATAATGCATCATATTCATCTGCATGTGCAGGACGTGGATAGCTAAAATGAACACGCTCTAATGGCAAACGGCGTTCAATGAGCCATGATGCTAGACCGTGCCAAATCATAAGCATACTTTCGGTAATGAAATGATCTGGATCTAAAGTTTTTGGAATGAGCGGAACTAGACGTGCTTCATGCTTGTCACGTTCTAGGCTGACAGACCATTCATCGCCAAATAATTTGTAAAATTGAGATGACAGTTCAAGGGCTTGGCCCAATGTTTTTGCGTGAATAATCAACTGACACATAATGGCAAAAGTGCCCAGACGACGTGGTTGTACGTCAAATCCAACGTGTTCATCCTGTGTGACCATCCACAACATTTTTATAAAACGAGTGTATTGTTCTGGTGAGATTCGAGCTTTAGGTTGACGTAATAATTCCGCTTCAATGCCCACATGTGAAAGGAGCATTTCAACATCCATGCCAAGGCGCTTTACGCCTGTCAAAGCCGCATTCACGAAGTGGATGCTAATCGTATCGCGACTCATATTGAATCCTTCAGTCTCTTTGATGTTCACTTTAAATTGACCTAAATGACCGTCTAAAAAAATAAATTGGCGATTTACAACAGAGTAAAAGCACTTTTTACATGTTAAATTGCCGAAATGATCAAGGTAAATGGCTGAACATGACATTGTTTTAGAATATTTGCTTAACTAATATAAAAGAAAATATGAATAATAGTGGTTAAAAAAACGATGACGACAGCATTAAATGGACTTAAAGTTCTCGATTTCTCGACACTCTTACCTGGACCTTTTGCCACAATGTACTTAGCCGATATGGGGGCAGAAGTTATCCATATCGAATCTCCATCACGACCTGATCTAATTCGGATCATGCCGCCATACGCAAATGGGCAAGCAACAGCACATAGTTATTTAAATCGAAACAAACAGTCGATTGTTCTCGATTTAAAAGATCCGGCGAGTATTGAATTAATTAAAGCCAAGATTTCTGATTTTGATATTGTCATAGAGCAGTTTCGACCTGATGTCATGCACCGCTTAGGATTAGACTACTCAACACTTGCCGAAATTAACCCGCGTTTAATTTACTGCTCAATTACAGGTTATGGTCAAACTGGAAGCTATAAAGATAGAGCAGGGCATGACATTAACTATTTAGCCTTAGCTGGTATTGCTGGGTATAGCGGCCGACAAGACAGTGGTCCGCCACCGCTCGGTATTCAAGTTGCAGATATTGCAGGTGGTTCCCTTCATGCGGTCATCGCTATTTTAGCTGCGGTGGTTGAACGTGAGCGTAGTGGAATGGGGCAATATATTGATATTTCCATGACCGATTGTGTTGCTAGCTTAAATAGTATGGCTGCTTCAGCCACACTTGCTGCACAGGTCGAGCAGGCTCCAGAGCATGGCATGCTCAATGGTGGCATTTTCTATGATTATTATATGACGCAAGATGGTCGTTATCTTTCAATTGGTAGTCTTGAACCACAATTTATGTCAGGTTTATCAATCGCTCTTGACTTACCACTATTATTACAAAAAGGTGCTTCATTAGATGCCGAAGATCGACAAGAAGTTAAACAAGCTATTCAAGAAAAAATTAAAAGCAAAACATTTAAAGAATGGCATGAAATTTTTGCAAATCTTGATGTGTGTGTAGAACCTGTCTTAAGTCTAAATGAGGCATTAAATTCGCCCTTAGCACAACAACGTGGATGGATTGTGGATGTACCTTTGCAAAATAATACAGCCGATACCGAACCACAATTAGCTTGTCCAATTAAGTTTTCAAGATCAAAAATGAGATATTCCTTTATAGGTCAGAAACTTGGTGAAGGACAGTGGTAAAGAGCAGAGGCTATTTGTTATACAATGTGTATTAAGATTATTATTAGATTAATCAATTGATTAACATTTTGAATAATTTCTTTACATAAAATTAGCGTACCCTTTATAAACAAAGACATAAAAGGTATGTAAACATGAAAACACATAAATCCTTGATGGCTTCCTGTTTATCCGTTTTATCAATTACTCTTTTTATACAGCACGCACAAGCTGCTGCTGCATTTGACCCAAATAGTCCTTGGATGTTGGGTGATTGGAACGGTCAACGCACCGCGTTACAAGCACAAGGTTATGATTTTTCTTTTGGATATACCGGCGAATATGCCGGTATTTTAGATTCAAAAAATACATCTACGCATGGTAGTGCTTATACGGGGCAACTGGCATTAGGAACTCATTTTGACCTAAATAAAATTTTAGGGTGGCAAGATACCGAAGCTCAAATCACGTTAACTTATCGTGATGGGCAGTCGCTTTCTGAACATTCACCAGCTTTAGCAGGGCATTTAAGCTCGGTACAAGAAGTGTGGGGGCGTGAGCAAACTTGGCGTTTAACAGATTTGTGGATTAAGAAAAAATTCATGGATCAAAAATTAGACGTTAAAGTCGGTCGTTTTGGTGAAGGTGAAGACTTTAATAGTTTTGACTGTGATTTCCAGAACTTGGCACTTTGTGGCTCGCAAGTCGGCAACTGGGTGGGTGAGCAATGGTATAACTGGCCAGTTAGCCAATGGGCAATGCGTGTTAAATATAACTTGCAGCCTGACCTATATACGCAAGTAGGGGTATATGAATATAACCCAGAAAATCTGGACCGAGGCAAAGGTTTTAATCTAAGTACTGATGGTTCACATGGGGCAATTATTCCTGCCGAAGTGGTGTGGTCACCTAAACTAGGCGCTCAAAGCATGGCTGGTGAATACCGTTTAGGTTATTACTACAGCACTGCTGATGCCGAAGAAATTACAAATAAGGCTCAAACATCTCATAAGCAAGGTGTATGGGTAACTGCAAAACAAAAATTATTCCAGCCTGCTGATCAAACAGACCGTGGGTTGACTGGTTTTGTGAACCTGACGTTCCACGACTCTGATACCAACAAAATTGATAACATGCAAAATGTAGGCTTGGTCTATAAAGGTTTGCTCAATCAACGTCCTCAAGATGAGTTGGCATTAGGTGTTGCGCGTATCCATATCAACGATGATTGGAACGATGTCCAAACTAAAGAATATGACACTGAATACAATACCGAGCTTTACTACGGTATTCATGCGACAAACTGGCTGACTATCCGTCCAAATGTGCAATATGTTCGTCATGTTGGTGCATTAAAAAATGGTGATAACACTTGGGTAGGCGGTATTAAATTCTCAACTGCATTCTAAGCGTAATTACCCTGAAAACGGATTGTCGAGGACTAAATCATTGATTGAAGCATCCTGACCTTCCGTTTTTTCTTTATGCCTGAATTTTGTTTTAGATGTATTGGTGATGTCGATTTTTAATTAAAAACTCGGCATATCTTTCCGATAAAAATGATGATTGATAAGAGGTGGTTTATGAATCAACCTACTTCAAGATCAGGTTTAACGACTTTTACCGTAATTATTATTGGGTTATTAGCGTTATTCCTGTTAATTGGAGGTATTTGGCTCGCTACATTAGGCGGTTCAATTTACTATATTATTGCTGGTGTATTACTCCTTATTGTTGCATGGCAACTCTATAAGCGCGCATCTACGGCCCTATGGGTATATGCCGCTTTGATGCTAGGTACTATTATTTGGGGCGTCTGGGAAGTTGGAACTGACTTCTGGGCACTTGCACCTCGTTTAGATATTTTAGGTATTCTTGGTTTATGGTTATTGATTCCAGCTGTGACTCGTGGAATCAACAACCTTGGATCAAGTAAAGTTGCCTTATCTTCTACTCTAGCAATTGCAATCTTGTTGATGGTCTATTCCATTTTCAACGATCCGCAAGAAATTAATGGTGAAATCAAGACACCTCAACCAGAAACAGCTCAGGCTGTACCTGGTGTTGCAGAGAGTGACTGGCCAGCCTATGGTCGTACTCAGGCAGGTGTACGTTACTCTCCGTTGAAACAGATCAATGATCAAAACGTAAAAGATTTGAAAGTTGCTTGGACTTTACGTACTGGCGATCTTAAAACGGGTAATGACTCTGGCGAAACAACTAATCAGGTTACACCGATTAAAATCGGTAATAACATGTTTATCTGTACAGCTCATCAACAATTAATTTCGATTGATCCTGCGACAGGTAAAGAAAAATGGCGTTTTGATCCGAAGCTTAAAACGGATAAATCGTTCCAGCATTTAACTTGTCGTGGTGTGATGTACTACGATGCAAACAATACAACTGAGTTTGCAACGAGTCTTCAAGGCAAGAAATCTAACTCTACACAATGTCCGCGTAAAGTCTTCGTTCCAGTGAATGACGGCCGTTTAGTGGCTGTGAATGCTGACACTGGTAAAGCATGTACTGACTTTGGTCAAAATGGTGAAGTGAACTTGCAAGAGTTTATGCCATACGCTTACCCAGGTGGTTACAACCCAACATCTCCTGGTATTGTGACTGGTTCAACTGTTGTTATTGCTGGTTCGGTAACCGATAACTACTCAAGTAAAGAGCCATCTGGTGTAATTCGCGGCTACGACGTTAACACTGGTAAACTTCTTTGGGTATTTGATACAGGCGCAGCAGATCCAAATGCAATGCCGGGTGAAGGAACTACTTTTGTTCATAACTCGCCAAACGCGTGGGCACCTTTAGCATACGATGCCAAACTTGATATCGTTTATGTACCAACAGGTGTAGGTACACCAGACATCTGGGGTGGCGACCGTACCGAGTTGAAAGAACGTTATGCAAACTCGATGTTAGCGATTAATGCTTCAACAGGTAAATTAGTGTGGAACTTCCAGACAACCCATCACGATTTATGGGATATGGACGTACCATCACAACCATCTTTAGCGGATATCAAAAACAAAGCTGGTCAAACTGTTCCTGCAATCTATGTATTGACGAAAACAGGTAATGCCTTTGTTCTTGATCGCCGTAATGGTCAACCAATTGTTCCTGTAACTGAGAAACCAGTTCCACAAACAGTTAAACGTGGTCCACAAACTAAAGGCGAGCATTATTCAAAAACTCAGCCATTCTCTGACTTGAACTTGGCACCACAAGACAAATTGACTGATAAAGATATGTGGGGTGCCACTATGCTTGATCAGCTCATGTGTCGTGTATCTTTCAAACGTCTAAATTACGATGGTATTTACACTCCACCATCTGAAAACGGTACTTTAGTTTTCCCTGGTAACTTAGGTGTGTTTGAATGGGGCGGTATGTCAGTTAACCCTGACCGTCAGGTTGCTGTAATGAACCCGATTGGATTGCCATTCGTTAGTCGTTTAATTCCTGCCGATCCAAACCGTGCAGAAACTGCAAAAGGTGCGGGAACTGAACAGGGCGTACAACCGATGTACGGCGTACCTTATGGTGTTGAAATTAGCGCATTCTTATCTCCGCTTGGTTTACCTTGTAAACAACCAGCTTGGGGATATGTAGCTGGCGTAGATTTGAAAACTCATGAAGTGGTATGGAAAAAACGTATTGGTACAATTCGTGACAGCTTACCGAACTTGTTCCAGTTACCAGCTGTGAAAATTGGTGTGCCTGGTTTAGGTGGTTCAATTTCTACTGCCGGTAATGTCATGTTTGTTGGTGCAACTCAAGATAACTACTTACGTGCGTTTAACGTCACGAATGGTAAGAAACTTTGGGAAGCGCGTTTACCAGCGGGTGGACAAGCAACACCAATGACTTATGAAATCAATGGTAAGCAATATGTTGTGATCATGGCTGGTGGTCATGGTTCATTTGGTACGAAAATGGGCGACTATTTAGTGGCTTACGCTTTACCAGATAACAAATAAAATGCTTCTATAAAAAGAGCTCGGATTTATCCGGGCTTTTTTTATATTGATTTATATTAAAGCTTATCAATAAAACCGTTATTAAATATGCAAAAAAAGCATTTTATTGATGAATGAAAGCTCGCTATGCTATCCGCCTTAATAATGAATCTACTAGCCATACGCCATGTATTTATATACCGATTTCGACCAGCAGCTGGTTAATGAACGAGTTGCTCAGTTCCGTGATCAGACTGAACGCTATTTAGCTGGCAAACTTTCTGAAGATGAATATCGTCCGTTACGTTTGCAAAATGGTTTATATGTGCAACGCTATGCGCCTATGCTGCGTATTGCTGTGCCGTATGGCTTAATGAATTCTAAGCAATTACGTAAAGTTGCTGAAGTTTCAACTGCTTATGACCGTGGTTATGCACACGTATCTACACGTCAAAACATCCAGCTGAACTGGCCTGCACTTGAAGATGTGCCAGATATTTTGGCAGAACTTGCAACTGTACAAATGCATGCCATTCAAACCAGTGGTAACTGTATTCGTAACACAACAACTGACCAATATGCAGGTGTAGTTGCTGGTGAAATTGCAGACCCACGTCCAACATGTGAATTGATTCGTCAGTGGAGTACGTTCCACCCTGAATTTGCATTCTTGCCACGTAAGTTCAAAATTGCTGTTTCTGCACTTGAAGAAAAAGATCGTGCAGCAACTGCATTCCACGATATTGGTGTTTATATTGTGCGTAATGAAGCGGGTGAAATCGGCTATAAAATTATGGCTGGTGGTGGTTTAGGCCGTACCCCAATCATCGGTAGCGTTATTCGTGAGTTTTTACCGCGTGAAGATTTAATTGCTTACTTAGAAGCGGTTCTACGTGTTTATAACTTGCATGGCCGTCGTGATAACAAATATAAAGCGCGTATTAAAATTCTAGTTAAAGCGTTAACTCCTGAAGTGTTTGCACAGAAAGTTGAAGCTGAATTTGAACATACACGTGAAGCATTGAAAATTCAGCCAGAAATCTTGAAAAAACTAGATGAAGAGTTCACTCCATTTGATTATCAAGATTTGGCAGATGAAGACTTTACAGCTTTATTTGCTGAGCATCCAAAATTCAAACAGTGGTTCAATATCAACACGCATGCGCATAAAGTGAAGGGCTATCGTATTGTTACGATTTCTCTAAAACGTGCAGGTATCGCACCAGGCGATATGACCACTGAAGAAATGAACTTTATTGCAGATCTTGCTGATAAATATACTTTCGGTGAACTTCGCACGACTCACGAACAAAACATTGCTTTGGCAGATGTGCCTCAAAAAGATTTGTTCGATGTATGGCAAGCGCTTGAACAGCAAAATATGGCACGTGCACATATTGGTTTTATTACCGATATCATTAGTTGCCCAGGTGGTGATTTCTGTTCACTTGCAAATGCGAAATCAATTCCAATTGCTGAAGCGATTACACGTCGTTTCGATGACTTAGATAAAGTTTATGATCTTGGTCATTTAGATCTAAATATTTCTGGTTGTATGAATGCTTGTGGTCATCACCACGTAGGTAACATCGGTATTTTAGGTGTAGATAAGAAAGGCGCTGAATTCTACCAAATTACATTAGGTGGTAATTCTGACCATGATGCATCAATCGGTGACATCTTAGGGCCATCATTTGCAGCAGATGCTGTGCCTGATGTAATTGAGGAAGTATTAAATACTTATCTTGATTTGCGTACGGAAGGTGAGCGTTTTGTTGATACATATCGCCGTGTAGGAATTCAACCATTTAAGGAGCGTGCATATGCTTAATACAGCTCTACCAGTGCTTTATAAAGATGGCACGATTGCAGATAATACCTATCAAATCATTGCTGAAGATGGTGTAGTTCCTCAAGGTGATGTTGTGGTAACAACGGCTCAACTTGACCAATTAGTTAACGTTCAAGGCAAAAAAGCTTTGTATGTGACGGTAAATGATTCACCTGAAGATCATAGTTTTCCATTAAATGAACTTGATTCAATTTTTATTGAGTTTGCCGGTTTTGGTGATGGTCGAGGCTACTCATTTGCAGCACTGTTACGCCGCCAAGGTTTCCAAGGTGAGTTACGTGCAACGGGTGATGTGTTTAAGGATGTTTTAAATTACTTAAAGCGTTCTGGTTTTGATAGCTTTGTCGTAAAAGAAGGCAAAGACGTACAAGAAGCTGCGGCAGGTTTGCAAGACTTTACCAATCCGTATCAAGCTTCAACCGGTGTGCCAGAAGCGAGTTATCAAACAGGTGCTTAATAAATCCTGAAATAAAAAATCCCGCAATTTGCGGGATTTTTTATATTGAAAATTATGTATCAAGTTGGCAGTTGACCATCCACTTTATACCAAATTGATCGGTAAACGCTCCGTATAATGCTCCCCAGAATGTTTTTTCTAGAGGCATTTCAATTTGACCATTTACAGATAGAGCATCAAACAGCTGTTTAGCTTTTTCTTGCTCGTCCTTTTCAAGATTAATTGCGATGTAGTGATTATTGCCTTGGGTAAAAACACTGTTAGGTGCACAGAACTGATCATTTGTATCTGATGCCATAAGTACAGTGTATTCATTAATGGGTAGAGAAACATGAAGAACTAGATTTTTGTTCGCTTCAGATAATGTCACACCTTCTGACGGTGGCATATCACCATAGCGACTCAACATGGCGAACTCGCCACCAAAAACTGATTTATAAAAATTAAAGGCTTGCTCTGCCTGACCTTGGAAATTGAGGTAGTGATTGAGTTGCATTGTTATTGTCCATTGTTGTTTTCGTTTAAGAGAATAAGTTAAAACTTAAAAGTGATTTTGTGGGTCATTTTTTGTAGCTTTTTCATAAAAAAATCCCACTGAAGTGGGATTTTTAAATACTTAATTTTAATTAAATGAGTTCAATTGCAACAGCTGTTGCTTCACCACCGCCAATACAAAGTGCTGCAATACCTTTTTTACCGCCAGTACGTTTCAATGCATGAATAAGCGTAAGAATAATACGAGAACCCGTAGACCCTACTGGATGACCTAGCGCACAAGCACCGCCATTGATATTAACTTTCTCAGCATCAAGCTTGAAATCATCAATTGGGCACATGGTAACCATGGCAAAAGCTTCGTTAATCTCCCAGAGGTCAACATCTTGAGCATTCCAACCCGCTTTTTTAAGTACTTTTTCAATAGCACCAACTGGAGCGATCGTAAATTCTGAAGGATGCTGAGAGTTTGAAGCTGTTGCGATAATTTTCGCAAGTGGCTGTAAACCACGTTGAGCAGCAACTTCACTTGATGTCAGTACTAATGCAGATGCACCATCCGAAATAGAACTTGCGTTTGCTGCGGTTATCGTTCCGTCTTTTGCAAAAGCTGGTTTAAGTGACGGAATTTTATCGATCTTTGCATTTAGAGGTTGTTCATCTTGATCAACCACAACATCACCTTTGCGACTAGGTACGGTAACCGAGACAATTTCGTCTTTGAAATAACCTTCGGTAATTGCCGTTTGAGCACGTTTCAAAGAGCGGATCGCAAAGTCATCCATTTGCTCGCGTGTATAGCCACGAGTATTTGCCATATCTTGAGCAAAAGAACCCATTAAACGACCAGTTTCAGCATCTTCAAGTCCATCAAGAAACATGTGATCTTTAATTTCACCATGGCCCATACGATAGCCAGCACGTGCTTTTGGTAAAACATAAGGTGCATTTGTCATGGACTCCATGCCGCCGGCAACAACAATTTCAGCACTACCAGCTTTAATCATGTCGGTTGCTTGCATCACGGCTTTCATGCCAGAGCCACAAAGCTTATTAATCGTCACAGCACCTGTAGAGTCAGGTAAGCCAGCTTTGCGCATTGCTTGACGAGCAGGACCTTGTTTTAAGCCAGCAGGAAGAACACAACCCATAATGACTTCTTCGACATCAGTAGGTTGTAAACCTGCTCGTTCGATTGCTTCTTTAATCGTTACAGCACCTAATTCAGGCGCTGTAAGTCCTGATAGTGATCCTTGAAAACCACCCATGGCAGTACGAGCACCATTAACAATTACGATATCAGTCATTGTTGTAATCTCCGATTGTTCTTTATCTCAAATTAAGAAAACATTAAAACTTAAGCAGTATATTGCAAAATGGGGGATGGCTTGGATTCTGTATTAGACTGTAGAGTTCTAACAATTTTGAAGTTCTTCTAAGCGTACATGCCCCATTTTGCTAAGAACTAATTTAAAATTTTTAAGCTGATTATAAGAACAATAAGTAAAACTGCCGTTAGACTCACGTGGAAGTCCGGTATCTCCCTGAAATACGATACTATTTAATTTTTTGCCGAATTTTTGAAATTTCAAAGAACCATAATGATGATTAAGTTCAATATTGGTTAATATTTCTTCGTCGCTTTCTCTTTGTAGATTATGATTTGTGTCTACAAAGCTTATAAGGCTTGTATCCCAATTACTATTACACAGCGTTAAGTCAACACTTGGGCAAAGTACGACATTCTTATGTCGTAGAATTGCGTCGTATTTGGCTTTTTGTATATGAATTGTGAGTAGTCGAGGCGTGTTTTTTAATTCTACCGAAGCCATAAATTGGTGGTATAAAGGAACAGCTATAGCGAACATAATCATAAGAATTGCGAGCGTTATAGTGAGTTCCATTAGTGTGAAACCGGGAGATTTAAACATTAAAATTCCTTAATATATAAAGAAATATTTTGATTTTATGCGTTCTATCAATGATTTATATAGCTTTTTATAATGAGGAAACACAAAATTAAATAAAGGTTATCAGGACGCTAGAATACTGGTAAAATCACCCTAAGCGAAACAAAGAAGTTGTTCATATTTGCTAGTTGAGTAAAAAATTACCGAATTACAACGGAAATTGTAAGTAATTTTGTCAATAATTTACTTGATTAAAATTATCAAGCACTTGGAAAGTCTATCAAGTGTTTGTATGATTCAAATGTGAATAGCTTAAAAATAATACTGGGGTAAAAATATCTCAGGGGCCAATAAATTTAGGCTGAGCTTGAACAACAATTGTTATCTCTGGAGGATATCCATGAAATTGAGTCGTATTGCACTTGCTATGCTTGTCGCTGCACCTTTAGCTGCTGCTAATGCTGGCGTAACTGTTACCCCTTTATTGGTAGGTTATACTTGGCAGGATAGTGACCACAACAACGATAAATTAACAAGTCATGCTGAATTACAAGATGATTTATTCGTTGGTGCTGCACTAGGTGTTGAATTAACTCCTTGGTTAGGTTTCGAAGCTGAATATAACCAAGTTAAAGGTGATCTTGATGGTACTGGCGTAGCTGGTGCTGAATATAAACAAAAAACTGTTGCTGGTAACTTCTACGCAACTTCAGATTTGATTACTAAGAACTACGACAGCAAATTTAAGCCGTACGTATTATTAGGTGCTGGTCAAACTAAAACTGAGTTTGATGGTATCTATGAAGACAAGAAAGATACAATCGGTAATGCTGGTGTAGGTGCTTTCTATCGTTTGAATGATGCATTGTCACTTCGTACTGAAGCTCGTGGTACTTATGACTTTGATGAAAAATACTGGCGTTATACAGCTCTTGCTGGTTTAAACGTAGTTCTTGGTGGTCACTTGAAGCCTGCTGCTCCTGTAGTAGAAGTTGCTCCAGTTGAACCAACTCCAGTTGCTCCACAACCACAAGAGCTAACTGAAGACCTTAACATGGAACTTCGTGTGTTCTTTGATACTAACAAATCAAACATCAAAGACCAATACAAGCCAGAAATCGCTAAAGTTGCTGAGAAGTTAACTGAATACCCTAACGCTACTGCACGTATCGAAGGTCACACAGATAACACTGGTCCGCGTAAGTTAAACGAACGTTTATCTTTAGCTCGTGCTAACTCTGTTAAATCAGCTCTTGTAAACGAATACAATGTTGATGCATCTCGTTTGTCTACTCAAGGTTTCGCTTGGGACCAACCGATTGCTGACAACAAAACTAAAGAAGGTCGTGCTATGAACCGTCGTGTATTCGCGACAATCACTGGTAGCCGTACTGTAGTTGTTCAACCTGGTCAAGAAGCGGCAGCTCCTGCAGCAGCTCAATAATTTGAGTTCTTGAACAGTAAAAAAGCGACTCGTTAGAGTCGCTTTTTTTATTGCGATTTTTAAAGTACTTAGTCATTTCTATCTCCCCTTAATAATAATTACTTTCAATCTTGGTCTAAATTATTTACCAAACACCTTTTCTCAATTGCTGTTTAGCATCTTGTCTATCTCTACGATGTTGAGCACGAGGTTTCTCTGTTTCATGCATTCCACCTTTGTGAAGTAAAGGAGATAGAGCCACTTGATTACGGACTTTGATTTTTGACATTTCTTTAATTTTCATGTTTTAACCTTTAATACATAAAACTTGTTTAAGTGTGTGAACAACTTCAATGAGGTCAGCCTGATTTGCCATGACATCATCAATATCTTTATAAGCACTAGGGATTTCATCGACAACGCCACTGTCTTTACGGCATTCAATACCTTGGGTTTGTGCGATTAAATCTTGCTGGTTAAAAAGAGTTTTTGCCTTGCTTCGACTCATCTTGCGACCTGCTCCATGAGAACAGGAACAAAATGACTCAGGGTTTGCTTTACCTCTGACGATATAAGAGCGCGCTCCCATTGAACCTGGAATAATCCCTAATTCATCTAAGCCTGCTCGAATTGCACCTTTTCGGGTAATCAATAAACTTTCACCGAAATGTGTTTCACGGCTTACATAATTATGATGACAATTAATAGCCTCTTTGGTCATTTGAAAAGAGGGTAGAAGTGGACGAATAGCTTCTAAAATTAAACGCATCATTTCTTTGCGATTTTCAAAAGCATATTCTTGGGCCCACTCTACAGCTTCTACATAATCATCAAAGCTGTTTGAGCCTTCAGCAAAATAACTTAAATCTTTATCAGGCACATGACCAAAGCGATGTTGAGCTTCTTTCTTGGCTAACTCAATAAAATAAGTACCAATAACGTTACCCAGACCTCTGCTACCTGAATGTAGCATCACCCATACGTCTTGATTTTCATCAATACATAATTCTATAAAGTGATTACCACCACCTAAAGTACCAAGTTGTTTTTGCCATGTTGCATCAAATTGTCGAAGCATTCGAACAAGTCCAGAATGCTTTTTGATAATGGGCTCTAAGCGTTTTTCAAGCGGAATAATGTTAGATGCCTTTGCTTTAACTTGTTTATGCAAAGCAAATCCGACTGGCACTTTGCGTTCGATTGCATCACGTAAACGACTTAAGTTATCAGGCAATTGTGAGGCCTTTAGGCTTAAGCGAATTGCATTCATTCCACAGCCAATATCTACACCTACAGCAGAAGGAATAATGGCATGTTTAGTTGGAATAACACTGCCTACAGTCGCGCCTTTTCCTACGTGAACATCTGGCATAACAGCAATATGTGAATAGATAAATTGCAGTTGAGCCATTTTCTTGAGTTGTTCGATACTTTCACTGTCTATATCTTGAGTGAAAATTTTAACGGGAACACCGTAAAGTGCTTCCTCGTTTAATATTTTTTGTATGCCCATAATTTTTCTCTTATTTTTGTCCGTGCAGGCATAAAAAAACCTAGCGAATGCTAGGTCTTAAATTTGAGCATTCGGACAAGTGAAGTGAATTTGTACACTTGTCCGTGAGCTGACATCGTGCCAAATTATTTAATCTGTTTTACCTTGTAGTGTTGGCATGATGTCCTCCTTATTAAAAAGCGCCGTTGAAAATCTGAACGGCATTTTACGCTTTTTAAACCAAAGATCAAGCTTTTGATCTTTGGTTTACTTTTAATTACCGATTTTAATCTTGCTCTGGCTTCACATTCATTTGATCGTAAGCGATCAGTTTAGTTTTATTTTTCCACTTATAGCCTAACCAAATAATTAAGAATAATGGCAAACTAATATAAGTTGAAAGTAGGCCTAACCAGTCAATTTTTCCACCTAAAATGGCTTGATAGTTCTGCCCTAAGATGATGATTGAACAGAGAATAAAGGCAAACCAAGGGGCAAATGGGAAAAATTTGGCACGGTAAGCTAAATCTTCTAATTTATACCCTTGAGCAATATAGCCTTTACGGAAACGATAGTGTGAAATCGCAATGCCCAACCAGACAATGAAACCACACATCCCTGACATATTAAGTAGCCAGTTAAAGACTTGTTTTTCACCAATAAACGTTGTCAAGAAACAAAATGCAGCGATAAATGTTGTGGCGTATAGTGCATTCATCGGAACGCCACGACCATCAAGTTTTGCAAACCACTTTGGTGCACGGCCTTCTTGAGCCATTTTAAATAACATACGAGTTGATGAATACATGCCTGAGTTACCTGCTGACAAAATCGCAGTAAGAATGACAGCATTCATTAAACCAGCTGCAAAAGCAAAGCCAACTCTCTCATAGAGCAATGTAAAAGGAGAAAGCGCGATATTTTCAGTGGTGGCAGCTTGTAGTAAGTTTGGGTCATCATAGGCAATCAGAGTGCCGATAATGAAAATACATAAGATATAAAATAATAAGATTCGCCAGAAAATCTGTTTGATTGCAAGTGGAATCGTTTTCTTTGGATCTTTAGATTCACCAGCAGCAACTCCCACCATTTCAGTCCCTTGGAAAGAGAATCCGGCAATCATTGCTACACCGATCATCGCCTGTAAACCACCTACAAAAGGTGCATCTTTATAGGTCCAGTTTCCAAAAGCTGCGACACCTGGAGTTAGCATAATCTTGATGATCATGGCTAAGCCAATGATAATAAAGGCAACAATGGCGATCACTTTTACCATTGAGAACCAGAATTCGCTTTCGCCGAATCCTTTTACGGTCATGGCATTGATTGCAAAAATTACGATGAGGAACAGGGCACTCCAATAGAAACCTGGAATATCAGGGAACCAGAACTTCATAATAAACTGAACTGCAACAAGTTCGAATGCAACCGTAATTGCCCAGTTATACCAGTAGTTCCAGCCTAGAGCGAAACCAAAGCCCTCTTCGACATAACGACTGCCGTATGTAAAAAAAGCACCAGAAGTTGGAGTGTGGGTTGCAAGCTCACCTAAGCTGGTCATTAAGAAATAAATCATAATACCAATGAGAGAGTAGGCGAGCAGCGCTCCACCTGGGCCAGCATTTGCAATGGTTGATCCAGAAGCAAGGAAGAGGCCTGTACCAATGGAACCACCAATGGCGATCATATTCAGATGACGAGCCCCAAGCTTACGCTGGAGTTTTTCAGGAGCATGTGTTTCGCTCATGGAGATTCCTTACATAGATTGTTATGCACAGGCATATAACACCTTAAAGCCTTGAAGATCAGTTTTAATCTGGCACTGACCAAAGTGCTTCTCAATTAAGATCGAATAGTTTAAAAAACGGTTTGCTACAATCCATAGCTCACCTGATGCCTTTAAATGTTTTTTAGCGTTCTGGCAGAGTCCTTCACTTGCATCATAGTTGGTATGAATACCTTGATGGAAAGGGGGATTACTGACAATGGCATCGAGTTCTGTTGGAGCGTCTGCAATACCTATGACAGGCTGCAATCTCAACTGGTCTGAACCTATTCCATTTCGACTAAAAGTCATTTCCGTTGACCGTAAAGCGAAAGCATCAATATCTAGGGCATGAATAATATTACTTGAATTTATTTTTGCCAAATAGCAACTAATAATTCCAGCACCACACCCGAAGTCGGCAATTCTACCTGATTTCACCTGATTAAGATAAGGGAGTAAAACAGCAGTTCCGACATCTAGATGATTTTGGCTAAAAACACCGGGTAGGGCACAAATCGTAAGCTCTTGTTCATTCACCTGAACAGTGTAAGTTTTAAGCCAACTTTCCAGAGGTTTAATTTTTTCGGTCTTTTCTATCTTTAAGTGCCACAATTGACAGTGGCGGGCACTATCAAGTTTTAGTATTTTGCCGAAGCTTTGTAATTGTTTGGCAGCTCTTTCTACGCCACCCTTTTTTTCACCGACTAAAAAAACAGATTGACTGGTTTTAAGATGACTCATTACTACATGCAAAATGTAATTTAAGAGCTCTTTAGATTTTGGAACAAAAATAATTGCTTGATCGTATTCTTGTGAGGGAAACTCAACTGAGAAGTGCGCTTTTGTTCCACTATTTATAAAGCCTTGATAGTCGGCATGGTTCCATGTCCAGACTGATGCATCAGTCCCAGCGGGTAATTGACTAACTAAGGCATCATTGGGCGCATTAATTAACAAGATTCTACCTTTTAAATAATCTTGCTGTCTTAATACCACTTCACTTCTAGGATCCATGTACATCTCTCATGAAGAAGAATGCCCAGTGGGAACTGGGCAGTAATCAAAATTAAAAATTAGTTATTTATGAGTTTCAGGAAGTACAACATTTAGAATTAATGCTGCTATACCACCTGTCGCCACGCCAGAGCTAAAAATATTTTTAAATAATTCTGGCAAGTGCTCTAAAATTTGAGGAACTTGAGCAACACCTAAACCTAATGCAAGTGAGATGGCAATAATTAATAATGCTCGTCGGTCAAGGTGAATAGATGCAAGAATATTAATACCTGATGCAGCTACTGCACCGAACATGACCATAACAGCGCCACCTAATACCGCTTGAGGAACTGCTTGTATAACGCCAGCTACTGCAGGGAATAAACCTAATAAAATGAGTAAAGCAGCAATCCAGATACCTACATAGCGGCTAGCTACCCCAGTGAGTTGAATTACACCATTATTTTGAGCGAAAACAGAACTCGGAAAAGTATTAAATAAGCCAGCTAGTAAAGAGTTTGCACCATTCACTAATACACCACCTTTAATGCGTTCCATCCATACTGGACCATTAACAGGCTGGTTTGAGAGTTTACTGGTTGCTGTCACATCACCAATGGCTTCTAAAGACGTCACCAAATAAATGAATGCCATTGGGATGAATAGTCCCCAAGAGAAGCTCAAACCAAAGTGCATTGGTGTTGGAATTTGTACAAGTGGTGCATCTTTAATACTCGAGAAATCTAGATGTCCCATAAATCCAGCAAGAATGTAACCAATGACTAAGGCGATTAAAATAGCTGAGCTTTTAATCCAAACCACTCGAATACGATTTAGCACAATAATAATAGCAAGTACGCTACATGACATAATAAGGTTGTCTGCACTTGCAAAAGTATGATCTTGCATGGCTTGATAGCCACCACCCATACTAATCAAGCCTTCTTTAATAAGCGTTAAGCCAATTAATAAAACAACAATACCCGTCACCAAAGGCGTAATGAGTCTTTTTACCCATGGAAGAATTTGTGAAACACCCATTTCAATGAAGGAGCCGGCAATGACTACACCAAATATTGCAGCCATAACTTGGTTTACAGGTGTTCCTGCGGCAACCATTGCACTACCAATACCAATAATAGGGCCAATAAAGTTAAAACTTGTGCCTTGAACAATAAGAAGGCCTGCACCAAACGGACCAACTTTTTTACATTGTAGAAATGTAGCAATACCCGAAATAACCAAAGACATCGATAAAATCATGTTAGTTTCGGTGCGTGAAACGCCTAAAGCTAAGCAAATTAAAAGGCCTGGTGTAACAATTGGTACAATAATCGCAAGCAAATGCTGGAAAGCTGCTAAAAAAGCGATCAAAGGTTTTGGTCGATCATTTAAACCATAAACAAGGTCTAAATGGTCTTGAGAGTGTTGATTGGACATGGGTGTAGGTCCGCCGCAATTTTGCAAATTGGCGCTATTCTAATCGAGATAACTATCTTTACAAAACGAAATACAGGCTATTAGAAAATTTTTTTGTCAATGTCAATAAACTGTCACTACTCAAGAGTAGTGTTTTTCTGTATAATTTGCCCTCAAATTTCAGGCGTTTCGAATTTTCATGTCAGATATCAAAAATCTCCGTAATATCGCAATTATTGCGCACGTCGACCACGGGAAAACCACACTTGTCGATAAACTACTTCAGCAATCAGGTGCTCTCGGTGACCGAGCAGGCGAGATTGAGCGTGTCATGGACTCGAACGCGCTTGAAAGTGAACGTGGTATTACTATTCTTGCAAAAAACACTTCTATTACTTGGTTGGATAAACGTACTGATACAACTTACCGTATCAACATCGTTGACACCCCGGGACACGCCGACTTCGGTGGTGAAGTAGAACGTGTTATGTCGATGGTTGACTGCGTATTGCTTTTAGTTGACTCTCAAGAAGGTCCAATGCCACAAACTCGTTTTGTGACACAAAAAGCGTTTGCTCGTGGTTTAAAGCCAATCGTTATTATCAACAAAGTTGACAAGCCAAGCGCACGTCCAGACTGGGTTATCGATCAAGTATTTGATTTATTTGATAACCTTGGCGCAACTGATGAACAGTTGGACTTCCCAGTCGTTTATGCATCAGGTTTACGCGGTGTAGCTGGTCCTTCTCCAGAAGAACTTGCAGAAGATATGACTCCGTTGTTTGAAACGATTGTAGACATCGTTGAACCGCCAGCAGTTGATGCTGAAGGTCCATTCCAAATGCAGATTTCATCACTTGACTATAATAGCTTCGTAGGCGTTATCGGTGTTGGTCGTATTCAACGTGGTTCAGTAAAATTAAATACTCCTGTTACTGTAATTGACAAAGAAGGCAATACACGTAACGGTCGTATCTTAAAAATCATGGGTTACCATGGTTTAGAGCGTATTGATGTTGATTCAGCATCTGCTGGTGATATCGTATGTATTACTGGTATTGATGCGCTTAACATTTCTGACACGATTTGTGATCCGAAAAATGTTGAAGCATTACCAGCTTTATCTGTAGATGAACCTACAGTATCTATGACATTCCAAGTAAACAACTCTCCGTTTGCTGGTAAAGAAGGTAAGTTCGTAACTTCACGTAATATCCGTGAACGTTTAGATCGCGAATTAATTCATAACGTAGCTTTACGTGTTGAAGATACTGACAGTCCAGACCGTTTCAAAGTATCTGGCCGTGGTGAACTTCACCTTTCAGTTTTAATTGAAAATATGCGTCGTGAAGGTTTCGAAATGGGCGTGTCACGTCCACAAGTAATCATGAAAGAAATCGACGGTCAAAAACAAGAGCCTTACGAAAACGTAACTTTTGACGTTGAAGAACAGCATCAAGGTGCTGTTATGGAACAAATGGGCTTCCGTAAAGGTGAAATGACAAATATGGAAGTTGACGGTAAAGGCCGTATCCGTATTGAAGCAACTGTACCTTCACGTGGTTTGATCGGTTTCCGTTCTGAATTCTTGACCATGACTTCTGGTACAGGGATCATGACATCAAGCTTCTCGCATTATGGTCCAGCTAAACAAGGTACTGTTGCGAAACGTCAAAATGGTGTGTTGATTTCAATGGTTCAAGGTACTTGCTTGGGCTATGCATTATTTACACTTCAAGACCGTGGTCGTTTATTTGCTAAGCCACAGTTAGAAGTATATGAAGGCATGATCATCGGTATTAACTCTCGTTCAGATGATATGGTTGTTAACCCAACTAAAGCGAAACAGTTAACTAACGTTCGTGCATCTGGTACTGATGAAGCATTAACTTTAACACCTGCAATGGAATACACGCTTGAACAAGCGCTTGAATTCATTGAAGATGATGAGTTAGTAGAAGTGACTCCAAAGTCAATTCGTATCCGTAAGCGTTACTTAACTGAAAACGAACGTAAACGTAACCGTGATAAATAATTTTTCTTAAATGAAAAAGAAAAAACCGCTAAATTAATTTAGCGGTTTTTTATTAGTTATTATTTAAATTAAAGTAAGCTTAAAAACATATTTTTCTTATCGGAGAATATGTTGTTAAAGTGTGAAATAACTTTCTTTTTTTGATAAAAATATTAAATTATCAATATCATGGCGAGTACTATCTAAATGGATAAGATGCCAATGAAAAAGAAAAATATGACGTGTTTCGACCCCCGACATCTGGAGATGTTTAGATGAGTATTATTCAAGAATTTAAAGAATTTGCCATTAAAGGCAATATGATGGATTTAGCCATTGGTGTGATTATTGGTGGTGCTTTTGGCAAAATCGTGGACTCTTTAGTTAAAGATATCATCATGCCGCTTATCACTGTAATTACTGGTGGTGGTGTTGATTTCTCTCAAAAGTTTATTGTGTTAGGTGCAAACCCTAATAACTTACAATCTTTAGATGCTTTGCAAAAAGCAGGTATTAATGTTTTAACTTATGGTAACTTCCTCACCATTTTAATTAACTTCCTGATTTTAGCTTGGGTTGTATTCTTAATGGTGAAATTATTAAATAGACTTCGCCGTGATAAGAATGAGCCAGAAGCTCCGACTGCAACTCCTGAAGATGTTCAATTATTGCGTGAAATTCGTGATGAGTTGAAAAAACAAGCCTAATAAAGTTTGAAATAAAAAACGGTACCGAGAGTGCCGTTTTTTATTACTTAACATTTCATGCGGGTCTAAAGATATTGATAAAATTGTAAAGCTACTAATAAGTTCAGCTAAGCATATTGAAAACGGGGATAAATAAATGAATCAGCTTTTTGTTTATGGCACTTTATGTCCAAATAAAGCAAATGCTCATATTTTAGAGCAGATTGGCGGTCACTGGAGCAAAGCCAGTGTGCGCGGTGTGATTCATATTTTAGATTGGGGGCCCGACAAAGGCTTAAAAGCAATTGTTTTAGATTCAACAGCCGATTGGGTGGAAGGCTATCTGTTTAGCACAGAAAAACTAGCTGAAAATTGGCAGATGCTTGATGATTTTGAAGGTTTTCAATATCAGCGTGTCATAGCAGATGTAAAACTTGAGTCAGGAGAAATGGCTAAGGCTTGGACTTATCAGATGAATGTACAGGCCCAAGCTTCTGAGAACCATAATTAAAAATAATGGAATTAACGCAAACTGCCCATCCTGAATTTAACTTCTAAAAGATGATAACCGAACTGGCTTTTTATTGGGCCTTGTAGGACACGTTCAGCGGCTGTAAATACCACTTTATCAATCACTGGAACTAGTTGCCCTTTTTTGACTTCGCCAAGTTCTCCGCCACGTTTTGCAGAATTACAAGTTGAATATTGCTTGGCAATTTTGGCAAAGTCAGCGCCATTTTGTAATTTCTTTTTTAGCTGTTCTGCTAAGTCTTTATCTTTGACCAGAATATGTCGAACGATAGCTGTTTGCATTATGATTTCCTCTGAAAGTTAGGGCTTATTGGGCTTTTTGAGGGGTTGGCATTCTGGGCAAAATACGCTGGCACGCTGACCAAGTTTCAAGTTTTCTAATGGGGTTTCACAGTTAACACACATTTCTCCAGCACGACCATAAGCAAGCAATGTTTGCTGAAAATAACCATTTTCTCCTATAGCGTTACTGTAATCACGTAAAGTCGAACCACCTAAATCAATCGCCGATTTTAAAATTCGTTTAATCTCGAGAACCAGTTTCTCAATTTGCTGAAAACTTAAGTCCCCAGCTGGCTGGGCTGGGTGAATTCCGACATTAAACAAACTTTCAGTTGCATAGATATTGCCAACGCCCACCACAACATGATTATCCATAATTGCAATTTTTGTGCCGACCGATTTATTTTTAAGTTTTGAAGCTAAATATTCTGCATTAAATTCAGAACTTAACGGCTCAGGTCCCAAAGTATCAATTAACTTTCCTTGTGTTTCGGAATTTAACCAGAGAATGCAGCCAAAGCGACGTGGGTCATGATAACGTAACTCATGTTCCTCAAACCGAATGATAAAGTGATCATGTTTTCTTAGTTCATCATTTGGTTGGCACAAGCGGAAGCTTCCTGACATTCCCAAATGCCAGAGCATCTGATCTTGTTCAAACTCTGCCAAGATATATTTGGAACGACGATTTAAGTTAATGAGACGTTGCCCAACAAGTTTTTGAACATCAGCAGGTATCGCCCAGCGTAAACTAGGGTTACGTACTTCAACACTTAGAACTTTTTGATTCAATAGAGGAAATAAACTGGTTTTGGTTGTTTCGACTTCGGGTAACTCAGGCATGCCAACTCGCAGAATTAACAGATATACTGGATTAATCAAGTATAACGTGTGGTATGTAATATTTCAGAGATTACTATGTCAGATATTTTACCATTAAGCTGGTTTCAACGTGAAACTTCAGTAGTTGCACATGATTTAATAGGATGTGTATTGTGTAAGCGACAACCTGATGGACAAGTCATCCGGTGTACGATTAGTGAAACAGAAGCTTATTTGGGTGTTCGTGATAAAGCTTGCCATAGCTACAATGATAAACGTACAGCTCGAACAGATGTGATGTATCGACCTGGTGGTACGATTTATGTTTATTTGATTTATGGCATGTATGAAATGCTCAACCTCATTACTCAGACAGAAGGCATCCCTGAAGGGGTAATGATTCGCTCTGCATTTTTAAATGGTGCTTCAACTAAAAAAGAATATAAGCTTTTAGCTGGACCCGGCAAATTAACACGCTATTTAGGTATTGATAGGTCTTTAAAAGGCCAGATTTTAGGTGAAGAATCCGGACTGTGGATTGAAGCAGCTTCAACACAGCCTGAAGTCGTCATGACGCCACGGATTGGAATTGACTATGCCGAAGAGGCAAAAGATTGGCCTGAACGATATTGCTGGAAAGATCATCCATCTTTGAGCCGTTAGTTCAATTGAACGAATCAATTCGTTAAGTTTTAACAAAGACTGTTCCAGATTTACAACAATGCAGATTGAATTCAATATCCAGACAAGTCACTACTTTTTGTTATCATAACTACAATATAAATAAAGGAAATAAGCATGTCCTTATTACGCTTAGACCGACTTCATTACTGTATTTTGATGAGTATGGGCTGCATTTCTAGCCCACTTGTTTGGGCAGAAGACTTAACCCAAGACGTGACTGTATTGCCAACGTTACATGTGGAAGCAACCCGTACCGATACCACCTATTTGCAGACGCCGGCTTCGGTTTTTCGAATAGATGCACCTCAAGTCGATACTTCTTCACAAGTAAATTTAACCGAAGTTGTGAAGGGTATACCGAGTTTACAGCTTCGCAATCGTGAAAATTATGCGCAAGATTTACAGCTATCTATGCGTGGTTTTGGTGCACGTTCTACTTTTGGTGTTCGAGGCATTCGCCTGTATGTGGACGGTATTCCTGCAACAATGCCAGATGGGCAAGGTCAAACATCTAATATCGATTTAAGTAGTCTGGATCATGTTGAAGTTCTAACGGGACCTTTTTCATCGCTATATGGAAACTCATCGGGGGGGACAATTTTAACGTCTACTAAAGAAGGGCAAGGGAAAGATTCAATTGAGCTGAGTTATTCTGGAGGCAGCCACGATAAAAGCCGAGCTGGACTCGTGCTACAAGGTGGGGCAAAGGGTGCGAATGAACCAAGTTATGTTATTAGTTCATCTTACTTCGACACAGATGGTTACCGAGAACATAGCGGTGCAGAAAAAGTACTAAATAATGCAAAACTCAGTTGGAATCTTGATGATGGTAGCAAAATCAACTGGATAACCAACTATGTAAAAATTCATGCAGACGACCCGCAGGGTTTGACCCGTGATCAGTGGAATGCTAATCCAAAGCAACAAGTTCCATTCTTAAAGCAATTTAATGTCCGTAAAGATATTGAACAAACTCAAACGGGTGTGACTTGGTCTAAACCGATTAATGATAAAAATGAACTCTATGCCATGGCATATTTAGGCAATCGTCAGGTCACTCAATATCAATCTATTCCTAAGTCGACACAAGATGCCAGCATCAATCATGCAGGTGGGGTGATCGATTTTGAACGGGATTATTATGGTGCTGATTTCCGTTGGACGGGCAAAGAGTTACTTCCAAATACTACTCTAAGTGTCGGTGTTGCACTTGATGCAATGGATGAAGATCGTAAAGGTTTTGAAAACTTTAACTTAGTAAACGGAAAACCTTCTTATGGCGACAAGGGTAATTTACGCCGTGATGAAGATAATACTTTGTGGAATATCGATCCCTATTTACAAGCGTCATGGCAGTTCTTACCAACTTGGCGTTTAGATACGGGTGTTCGCTATAGCAATGTCCATTACAAATCTAAAGATAACTATTTAAGTAATGGCGACGATAGTGGTAAGACTGATTACAGTAAAGTTTTGCCTTCGGCTGCTTTAAGCTGGCAAATTTTACCTGAACTAATGGCCTATGTGAGTTATGCCAAAGGATTTGAAACGCCAACTTTTACCGAAATGGCATATCGTCCAGATGGTGAAAGTGGTTTTAATTTTGATTTAACCGCATCCACAAGCGATACCTATGAAACAGGCTTAAAATCACAAAACCAATTTGGTGATTTTACTTTGGCAGTTTTTCAAACTAAAACCAAAGATGACATCGTTTCTGCCGGCAACTCAAATGGCCGATCAACGTTTCGTAATGCAGATAAAACCTTACGTGAAGGCGTAGAGGTTGCATGGAATAAAAAGTTGTGGCGAGATTTAACTGCGACTGCTAGCTATACATATTTAGATGCAACTTTTGATGCTGATATTCCAGCTTTAGGAAGTATTGCTCAAATTCCATCGGGTAATGCCATTCCAGGAATTGCTAAAAACCAAGCTTATGCCTCTTTGGCTTGGCAGCCATCACAGGGTTTATATGGTGGTGTAGATGTACAGTATATGGATAAAGTATACGTGAATGATACCAACAATGACGCAGCGCCAAGCTACAGTGTAACCTCAGCTAATGTGGGTTATGCATGGGTAATGGGCGACTGGAAAGTGAATAGCTTTGCCCGTGTTGATAACCTATTTGATAAAAACTATGCAGGTTCAGTGATCGTAAATGATGGTAATGGACGCTACTTTGAACCAGCGGATGGACGTAACTGGAGTGCAGGTTTACGTGTAATTAAGCAATTCTAGGAATTAAAAATGGCAAAATTATTTGAAACGGTTAACTTTGGTTCACTACAACTGGTCAATAGAATTGTAATTGCTCCGATGTGCCAATATTCGGCTACAGATGATGGTGAAATTACTTATTGGCATGAACAGCAATGGGCAAATTATGCATTGTCTGGTGCAGGCCTTTGTATTGTAGAAGCGACTGCTGTACAACCTGAAGGTCGGATTAGCTATGCTGACCTTGGCCTGTGGAATGATCAGCAACGTGACCAAATCAAAGCATTGTTAGCTAAGGTTCATACACTTTCACCGATGCCATTTGGAATTCAGTTAGCACATGCAGGGCGTAAAGCATCTACTGAAAAGCCGTGGTTAGGCAAAGGTCAAATTGCAAAAGATCAACCTCATGGTTGGCAAACGGTTGCTCCAAGTGAAAGTACCTTTTCGGTTCATGACGCCGCACCGCATGCTTTGACCATTGCTGAGATTAAACAGGTTCAACAAGACTTTGCAGCGGCTGCAAAACGTGCGGTTGAAGCTGGGTTTGAGTTGATTGAAGTTCATGCTGCGCATGGTTATTTACTACATCAATTTTTATCGCCAATTGCCAATCAGCGTACTGATGAATATGGTGGTTCTTTAGAAAACCGTATGCGTATGACCCTTGAGGTTCTTCAAGCAATTAAATTGGCTGTACCTGAAGGTTATCCTGTAGGTGTTAGATTATCTGCGACCGATTGGTTAGAAAGTATCGAGCATTGGGATGTTGAATCTACAGTGGGTTTATCAAAAGCTTTAGAGCAATTGGGTGCAGCCTATGTGCATGTGTCTAGTGGTGGTCTACACGAGCATCAATCTATTAAGATTGGGGCAGGCTACCAAGTTCCATTTGCTGAACAAGTCAAAAAGCATGTGTCTATTCCCGTCATTGCTGTAGGGTTAATTACTGAGCCAGAACATGCCGAACAAATTTTGGAAAACCAGCAAGCTGATGCTATTGGTCTTGCTCGTGCAATGTTGTATGACCCAAGATGGCCTTGGCATGCAGCTGCGGCTTTAGGTGCAGAAGTTAAAATTGCGCCTCAGTACTTACGTTGCCAACCTCATGGATTAAAGCAGCTTTTTCACTCTTTTTAATTGTATTGGGCAAAGTTATCTTTGCCCATTTTTCTTTCGCTAAGTGAGGACGGTCAGTGGTTTTTCAGGTTATTTTACCTATCTTGATATTGCTATTGATGGGCTATATTTGTGTCCTCATCAAATTGGTAACGCCTGAACAGATCAGGGCACTTAGCGCATTCGTAATTAAAATTTCTTTACCCGCTTTTTTAATTCATTCATTGGCAAATAAAAATTTACAAGACATTTGGCATCCAGCTTATTTTCTTGCTTATGGCGGTGGGTCTTTAATTTTATTTTTCTTGGCTTTCATTCTTTATCGAAAATATTTTAAAAATAGCTTAACCCATAGCGCCGTTATCTCGATGGGCGCATCTATGTCCAATACTGGATTTATGGGAACTGCTATTTTGACCATGTTGATTGGTAACCATGCAGCAATCTATATTTCTTTAACCCTAATTATTGAAAATTTATTGATTGTGGCACTCATGCTCATTTTGGCTGAAGCGGGATTACATCAACAACAAAATCTTTTACCGCTTTTAAAACAGACTTTTTTAAATTTACTCAAAAATCCTGTCATTATCGCTATTTTGGTTGGCATGGGATGCATCCTTTTCGATGTTAATCTTCCTACAACTCTTGATCAGTCTCTAGAGTTACTCGGGCGCACGGCATCGCCTTTGGCTTTATTTGCTATTGGTGGGAGTTTAGTGGGTATTGGAATCACAACAGTAAATACAGAAAGTATTTTGTTGGCGATATTTAAAGTTATCCTCATGCCATCCTTGATTTTTTCTCTCTTTTTAATAACGCCCGATGTAAGTCGTGAGATGCTTTACGCAGGAACATTAATTGCTGCTTTACCCATGCCGATTGCTTTCGGAATTTTTGGACAAGCCTATGGTTTAAATGAAAAAGCATTAACGCCGCTTATGATTAGTACGATTGTTGGTTTCATTGGCGTTAGCGGACTTATTGCTTTGTGGTGGTAAAAGAAAAGCCCCCATAAGGGGCTAATCATTCACTATTTTTTGGGTGTTGGCTGTACTGGAGCATTAGCAGCCTGTTTACTTTTTTCTGCAATAATCTTATCAACCGAAGCTAAAGATTCTCTAGCGTTGGGAACATTTTGATTGGCAAGTTCAGTAAAGATCTTTTTGGCCTCAGGTAAATTTTGCGGAATGATATTGCCATTCGCCATCATGGTTGCTAAAGCCATCGACGCAGGAGCATAACCTTTCTGCGCAATTGACTGGAGGGCTTCGATGCCTTGGCGTTTCATGAGTGGATTTTTATTCTCCACACCTTGGCTTATATCATAGAGTGCTTTCACCTGAGTAGCAGGATAATTACCCTTTCTAATTAAAGGCGCTAACTTTTGAAGAGCAATTTGATGTGACTGCGGTTTTTTCTGAGCAAATAAAATTGTCGCAATTTTCACAGTTGCATCATCAGAACCTTGAACCGATGCCTTTTGAATATATTGACTGAATTTGTTGCTGTCTTTGGCAACGCCTAATTCACCAGTCTCATAAATTTGTGCAAGCGTGTAACTTGCTTGGGCATAGCCTTTATTAGAGGCATCTTCATAATATTTAATAGCTTTAGAAGAATCTTTTGCTGTACCTTGGCCCATTTGAGTCATATAGCCTAAGTTATAGATGGCTTGGGCATTACCTGTTTGGGCTAGACGTTGCATTTCCTGAAATGCAGCAGAGTAATTTTTTGCTGCGTAGAGTTGTTCAGCCTGTTTGAAAACATCGGCTTTAGCAGCAGTCGCTGTGTTATCAGCTGCAAAAATTGATGCACTTGAAAGGGTGATTAGGCTTGCGATTAGTAATTTCTTCATTTCTTTTTAACCTTTTACTTCGTAGCTACATCATTCCATTGATGCATTAAATAGTTTCAATTTCTCATCATAGATATTGATTGCTGAAAGTAAACAGCCGATTTGTATATAAAGCGCTGCACTTTGGGCAAATTATGGAGAAAAAATACCCACTCATGTCAATAAACCAGAGTGGGTAATATTCTTATTTTGCTGAATTGAGTAATGCTTCAATTTGCTTAGCATCACTTGGTACACCCGAGAGTCTTTGACCATTTTGTAAGAACAAAGTCGGTGTTCCATCAATATTTAACTTATTGCCTAAAGCGATATTTTTCTGAATTGGGCTTGAGCAACTTTTGCTATTAGTCGGTAATTTGCGGTTAAGCATATAGTTCGTCCAAGCTTCTGCCGGATTTTTTGAGCACCAGATTTGATTAGATACTTTTTCGGCGTTTGGATGCAAACTAGTGAGAGGATAAAGGAACACATATACCGTTACGTTATCAACACCAACCATATTTTGTTCTAGGTGCTGGCAATATGGGCAATCTGGGTCACTAAAGATATAGATCGTACGTTCGCCTTTACCTTTTACATATTTAATCGCTTGATTGAGCGGTAAGCTTTTAACATCAATCTTACCCAATTCGGCAATTCGTTCATCTGTCATATTTTTTTGTTGTTTGATGTCGACTAAGTTACCAACAAAAAAGTATTTGGCATCTTGGTTGGTATAGACAATGCGGCCGCTTGTATACACTTCATAAATGCCTTGTACAGGCGATTGATATACACCTTTTACAGGCAAGTCTGGATAATTCGTCTTAAGATTTTGTTCAAGTGTTTTAACATCAGCATGAGCAGAACCGAAAATAGCCAAACTCAACATGAGTGTAGCAAGTTTAGATTTCATCTTTTTTCTCTTTAATTTCAACAGGGATAATGATGGCATATAAAACTTAAAAAATTGACGTTCTAATCTAATGAATTCATTAGTATTTTGTATCTATAAAAAAGCCCACAAACTTAGAAGTGGGCATTTCGAACTAACAAAAATTATTATTGTGGTCTTGCAACATCGCCACTTAAAGCTTCTGGTAACTCAAGAACTTGAAGACCTAGCTCTTGTAAAGCAGCAGGTTTAGCCACCACTAAAGCCAGATAGCCATCATCATTTGCAATACTATTAACGACTTCAACATCATTATGTAATTGAGTTGCTGCGGCAGGTGTTTCACCTGTACCTTGTACGACATGTAACCAATGTTTTGGTTTTGCTTTAAACCAAAGACGCGCCACAATCTCCTGACCTAGGTAACAACCTTTATCGTAATTGACACCTTCACGTTGATGTAAACGCAATTCTTGTGGCTGGAATTCATGTTCAGTTGCCTGTGTGATCCACGCTTGGCCAGTCATAATGGCTTGTTTTTGCCAGTCAGATATATCGGTTTCTTGTGTAGAGAACTCAGTTTGATGACTTGCAATTTTTGGAAATACAGTGCCTTGTTCAGTTAAGGTCATTTTTGAAAATGCACCATATTTTTTAATATGTTTAGCAAATTCTTCTGCTTGATCTTGAGTAACTACAATTTCAAAACTTTCAGCATTAATCTTTTTTAGCCAGAGTCCAAAGTGAATACGACCTTTTAGGTCACAAATGGCTGTATAGCGAGTTTCATTTTCAGTTAAACGTTCAGTATCTACAGTAACTTGGCCTTGTAAAAACTTCTGTGCATCTACACCGTTTAAAGCATATGAGGAGAAAGCGAGTAGACTCATGATTAATCTCAAATTCAATATGTTTCTTTATGATTGCTGACTATTTTGCTCCATTTTTAGTAAAAAATCAGCCATAGTTTTCGTAATTTGATTTTGTCAGAAAAACTATTTTGTTTAAAAAAAACCAAAAATATACGTTTGGATAAATCTGAAGGTTTAAGCTAATAAGTATAATTTCGATAATTTAAAAGAAATTAAAATAAGGAGAATATGATGGCAACAGGAACAGTAAAATTTCATCGCGTGTTTAAGGCGCCAGCCGAGCGAGTTTACCGTGCATTTTTAGATCCAGACGCTTTAGTAAAATGGTTGCCGCCCCACGGTTTTACTGCAAAGGTCCATAGTTTTGATGCAAATGTGGGTGGCTCATATAAAATGAGTTTTACCAATTTTTCAACAGGTTCAACACACGATTTTGGGGGAACATATGTTGAATTAGTTCCAAACGAGTTAATTCGCTATAACGATCAATTCGATGATCCAAATTTACCGGGAACTATGCAAGTCACCATTACTTTAAAAACTGTAATGGTGGGTACGGAAGTACATATTACACAAGAAGGAATACCTGAAGTTATTCCTGTAGAAGCCTGCTATTTGGGATGGCAAGAATCCTTATCTTTACTGACATTGTTAATCGAAGCAGATATTCCTGACCAATAAAGTCACTCTGCTTTTCTTATAAAAAGAGTAGGTCGCTCGACCTACTCTTAACATAGTTCTAATTGGTTTTGTTGTTCCAATATTTTGATTACTGCTGAAAAATCGACTTGTTGTGCATCGGGTTTGGAAACTTGATTAAATTGTTGCTGAATAAGACTAAAAGCTGGAAGTTCCAAATTATTTTGAGTAACGAGATTTAGTGCAATTCCAATATCCTTTTGTAATAAATCTAAAGCAAAAGTTTTTTCAAATTTGCGGTTTAAAACACGTTGCATCATGATGTGTTCTGAAACATTACTTTTGCCACTAGAGTAGTTAATACAGTTCATTGCGGAATGTAAATTTACGCCTTGAGATTTAAGGATGATCAACCCCTCTGCCAGCGCCCAAAGATGTGTTGCCATTAAGGTATTGTTGATGGCTTTCACTGCAAATGCAGCACCACTTCCACCGACATATTCAACTAAATTAGCAAATGCTTGAATGATTGGTTTTGCTCTTTTAAAAGCAGACTCGTCACCTCCGACCATTACTGTGAGAGTTCCTCGTTCAGCTCCAATCGTTTGACCTGAAACTGGTGCATCTAAATAATCAACTCCATTTAATTTGAGCTGTTGGCTGAGTCTTCTTGCAGTCTCTGGAACACCGCTTGTGCAGTCTACCCAAATGCAGCCTTGTTTTAGTTGAGAATCCGCAATTAAATTTTCTACATCTTGGCTAGTAGGTAGGCATGAAAAAATAATATCTGCTTGCAGAGCTTGTGTCAGGTCTACAGCTTGAGTACCAAAGGTTTGTTCATGTTGCTTTGCTTTAGCGAAAGTACGATTCCAAACATAGACTTGACTACATACTTGGGTTAAATGGGAAGCCATATGCCATCCCATTGCACCTAAACCGATAAATGAAACACTTTGAATCAAGGAATTTCTCCAGAATTAGAGATGTGGGACAGAATTAAGCGGTTCTACTGATTTTTCAATAGATTGGCTTTGGAATTTTTCCGTTCTGTTGAGTAATAGGTTAAGAATAATTGCTGCAAGTGTTGCAGTTCCAATACCTCCTAAGTCAAGTGGACCAATATGTAGACTTAAATTACCAGCACCCATAATCAGGCTGACTGCTGCAATAATTAAAGTACTATTTTTAGTGAAATCAACTTTGTTATCGATCCAAATTTTTGCTCCAGCAACAGTAATTAAGCCAAAGACAACAATGGACGCACCGCCTAATAAAGCAACAGGAATGGTACTAATAATTGCTCCAAATTTAGGAGAGAGGCCGAGTAGAATTGCAAATAGTCCCGCAACCACAAAAATAGTCGTTGAATAGACTTTAGTTACCGCCATCACACCAATATTTTCAGCATACGTCGTCATTCCTGTGCCACCAACAGAAGCTGATAAACTTGTACAAATTCCATCGGCAAAAAAAGCACGCCCCATATATGGAGATAAATTACGTTCTGTCATGGCAGAAACAGCTTTAAAATGTCCTAAGTTTTCAGCGATTAAAATAAGCGCAACAGGTGCAATCAATAAAATAGCTTTGGCATTAAAAACAGGTGAGTGAAAAGTTGGTAGGCCAAACCATGCAGCTTGACTGATCACATTAAAATCGATGGGTTTGCCTAACCCTAAAATATTGGTGAGTAGAAAATAAATAAAATAAGCATTGATCAGCCCGATGAGTAATAGAAGGCGGCGAATCATACCTCTTGTAAAAACGGCAACGGCACTAATGCACAAAATGGTAATTACTGCCATCCATGTATCAAAGCTATTTGTCGAAACGCTTTTAATTGTTACAGGTGCAAGGTTTAAACCAATAATCATGACAATTGCACCAGTGACCACGGGTGGCATGAGTTTTTCAATCCATGCAGTTCCAGTTTTCATGACAATTAAACCGATGCATGCATAAATCAAACCGCAAATGATTGTACCGCCAAGCGCCACAGCTAAATTTGGATTTGATCCAACCCCTGCATAGCCTGTGGCTGCGGCGACTGCGCCAATAAAGGCGAAGCTTGATCCGAGATAGCTAGGCATACGCCCACCAGTAATTAAAAAGAACAAGATGGTGCCAATACCAGTAATAAAAATGGTGAGGTTCGGATCAAAGCCCATGAGTAATGGAGCTAAAACAGTCGCTCCGAACATAGCAAAAGCATGTTGTAACCCCAAAACAATACTTTTACCAGGAGGAAGATATTCATCAATTTTTACGGGAGTTTCTAAATTACCTGTGTGCGGCTTAAATTTAGGAAACCAAGATTCTTTTGTTCGCATAACAGATCCTCTTTTTCATTTTTTATCTGCATTAGCATGCTGTTTGTAATTCGCAATAACTGCGGTTGAAGTACATAAGTGCATTAAGTCCACTTTGGTGTTTCATTGCTTTGATTGCACAAAACAAGACATCATGACTACCGATGCTCATGCTTTGCACAATTTCACAATCAAATGACACCAACGCTTCATCTAAAATCGGTGAGCCAGTGATTAGCTTGCTCCATTCCCCATGAGCAAAGCGTTCTGGCATTGGCGTTTTCCCGCCGAATATTGTAGATAGCGTACTTTGATGAGCAGCTAATGTATTGACGCAAAGCACCTCGTTTTGTTTGAAAGTATTAAAAACTGATGCTGAGCGGTTTAGACAAACCAACAGTGTCGGTGGTGTATCGGTTACGCTGCATACAGCGGATGCTGTGAAACCTGCTCGTCCTGCAGGCCCATCCGTCGTGATGACATTCACTGCTGCACCAAGATTTGACATGCCTTGTCTAAAAGTATGCTGATCTACTTCTAAATGTGTTGAACATGTTTGAGCCTGCTGAACAGTAGATGGAATTAAAACCTGTTTCTCTTCTCTTTTTTGCATGATTGCTCTCCAACCTCAATGCATGATCATTACAATGAATCGAGGCTAAAACATCACATCAGTTATGATGCTGAAAGGTTTTTATCAGTGACATCGTTTATCCCACATGGGCAATCGATGCAATCTCAATTAAGGCATCGGGTTTCACCAAGCCGCACTGGATACAAAAGCGAGCAGGTTTGTCACCCGGAAAATATTCTGCATATACCGTATTCACTGCGGTATAGTCCGCCCAATCTTTAATGAAAATGGAATTGAAAGTTACGTCATCCATAGTGCCACCCGCAGTTTCAATCACTTTTTTGATCGTTTCTAAAATATGGCGAGTTTGTCCTGCAGCATCACCAATACAGACCACATTATTATTTTCATCAAAAGCCAATGTGCCTGAGACATACACAATATTGTCTGCTTTGGTTGCAGGAACATAGGGTGCAAGTGGTGCCGATGTTCCTTTAGGGATAACAACTTGTTTAGACATAAGATGCTCCAAATCAAAAAATTTAGATAAAATTAAATGTATCAATTAGGCAGATTGCTGTAGCAATGTTGATGCCGAACTAAAGGTTTCAATAAAACTATTGGTGTCAGATACCCAGCCAAAAAAAGTTTTAATGTTATATAGGGCTGCGTCATGAGCCTCTTGAGGTCCGGCTTGATAGCAAGCATCTTTAAGTGCAACACCGAAATATTCCAAAAAGAAACCATCACGTAAGGTCGACTCGACACATACATTGGTGGCAATACCAACGAAGACTAAATTACGAATGCCACGGGCACGTAAAATGCTGTCGAGCGCCGTGTTAAAGAAACCGCTATAACGTGGCTTTTCAATAATGATGTCTTGTGGAAGAGGTTGTAACTCATCAATTAAAGCAAAGTCCCAACCGCCTTTAGATAAAAGTTGGCCTTGTAATTCGGGACATTTACGCATGGTTTTTAAGGCATTGGATTTATGAAAATTTGGTGAGCCTAAACCACCAGCTTCGACATAGTTTTTATCCCAACCATTTTGGAAATAGATGACCTGAATCCCTGTACTATGTGCAGCATCGATCGCCTTTTTAATATTTTCGACTACAGGTTTAGTCTTTGATACATCAAAACCTGCTAAATCTAAATACCCACCTAAAGAGGTGTAGGCATTTTGCATATCAATGACAATAAGCGCAGTTTGTTCTGCGGCTAATTGAATATGTTCAGGTTCGGCTTTCAACACTTTGCCTGTACCAATCTGTGCCGTGAATTCTGCACATACAATATTAGACATTTCATTCATGCACTTTTCTCCAAAACAGTTAGTTCGGCTTGCTCTGTCAGTTCGGTAACGACACTTTCACGACATTTCATGAGCGGTTGAATGCGTTGACCAAAATCTTCTACGCCTTGTAAAAAGTCATCAAAGGTCAACAAAATTCCCTCTGTCCCTTTAATCTCGGAAATTTGATCAAGCATTTTTGCGACATTTTTAAAAGAGCCAACAATGGTGCCCATATTGATATTGACGGGAGAAACGCTAGAGGCCATGTGGCGAATATTGGTGTCAGTGCCAGACACTTTATCTTTTGCACCTTGGTCTTGTAGCCAACGAATAGCTTCCATGTCTGCACCATCGTTATAGTGTTGCCACTTCTGCATTGCAGCTTCATCTGTTTCGGCAGCAATTACCATAAACAACACATAGGTCTGTACATTGCGTCCAGTTTTGTCGGTTTGAACTTTTAAGCGATCATTAATTTCGGCATAGGCTGTCGGTGTGTTTAAACCTTTTCCGAAAACAAAGTTGTAGTCAGCATATTTTGCGGAAAAAGCTAAACCAGCATCTGATTGTCCTGCACAGATAATTTTCATATCAGCTTGAGGCTGTGGTTTTACCTGACAATCATTCATCTGGAAGAACTCGCCTTTTAGGTCTGATTTTCCGGTTGCCCAAAGTTCACGCAAAACTTCGACATACTCAGATAAGTAGTCATAGCGCTTAGCAAAATATTCATCGCCGGGCCACATACCCATTTGGGAATATTCAGGCATTTGCCATCCAGTCACGACGTTTAATCCAAAGCGACCGTTGGAAATCGAATCTATGGTCGATGCCATACGTGCCACAATTGCAGGAGGCATGACTAGTGTTGCAGCGGTTGCATAAATTTGGATTTTACTGGTGACAGCAGCGAGACCTGCCATGAGGGTAAATGTTTCAAGGTTATAGTCCCAAAACTCAGTTTTTCCGCCAAAACCACGTAACTTAATCATGGAAAGGGCAAAGTCAAAACCGTAGTGTTCAGCACGCTGTACAATTTGTTTGTTTAATTCAAAGGTAGGTTTATATTGCGGCGCATTTTCTGAAAGCAGCCAGCCATTATTTCCAATTGGACAAAAAATGCCGATCTTCATCTTGATTCCCCATCGTGAGTTTAGGAAGTCGAACTGAAAGCTATAAACGATATAATTTTCATTGTTTGTTTGTATATTTAATAATGCATAGTGCGTGCCAACTTTTATATTTATATGTTTATCAATGCATTGTATTTATTGTTTGGTATAGTTTTTATCAAATGGTAAAAAATAATGCAATTATGCACCAAGGAGAAACTAACTTGCTTCATTGTGCTTCATTTGATCAATTTTACTTTTGGAGTGTGTATGACATCCAATGTTTTAAAACAGCAGAACAAAAAAGGCGACATTGAAGTCGCCGTGTAGAACTAAAGTATTTCTCTTTTGAGATTGAAGAGGGTGTTATGGACTTAACTCATTCCACCCGACAAGCCTCTTCAAAATTTAAACGGGGAAGGCGTGTATAAACTTTCTGAGGGTCGCCATAGCCGATGTTAATGATGAGATTAATATGATGATTTGTCCCTGCAAAAAATAGCTCATCAACTTGTTTCGCATCAAAACCAGACATTGGACCCGTATCTAAACCTAAACTACGGCATGCCATAATTAAATATGCAGCTTGCAATGAACTATTACGAAAGGCTGTTTCATGTGCTACGGCTTCACTTGATGTAAACCATGATTTTGCATCAGCATACGGAAATAGTTCTGGTAGTTTGTCATAAAATCTTGCATCGGTTGCAACCAAAACAGTGACAGGAGCTGTGATCGTCTTTTCTACATTGCCAGACGACAATGCTGGCTTGAGTTTTTGTTTAGCTTCAGGTGTTGTTAAAAATACAAAACGAGCAGGACTACAGTTGGCAGAAGTCGGTGCCATTTTGACCAGATCATAAATTTGTTGAATTTGCTCGGGGCTGACGGCTTTATCTAACCACGTGCTGTGGGTTCTAGCTTCTAAAAAGAGTTGATCTACAATGTTTAATGTTTTTGCATTCATGATAAGGCCTTAATGCTATGGAAAAATTGAATGAAAGTTTGATTTAGTTGTTGAGATTCGGTCACTGTGGAAGCATGGGCACCAGAAGGTAAAATGCAGAGTTGACCATGACCGAGTTTGGTAAAAAGATCTTGTGATTTATGTACTGGAACTAAAAAATCATCTTGATTGGCAATGATATGAATTGCAGTGTCTTGTAGTGCCTGTACGTGCTCTGCCTGCAATTGAAAATTCATTAATGCCTTGAGTCGGGCAAAGACATTTGTCTTGGGCGGAAAACCTTGGAGTTGAATATCTTCAGTACTTTTAATGTGGCTATGATTCTGAGAAATCCATGCTTGAGGATACAAAAATAATGCCTGTGCACGCACATAGGCTTCAGCACCTGCCGATGCTAACAATGTGATACGGGCATCAAAACATTTTTGCGTATGGATATCTAGCATATCCCAAGCATTAATCAGTGTCAGGCTGAGCATGGTAATTGAGCTGGATTGTAGTTGCTTTGCGAGTTCCATTCCGATGATGCCGCCCAAAGCATGCCCGATCATATGGAACTCATGAATTTGAAGATGTTCTAATAAGTGTAGTACTTGATTTGCCATATCACACATATGGTAATGTGAAGGTAATAAAGCACTGTCTTGATGACAACCTTCTTGGTCATAAGTCACGACGTTGAAATGTGCACTTAATAATTCGAGTTGTGGACTCCAAAAACTAGCATGACCACCTAACCCAGATGACATAATCAGATATGGGGCATCTTCCTGAGATGAACATGGATAAATATAATATTTCATTTTTTACCATTTGATAAAATAATAACGAATTCAAAAGCAATTTATATGCCTGAATTAATAAATAATGGCAAATTGAGACAATATTTAGCGCAAAAGATTTAGATTGTAGAGGAAGACAAATCAATGTGATGATTAAGCCAATGATATTTAGATTAAGCTGAGTAGGTGTCAGAAATGGATATCCAAATTATAAGAATTTATGAAACTGCTGACCCGAGTGACGGTAAGCGAATTTTGGTTGACCGTTTATGGAGTAGGGAAATTAGTAAGGAAAATGCTCATTTGGATTTGTGGTTAAAAGAAGTGGCGCCTTCAATTAAACTTAGAAAGTGGTTCCATGCAGTAACTCCTGATCATTGGCAAGAATTTAAGCAGCGTTATTTAAAAGAACTTGAAACAAACCCCGCAGTTGAAGAGCTACAACACATCGCAGCAGAACATACAGTTACGCTTTTATATTCAGCAAAAGATGTAGAGAATAACCATGCAATTATTTTGAAAGAATATTTATTAAGTAAAAACTCAAAGTAAATATATAAATTTTTTTTTGGTAAAAGTGTTTTATTTAAAACTTTAAAAAATGAGTCATATCTCGCATAATATACTTTTTGAGATTTTTTTCATGTCTTTGCCAAATTGCCCAAAATGCCAATCAGAATATACTTACCAAGATGGCGACTTATTAATCTGTCCTGAATGCTCAAATGAGTGGAAAGAAGGGGAAGCATCGCTTACCGAAGAACAAGAAATTATTAAAGATGCTAATGGAAATGTATTAGCTGATGGCGATAGCGTCACTGTCATTAAAGACTTAAAAATTAAAGGTTCATCTTCAGTTGTGAAAGTAGGTACAAAAGTAAAAACCATTCGCTTAGTTCCAGATGCGAGCGATGGTCACAATATCGATTGTAAAATTGATGGCATTGGTCAGATGAAATTAAAATCTGAATTTGTAAAAAAAGCTTAAATTGTTAATTTTCATTACATTTCAGTAGAGATATGCACTTATATCTCTACTTTTTAAATTTCTAACATCATTCTAATTTTATTACGAAAAAGTATAAAAAATGGGCTATTCAAAGAATGATAGCCCATTTATATTGTCATAAATAACAAATAACTTTCGTCCAGAATAATAACGAAAGTCATACCCACACCAACAAAAAAATGAGGTTTTTATGGCAGGATGGTACGAAATTTCACTAGCGAGTGATGGACAATACCGCTTTATTTTAAAAGCAGGAAATGGTGAACCTATTTTAAATAGTGAGCTATATAAGGCTAAAGCTTCTGCGGTAAATGGTATTGAATCAATTCAGAAAAATAGTGGTGATGACGCACGATATGAGCGTTTAACTGCAAAGAATGGGAAACCTTATTTCAATTTAAAAGCTGCAAATCATCAAATTATTGGCACGAGTCAGTTCTATGCAAGTGAAGCTTCACGAGATAAAGGAATTGAGTCTGTTAAAACAAATGGTTCATCAACCAATATCAAGGACTTAACGGTTCAGGCATAAATTTTATATGGCGATGAAAAAACTGTTTCTTTTGAGAGGCAGTTTTTTTATTTAAGTACAATAATATGAAATTTACTATTGTGATGGCGGCATGGATGCCGCTTGTATGGCTGCGGTAGCATGGACGTACCGTCAGTCATACAAATGGTTTTGTTACTTTTGCCAAAACAAAAGTAAGGTATTGCTTATATAAATAACATTTGCATGTCACTACCATTTGAGGCAGTGACATGGATGTAATTAACGCGCTAACTTAGCTAAAAGTTCTTCTTTCGTTAAATTGCTCGCTTCAGCATCGCGACGGCCTTTATATTCAAAAGTACCAGCATCAAGACCTTTTTCACCAATCACAATACGGTGTGGAATACCCATCAATTCAAGGTCAGAGAACTTAACACCTGGACGTTCGTTACGATCATCAAGCAACACATCAAAACCTTGAGCTTGAAGTTCTGCATAAAGTGCTTCTGCTGCTTCAAGAGTGCGTGGTGATTTGTGTGCATTCATTGGAACAATGGCAATTTCAAAAGGTGCAATGGCTTGTGGCCAGATAATACCTTTGTCATCGTAGTTTTGTTCAATTGCAGCTGCAACAACACGTGTTACACCAATACCGTAGCATCCCATAGTTACTGTAAATGGTTTGCCATCTTCGCCTAGAACTTTACAGCCTAAAGCTTCAGAATATTTAGTACCAAGCTGGAAAATATGACCTACTTCAATACCACGTTTAATTTGTAGTGTGCCTTTGCCATCTGGAGATGGGTCGCCTTCAACCACATTACGTAAGTCAAAAACTTCGCTAATTTGTGCATCACGTTCCCAGTTTACGCCAACCGCATGTTTGTCAGCTTCATTTGCACCAGCAATGAAGTCAGAAAGAACAGATGCAGCACGGTCAATAATTACGGTTAAGCCTTTTTCGACTAAACCTTGTGGACCAGTAAACCCAGCCGTTAAACCAAATGCTTGAAGTTGCTCTTCAGTTGCAAAAGTAAGAGGTGCAGCAACTAAAGGATGTTTCTCAGCTTTAATCTCATTTAGTTCGTGGTCGCCACGTACAAATAGAGCAACGACAGGAACATGACCTTTTTCGTCTGCAACACCTTGGACCAATAATGCTTTAACCGATTGCTTTGGATCAGCATTTAAGAATTGGCATACATCATCAATTGTTTTTTGGTTTGGTGTTTCAACCAATTTTAGTTCTTGTGTAGGTGCTGCGCGTTCACCCACTAAAACAGCCTCAGCCATTTCAACGTTTGCTGCATAATCAGATTCAGTTGAAAATGCGATGTCATCTTCACCACTCGCAGCCAATACATGGAATTCGTGTGAAGCTGAACCACCAATAGAACCTGTGTCGGCTTGTACTGGGCGGAAGTCTAGACCTAAGCGAGTGAAAATGCGGCTATAGGTGTCGTACATCACGTCATAAGTTTCTTGTAATGACTCTTGAGTTGCATGGAAAGAATAAGCATCTTTCATGATGAACTCACGTGAACGCATTACACCAAAACGTGGACGAATTTCATCACGGAATTTGGTTTGAATTTGATAGAAATTTACAGGAAGCTGCTTATAACTTTTAAGTTCGTTACGCGCCATGTCTGTAATAACTTCTTCATGCGTTGGCCCAAGTACAAATGGGTTCGTATGACGATCTTTAAAGCGTAATAATTCAGGACCATATTGTTCATATCGACCCGATTCTTCCCAAAGACTTGCGGGTTGAGTCACGGGCATGAATACTTCCATTGCACCTGAGCAGTTCATTTCTTCACGAACAATCGCATCTACTTTTTTAAGCACACGTGTTCCCATCGGCAGCCATGTATATAAACCAGATGCCAATTTACGAATCATCCCCGCACGTAACATGAGCTGGTGTGAAATCACTTCAGCATCATTTGGGGTTTCTCTCAACGTTGCAAATAAAAAGCGGCTTGCGCGCATGGAAAAAGTCCTAAAAGTTAAGCGTTATAAAAACGCAGATTATACGATAATCGCTGCATTATGACATGAATCGTCGAGTTTGACGCAGCATAAAGTTTTTCAAGTCATCTAGATAAGTGAAAATGACGGGTACAACCACAAGAGTCAATAGGGTAGAGGTAATTACTCCCCCAATCACAGCGTGAGCCATTGGTGCGCTTTGCTCACCGCCTTCGCCAAGACCTAAAGCTAAAGGAACCATACCCATGACCATGGCACTTGTCGTCATTAAAATTGGACGTAAACGTGTTTTGCCTGCTTGTAAAATAGCATCGTAACGGCTTGTCCCCTGATCCATTGCTTTCTTAATAAAATCGATCAGCAAAATCGCATTTTTGGTGACTAGCCCCATCAACATGATAATGCCAATAATTGAAAATAGGTTCAGGGTGCTGTTGAATAAGAATAGGGCAAGAAAAACGCCAATGAGTGACAATGGTAAAGAGGTCATAATGGCAGCTGGATGAATAAAGCTATTAAACTGAGAACCTAAAACAATATAGATAAATACAATCGATAGGGTGATGGCTGTTAATGCATATCCAGCAGATTCAGCCATGTCAGCATTTGCCCCTTGAGTATCAAATGTATATCCAGCAGGTAGTTTAAATGCCTTTTGCATTTTATCGATGTCTTGACCAATGTCGCCACTAGGTCGTCCTGAGGTATTTGCCTCAATTAATACTTCACGCTCAAGATCACGTCGGTTAATTTGTGAAGCGCCGAGTTTTTCTTCGGTTGTTGCAACTGCGCTAAGTGGAACTAATATCTTTTGCCCAGTCGCATTGGTCTTATTGGAATTGAGATATAGGTTCTGCACATCTTGCGGAAGCATACGTTTATTTTCATTTAAACGTACATTCACATCATAATTTTCCCCATCGCGATCTTCCCAAGTCGTTACGTTATCGCCAGCAATTAATGGGCGAATCGCGTTGGCAATCTGAGAAACAGATAAACCCAAATCACTTGCCAGTACACGATTAATATGAACACCCAGAGTCGGTTTCGGTTCTTTCAATGAACTTTCTAAATCAACTACACCTTTAATTTTTTCCATTTCAGCAATAAAACGATCTGAAATTTTTTGTAGTTCATTTAGGTCAGATCCTTTAATAGAGATCATGATTGGCTTTTGTCCGCCAGAGACAGAATCTTGTGCTGCTGCAACAGAAGTCACTCGAATACCCGCTACACTTTGCAAACGATCGCGGAACTCATTATTGAGTGTATTCAGATCTGAGCTACGTTCTTGTTTTGGCTTTAAGGTCACACCTAACCCTGCATGGTTTTTACCAGAGTCTACTTCACTGTTGACCACGCCATAAGTGGAAACCACATCAGGAAATTGTCTAATAATTTTATCTACTTGATGTAATTTCGCTTGGGTATATTCCAAAGATGCATCTACAGGGGTTTCAAATTGAATGCGGACTTCACCTTTGTCTGGGGTAGGTACAAATTCGGTCCCGATGAGTTTAGACAGTCCTAGTGCCGCAAATAATGAAGCAATTGCAATAATGACTGTGATCAAACGGAAACGTAAAGCCAGCTTTAAGAGATTTTCATAAACATGAGTAAGCCGATCTAACAAATTAGAAATATGGTTAAAAAAGCGTTGTAGCAAATTATCTTTTTTCTTAACCGGATCTTTCCAATGAGCAGACAACATTGGATCAAGCGTAAAACTAATAAACATTGAAATTAAAACAGCTGTACTGACCGTTACGCCAAACTGATAAAAGAAACGTCCAATCAGTCCGCCCATAAAGGCAACAGGTAAAAATACCGCTACGATGGTCAGCGTGGTTGCGAGTACGGCTAAACCAATTTCTTTCGTGCCATCAAGGGCTGCAGTCACATGATCTTTGCCAAGTTCAGTATGTCTTACGATGTTTTCCCGAACTACAATCGCATCATCAATTAAAAGACCAATACTGAGCGATAGGGCTAATAGCGTCATCATATTAATGCTAAAACCAAAAGCCCAAATGAACGTTAGGGTTCCTAGCAGAGTAATTGGTAAGGTTAAGCCTGTAATGACGGTAGAGCGGAAAGAGCCTAAAAATAATAGAACAATTAAAACGGCTAAGGCGGCACCTTCAATAATGGTGCGGGTTACATCTTTAATTGAAGCACGAATTCCTTTCGAGCTATCGGCTACGACTTTGTAGTTTAAACCCGCAGGCATTTGTGTTTTTAATTTCTCTAAAGTTTGGTAGGTTTTATCGACAACCTGAATCACATTGGCATCGGAACTTTTTAAGATATCGACAGAGACCGCAGTTCTTCCATTATAAAAGGCACTCGATTGTAGTTCAGCTTGTGTGTCCTCAACAGTTGCTACTTGCTTTAAAAAAATGGGTGAACCATTTTTATTGGCAATCACCAAATCGCCAAATGCAAGCGGATGAATGACCCTTGATTGAATCTGTACAACCAGTTCAGAATTCTTTTGTTGTAGGGTGCCCGCGGGAACTTCAATATTTTCATTTTTTAGCGTATTGATGACTTGATCAATCCCAATGCCGTAACTTTGTAGTTGCTCAGGAAGAATTTTTATTCGTATTTGCCGTTTGGCATCCCCCAATAAATTCACATTACCGACACCAGACACGGTTTTAAGCTGGGGCACGATACGTTTATCTACATATGAACTTAATTGAGCCAAACTCATGCTATTTGATTCAAATACAACTGACATGATTGGGCTAGAAGAGGGATCGTAGCGTTGTACAATCGGTGTATCAATTTCATCACGAAATTGGGCGGTGACAGGTGCAATTTTGTCACGAACATCTTGTGCTGCAAGGGCTGATGAGGTATCGAGATTAAACTCAGCCACAATCATCGAAAAGCCTTCACTTGAGCGTGAAGTGATTTGTTTAATCCCTGAAATTGTATTGATCTGATCTTCGAGTTTTTTTGTAATATCTGACTCAACTGCTTCGGGTGAAGCACCAGCATATTGCGTAGTCACTACTACGAATGGGAAATCGACGTTTGGAAACTCTTCAACCGTCATACGTTTCCAAGAAGCTAACCCGAGTACCATTAAGCTGATCATCATCATAATGGTAAAAACGGGATATTTCACACTGATTCGAGTAAACCACATACGCTATTTGCTACCTTATTTATTTTTGTCGGTTGTAACCGTCACTTTTTTATTAATGTCGGAATCTTCAAATTGAATACGGCTCACTAGATCTGTGCGTTGTAAACCATCAACTAGAGCAATATTGTCGTTATAGCGCTGTTCAATCACACGAATTTTAACTTTTTGAATGGTGTGATTACGTACCACCCATACAAAAGGATCATGTTGTATATTTTGAATGCTATCTAAAGGAATCGTTTGGCCTTGCTGAGTGTCATTACGGAGAATATTTCCATTAATGAAAGCCCCAATACTTAACGAATCAATTTTTTCTTTAGGAACTGCAAAAAACTCGATTTGACGGCTATCTTGATCTGCAACAGGTGAAATACGTGTAAGCGTCGCATTTAACTGTTTAGAATTTCCCTGAATCTGATATTGAATACTGCTACCTACTTTAAGAGCAGACTGTTGTTCAATTGGTAACTTGGCCTGTATTTCAAGTTGGTCTGGATTTACGATTTCAAATAATGTTTGGCCAACTGATACAGTCTGACCAGGTTCGACTTGTCGTTTAGTAATGACACCTGAAATTGGGCTAGTAATAATGCCATCTTGATCAGCCTTACGAGCAATATCAACATTTGCTTGCTGGGCTTTTACACTTTCAAGTTGGCCTTTATAGTCAACCTGACTCTGTTCAAACTCGACACGAGCAATGAATCCTTGGTTAAACAATCTTTGCTTTCGGTTCATTAAATTACGTGCAAGTTCCGCTTGAGATTGAGCTGAAGCAAGGTTAGCGCGTGCTTGTGCTAATCGTGCAACATTGTCCTGATTATTTAATCTGACTAAAACTTGGCCTTTTTGTACCTGCTGGCCAACATTTGCAGTTACAGTGGTCGCTGTGGCGCTCACTTGAGCCTGAATTGAACTTTGCTGAACTGCTCGAATTGTTCCTGTAAATGCGGTTTGAGAGTCAAGTGCTCCCTCTTTAACTGCAATCAGGTCTTGAGGAATGAGTTCAATTTTTGAGGGAGCTGATGCTGTAGTTTTGGGAGTTTCTTGCTGATTACATGCAGCTAAAATCAAACATAAACTAATAATACTCAATTTAAAAACAGTAGAAGGGGTGAGATGCATTTTATGCATACAGCATCATCCTATAATTCAAATTTTATTTTGCCCCTATTCTTGATAAACCTTTACAGTTATTCAAGCTTTTTTAAACGTTCGATAATATTTTCATACTCGCTATTGGTACGGCGGTAGGTCTTGGAAAGAGTTTCAAGTGTTTGTTTAACCCGATTAATATTATTTAGATTGTTTTCAATCAAAGTCTTATGACGTTCAGGAACTGTTTCTCCTTTTCTGAAATACTCCATTTCTTGACGTTTAAATAAAATTTTATCTTGTTGTAACTGGTTGAGTTGTTCTTGTTGATAGTTAATTTGCTTTTTTATTGCAAGTAATGCTTGATCTCTTTTAATCAAAGCGGTCTTACTATTGCTATACGCTTTTTTTAATTTGATATCTTGTTCTCTATGCCGTGCCGATAATGCTCGTTGACTTGATTGATTTAAATCAGCCTCTGCATTATATGAATGATTTCTTTTAATCACTTGCATATTTCGATCTAGCACTTCATAACCGTAACGTATATGAGCAGGAGTGACTGAAGTACTGATATTGGCCGTACCGTGTTGATCATAATAACGATACCAGACCACTTTAGATGTATCTGCTATAGCAGAGGTTGTTGAGAAACAGAGCGAACCGAAGGAAATAATGCCTATAGATACAGACAAGCAGTTCCTATAAAAGGCATATTTCATCCGATCATTCATTGAAAATCCCCAAAAAAGATAGCTAAATCGCTTATTTTTAAATAATTAATCTTTATTATATTAGTTATTATTTAGCTGAATAAAAATATAGTCATTATAAAAAAAATGATAATTTTAATTAAAGTGTGATGAGGTTAAAAGTTATTGTTTATAAATGAGAAAGTAGACAAAAATGTCTCATTGAAAATAGACCTTGAGATATGTTAAAAATGCTTATAAATGTGTAAAAACAAATTTAAGTTAAATTGCATTTATATTTTATATTTATGGGGATGGAAGATTAAATGGAAGATGCATTCCAAAATCTGAAAGTAATGGTGATTGATGACTCAAAAACCATTCGCCGTACAGCAGAAACCTTATTACAGCGAGAAGGCTGTGAAGTGATTACCGCTGTGGATGGATTTGAAGCTTTGTCCAAAATTGCAGAAGCAAATCCGGATATTGTTTTTGTCGATATCATGATGCCTCGTTTAGATGGTTATCAAACTTGTGCTTTGATTAAAAACTCTCAAAATTATCAGAACATTCCCGTTATCATGCTCTCTAGTAAAGATGGTTTATTTGATCAGGCAAAAGGGCGTGTGGTAGGTTCAGATGAATACTTGACGAAACCCTTTAGCAAAGATGAATTGTTAAACGCGATTCGTAATCATGTAAGTTCATAGCAAGTAATTTGAGGGCAAAAAAATGGCACGTATTCTCATTGTAGATGATTCACCAACAGAAACTTTTCGTTTTAAAGAAATCCTAACCAAACATGGTTACGACGTGCTTGAAGCATCAAACGGTGCGGATGGTGTAACTCTTGCAAAAGCAGAGCAACCAGACCTTGTATTAATGGATGTGGTCATGCCTGGTGTAAACGGTTTTCAGGCAACACGCCAGATTAGTCGTGGGGAAGACACTAAGCATATTCCGGTGGTAATTGTGAGTACTAAAGATCAGGCAACTGACCGAGTATGGGGTAAACGTCAAGGTGCAATCGATTATCTGATTAAACCTATTGAAGAAAAGCAATTGATTGATGTAATTAAACAATTTCTAAATTAACTCATCCATCCATAAAAACATAAATAACGGGATTATGTGCCCGTTTTATAGGATCGAGTATGGCAGCGAACGGATTTATCGAGTTACTTCGTTTGTCTAAACGGGGTAATAAGAATTACGCTTCAGTTCAAAATGAAGCACAGCGATGGTCAGGGATTGCTTTTGAAATGAGAGGGCAATACTTCGTCGCACCACTTGGGGAAGTGTCAGAAGTTATCTATCCACCAAAATATACGCCTGTTCCAAATACCCAAAGTTGGGTAAAAGGATTGGCTAATATTCGGGGAAGATTAATTTCTGTGTCTGATCTGGCACATTTTATTTTAGGGCAACGAAGTTCATTTTCGTCAACTCAAAAAGTATTATGCATTAGCCATCGCGACCAGTATGTGGGGTTGGTCGTAGATCAGGTTTTGGGGATTCAGCACTTTAATAAAAAAAGCTTTTTTTCTCAAAGCTTAGACTTAGAGGAAAACTTAAAAGAGTATTGCCAAGGTTATTTTCACCAACATAACCAGCACTGGCATGTCTTTTTATTTAGTCGGTTATTGCAAAACCCACATTACATGAATGCATCGACAAAATTTATAAACTAATTTTTACGCTGTGAAAAACAGCGTATTTTTCTGGGGAAAAGCTATGGGCTTTAAGCTTAAAAAGAAAGGCGGCAATCGTGTTGCGTCCGAAAAATCGGGTGTCAATTTTATTGCAACAATCCAGTCAAGAATTGAGCAATTTGCCAGTTTATTTGGGGAAAGTGAAAAGTCCAAGCCTATCCTGTATGCAGCACTTGTATGTTTTGCTCTTGCGCTAGTTTCTCTCGCCTACCTGTTTTATAACGTTCCACGTCATAACCAGTTAATCCGAAGCCTCGGTGAATTACGTTTGTTATCTCAAACGATTTCTAAACAAGCAACAGAGGCAACAGAGTCGGGTTCTCAAGAAGCGATCACAAAGTTACAGCAGTCTCAAAAAGACTTTGATGAAAACTTACTTGAGATTGAAAATATTCATGGTAAGTCGACTGATGAATATCAAAAAGTTGAAGTCATGTGGACTGGTGTTTCAAAAAATATTGATTTGATTTCATCTCACCAGAAAGTTCTTAACCAGTTATATGACACTAACATCTCAATTAGTGAAACGGTTCCTGAAATTCAGGCCGAATATAACTTGATGGTTGACCAAATGGCTCGTCAAGGTTTGCCAAGTAGTCAGGTAATTATTGCTAAAAACCAGGTTTTTATTGCTGAACGTATTTTACGTTCTATTAACTCGGTATTAAGTGGTACAGATGGAAACATATCGACTAGTGATTTTAGTGTAGATATTGAAACATTTGGTACATATTTAAATGCTGAACTTAATGGTAATGCTGAATTGGGGGTAGATCGTATTGCAGATCCGGCTTTACGTGAATCATTAGAAAGTATTAAAAATGAATATGACAAAGTATTAAAATCTGCTGCTGCCACGGTATTAAAAAATGGTAACCAGATTGTCAATGTTCGTCAGGCATCTTCTCAGATTTTTTCTAAATCTGATGTCCTGTTAGATAACTTGGGGCATTTATCTGACGTAGCAAGAAAGAACTGGCTTACTTTATTGTTAGGTGCAGTGCTGATCAGTTCTTTAGCAGGCTTAATCTTCTCTGTATTTAAATTAATTACATTACGTAGTGTGATGGATAAGCAACGTGTTACTCGATTACAAGACGAGTATGACCGTAACCAAAACGCGATTTTACGTTTACTCGATGAAATCGCCGATCTTGCAGATGGTGACTTACGTTCATATGCAACTGTATCTGAGGATTTTACGGGAGCAATTGCCGACTCGATTAACTTCGCGATTGACCAATTACGTGACCTTGTATCCCGAATTCATGAAACTTCTCAGGAAGTTGCCCGCTATACGCAAGATACTCAAAATATTACTAACCAGTTGGCAGAAGCATCAGAGCATCAGGCACAAGAAATCGCTGGTGCATCAACCGCAATGAATGAAATGGCGCAATCAATTGACCAAGTATCTTCAAATGCATCTGAATCTGCCGAAGTAGCGGAACGTTCGGTACAAATTGCTTCTAATGGAGCACAAGTGGTAAATCGTTCAATTGAAGGTATGGACACAATTCGTGAACAGATTCAGGAAACTTCCAAACGTATTAAACGTTTGGGCGAGTCTTCACAAGAAATTGGTAACATCGTATCGTTAATTAACGACATTGCTGACCAAACAAACATTCTTGCATTAAACGCAGCAATTCAAGCATCTATGGCAGGTGAAGCAGGACGTGGTTTTGCCGTGGTTGCAGATGAAGTACAACGTCTTGCGGAACGCTCTGCATCAGCAACTAAACAGATCGAAACGCTAGTTAAAACAATTCAGACCGATACTAACGAAGCTGTTATTTCAATGGAACAAACAACAACTGAAGTTGTGCGTGGAGCGAATTTGGCAAAAGACGCAGGTATTGCCTTGGATGAAATTCAAAAAGTATCTGGTGATTTGGCAAGCTTGATGGCTAGCATCTCTGACGCAGCAAAACTTCAGTCTGCATCTGCGAGTCACATTGCTACCACCATGACCGTAGTACAAGAAATTACTTCGCAAACCACAACTGCAACATTCGATACAGCGCGTTCTGTTTCTGAATTGGCCAATATGGCAGAGTCATTACGTGAATCGGTAACGGACTTTAAATTACCTGATTAAATTGGGGATGAAGATAGCTGTTTCTATAATAGCTATTCTTCTAAAAAGTATTAACAACACCAGATAAATATTGGGGGTACAGCTATTTATCTGGTGTTGACTCTGTCGTTTTTCTCCATCTAGGAGACAAGCAAAAGAAGCCTTTGCTATGAAAGAAATATTAAAAACTTTAACTGAAGCAATGATGCTACCGGAAGATAGCTATTCTCAACAAGATGCAGAATTCCTTGATATCTTTGTTGAAGAAATTGAAGAGATTTTTGTTGAATTACAATCTTTGATTCATGAGTGGATGCAATCTAAAAATGTTGCTACGCTGACTGAAATCCGTCGCCATTTTCATACCTTAAAAGGTTCTGGACGAATGATTGGAGCGAAATCTTCTGCAGAGCTTGCTTGGACTGTAGAAGATACACTAAATCGGATAATCAATGAGAGCCTCAGATTAACTCCTAACATCCAACAATATGTTCAGTTGGTATTTAAGTTCTATTTCTTTAAATTAGTAGACGATTTTAAATCTAAAAAGCAACATACCTTAGATTTTAGACCTCTTATTTTATTGGGACAACAATTACAACAACAGCAAAGTTTAGAGCCTGCTTTAGACGAACTTTTATTATTGTCGGATACGCTTACTGCTGAAACTAAGACTGGTTTAGAGGTGAATGATTTAGAACACGAATCAGATAATTTAACTCTAGAAACCACCATAGAAAGTGAACATAACCTTGCTGAAACCTTAATTTTATTTATGGAAGAAGCGGAAGAGCACTTAGCGACCATCGATCAGTTTTTAGAACAAGAAATACATCAGCACGAGAGTTACAATGCGCTAATCCGTGCATTACATACGTTGCGCGGTAGCTCAGCAATGGCTCACATAGAAGCAATTTTTGATGCCAGTACCAAGGTTGAGCATTTATTCAAAATCTTATTACAAGAAGAGCTTTCTTCTCATTCAGAAGAAATTTTGCTACTCCGTGATTACCGTCATTTTATTCGAAATTGTTTAGATTTATTGGCAGGGCATAGCTCTGATGAGCAATTAGGCTCTAATCTGAAACAATTCAATGAGATTTGGGATGCTTATATGGAGCAGCATGGTGAGCATTCAAGCCCGCTCATGCCTCCGCATGGTCTAGTTTCTCAGTTATTACAGCTAGATGTTTCCGAATTACTTGATGCAGAGTTAGATTTTGAGAAAGGGGTTCGTACCGAGTTTCCTCATTATCTTGAACGTTTAAGTGAACAAGCTGATTTGTTATTGCAACACACTCAGTCACAAGCAATGATTGGTTTATATGAATATACGAATCAGCTTAAATATAGCTATGATGTATTGCTTTTTCGACCTGATTTATTGCAATCAGATTATATTTTTGAAATTTATCAAAAAGCACATCAACAATTAATTCAGTTATTTGATGCGTTAGCTGCTGGACAACGAGTAAGTATTATTGAGCAACACCAAAATGTTTTGGAAGAGCTAAAACTATATACCCAACATATTCCAAGCCTTAATAATGAACCATTAGAAAATTCTCAGGAAATTGTTGATTTACTATTTAGTATTGATCTAGAACACGTAGAAAAAGAGCCTCTGGCATCTACCGAAAATGTATTAACTGATCATGTTGCAATGAGTCAGAGTGTACATTTAGATCGCCAGTTTATGTCTACTGAGCACGTAAACCGTTACTTTGATCCAGAGCTGTTAGATATTTTCCTTGAAGAAGCCGATGAGTTGCTTGAGGGAATGGATACAGATCTTAATATTTGGGTTAATGATCAACATAACTTTGCTGCTCTTAATAATCTGATGCGCTATTTGCATACCTTAAAAGGTGGGGCAAATATGATTCAGGCAAATTATATTGGTTTAATTGCACATGAATTAGAAAGTATTTATGAGCGCCTAATACAAAGACAGTTAATTACTTCATCTGCGCTCATTGATTTTATTCGTCTGGTCCAAGATGATTTAGCTGATCGTCTACAAATCGTGCGTGAGCAGCACCTAGATTATGCGGCTGCTCATACTGTTCAAGCACTTAAGAATGCAGGTAAGGTATATGATTCACTTGAGCCTGCTGTTAAAGAGATACAAGCAGAGTCTGAAATAGATGTTATATCAGAATTAAATTTTGAAGTATTACAACAAGAAGCTATACACAATACTGCGCTAAATCCTGATGAGTTAACTTCTAATTTTGAGCAAATTGTTGAGCCTAATATTAGACGTGTTGAACACACAGAATTACAGGCTTTTGATGCAGAAGGTTGTACAGACAGTATCGAAGATCAGGATATTGATTCTGTTGTCGAGCAGACATTTATGGAGGAAGCGGCCGAGCTGTTAGAGATGGCCGATCACTTATTAAAGCAGTGGTTTGAGCAGCGTACTAATCGTAGTATCTTGCTTCAGTTACAAAGAGCAGTGCACAGCTTGAAAGGTGGTTCCCGTATGGTGGGACTTGAAACCGTACAAGCGATAGCTTATCAACTCGAAAACGCATTTGAAAAATTTGCGCTTCATCATTTTAGCTCAAATATTTATGACAATTTATTAGAGAGTGCGATTGTTTGGTTAAAAGAGGCAATTTTCAAGCAAAATTATCAACATTTCGATGGATTACAACAAAGTTTAGAAAATATCCAGTTTATTGAAACTGCAATACAAATTCCTAGTAAGTTGACTAGAACTGATCTATTTAGTACCGAACCTGTCATGAGCTTCGTGCAAGGTGATGGGGCAGAACCACCACCAATGATGGGAGCGTGGGAACAAACGCAGCATCTTGAACAAAACAATGAGATGATCCGAGTTTCGGCAGATTTAATTGAGAAAATGATTGATTTGTCTGGCGAAAATTCGATTAATCGTTCACGAATTGAAATGGATCTAAGTCAATTTGGTCATACGCTAGTGGAAATGGAATTAGCCATTCAACGACTTGCAGACCAGTTGCGTCGAATGGAAGGTGAATTAGAAACTCAGATTATTGCAAAACATGGTATTGAGCACTCTCGTTATACAGAATTTGATCCTCTAGAAATGGACCAATATTCTTCATTGAATCAATTATCGAAATCACTTGCTGAATCTGCATCGGATTTGGTGGATTTCAAAAATACATTATCCGAAAAAATCAGAGATACCGAAAGTTTATTGGTACAGCAATCGCGTATTCAGGCCGAAATTCAAGAAGGGCTAATGCGGACACGTCTAGTGCCATTCTCTCGATTGCTACCTCGTTTACAAAGAATTGTGAGGCAGACTTCTAGTGCGTTAGATCGACCAGCAGAGCTTTTTGTTAATAATACTGAAGGTGAGCTAGATCGGACAATGTTAGAGCGTTTGGTTACACCACTTGAGCACATGCTTCGAAATGCAATTGACCATGGTCTAGAAGATCGTGTGCAACGTGAACAAGCGCAAAAACCAGAAACTGGACGTATTGAACTGAATATTCACCGTCAAGGTACGGATGTGGTTGTTACGTTTAAAGATGATGGTCGAGGTATTGATATTGAGAAGGTCCGTCAAAAGGCCCTCTTATCTGGTTTGATTAATTCTGAACAAGTATTAGAACATCAAGATATTTTACAGTTGATTTTCCATCCAGGGTTAAGTACAGCCGATCAAGTCACTCAGATCTCAGGTCGTGGTGTAGGGCTTGATGTTGTACAAAGTGATATTAAAGCTTTGGGCGGGCATGTGAGTGTCGACTCTGTTTATGGACAAGGTACAATCTTTACAATACGTGTTCCAACCACAGTAGCTGTTAGTGATGCATTAATGGTTAAAGTTGCCGATCAACAATTTGCAATTCCGTTGGCTCAAATTGATCGAATTGTTCGAGTTTCACCAACATCATTAGAACAGTATTTTGGAAGTACACAAGAGTTCTTTGAATTTGAAAATAAACGCTATCCATTACGCTATTTATCTGAGTTTGTTGGTAATCAACCGATTCCACGTTTAAGTGGGATGATGTATTCACTACCAGTATTAATGATTAAGGCCAATAATGGACAAACCATTGCATTATTGGTTGATCAGCTTATTGGTTCACGTGCACAGATTGTAGTTAAGCCAATCGGGCAGCAGTTCTCTACTATTGGTGCGATTGCCGGCGCAACTATTTTAGGCGATGGTCAAGTTTGTCTAATTTTAGATGGACAAAATATTGCTCGCCAAATTCAGTCTACTCGCCGACATAAGCCGCTTAATGAAGCTGTTTATAGACAACGTGAGGCTGACGAACGCCGTCTTATTATGATTGTGGATGACTCTGTCACCGTCCGTAAGGTAACGACTCGTTTACTTGAACGTCAGGGCTATGATGTAGTCACTGCGAAAGATGGTATTGATGCAATTGAGCAGTTAGAAAATATTAAACCAGATCTGATGCTGCTTGATATCGAAATGCCGCGAATGGATGGCTTTGAAGTACTTAATCTGGTGCGACATCATGATCTACATCAAGATATGCCAGTCATTATGATTACATCAAGAACTGGAGAAAAACATCGTGAACGAGCATTTGCTTTAGGGGTTAATCAATACATGGGTAAACCTTTCCAAGAAGAAGATTTACTTCACAATATTGATGCCTTTTTCATGACATCTGAAGGGGAACTCGCCTAATGAAAACCCATATAAGTACATCTTTAATTAATGAAATGGATCAGCAAGAACTTCAACATTTAATTACTGTTTCAACTGGTTTTATAGATGCATATGTTATTGAATGTGATCAGCAAGTGCCGATGCTATTGCCACAAAACATCGTGTTATCGGCTATGGATGTTAAAAATGGCATTAAGTATATTGAATGGCATGACGTAAAACTTCCTGTCTATTCAGTGCACAATGAGGTTGATTCGCGAGCGGTGGCATTAGTTATTGAAAGTGAAGATATTAGCCAACGTTTTGCACTCATCTGTAAATCGATGCCAGTTTCGGTTCGTTTACGTATTTCTGAAGTCGTAGATGAAAATGAAGATATACAAGACGCTTTGCAGCACCCAACTATATTTAAATATGTGCGAATGGAGGATCAACGCTACCACGTTCCTAATTTGCAATATATCGAAAATTCGCTTCATGTATAAAAAAAGGAACTCATTTTGAGTTCTTTTTTTATACAAACTAAATAAAGAATTAAGAAATTAAAAGATATATTGCGACTTTGAAAAATAGCTAAATATTATTGTATAAATCCAATTTCTTACTCGTAACTTCATAAATCAAAAATATTAAAAAATTTAGGAAAAAAGGGGAAGAAAAACATTGAATAATATATTTTATTTACATAATATGTGTTTTTATAATTTAATGTAAATATAGTTATTATGGATATTGCTTCAATTAAAAATTTCATCCAAAAAAATAAAGTAAGACATTTATCAAATAAAGTTCTACATACCCATCCTTCACCTAAAATGTGGAAAACAGATTTAAAAGAAGAAGAAAATAATTACTTTTTATTAAATACAGATGCTCAATATAAGTCTATAAATTTATATTTAGGTATTCCATATTGTATTCCTACTGATCCACCTCATTGTGGATTTTGCCTTTTCCCTACACAAGATTATAAAGGTAAGCGGGAAATGGACTATTATCTGGATTTTTTAAATAGGGAAGCCCAGTTATATAAAGAATTTTATCAAGGAGCTAAACTTGAAAGTTTGTATGTAGGAGGAGGTACGCCTAATTTACTTCAACCTAATGACTATATGAAACTGACTAACATTGTATCTTCTCTTTTTCCCGATACTGGTATATCTAAACCTATAGAAATGACATTAGAAGGTATCCCTCAACTTTTTAATGAAGATAAAATAAGAGCAATTAAAGATGCAGGTTTTAACCGTGTCAGTATGGGAGTACAACAGGTTAATGATGAGTTAATCGCGACAAGTGGTAGAAAACAAACGAGAAAGCAGGTTTTTGATGCAATTGAGTTGTTTCATAAGTACTCTTTATCTTGTAACGTCGATTTGATCTATGGCTGGCCAAATCAAACGGTTGAGGCAATGCTAGTAGACTTGGAAAGTATTGTTCAATCAGGAATAAAACATATTACTCATTATGAGCTTAATATCGCTGGTCGTTCTGACTTTGCGACAAAACAAAAGCAAAATACGCCTTCTATTGAGAAAAAAATTGAGATGTATAACATTGCTAAACAATTCTTAATAAGTAAAGGTTATAAACAAAAAACAGTATATGATTGGGAAAAAGAAGATAATAACCAATTAATTTCAGAGAAATATTTATATGAAGATAACCTTAGAGACTGCTTAGATGCCAATGGGCAAAGTAAAATGACCACAATGAGTGGATTGGGTTATGCAGCCGTTAATATGCGATTGCAACCTAACTTATCAGAAACGAAGTCTGTTTCAGCAATGAATCATCGAAACCTAACTGAATACTACAATGCAATATCTTTAAATAAACTTCCTATTGAACGTATGTTTGTTCATGATACTGAAGACGTAAAGTTGATTTGGATCTTTCAAGCATTACAAGAAATGAAAATTAATACCAAAAAATATGAGAAAATTTTTAATAGTGATATTAAAGTCGATTATAAGCCTATTTGGGATGCATTAGCCGAAGAGGGTTGGGTAGAGCATAGCGATGAATATATTAAGCTTATTAATGAAGGCGAGTTTTATACACCACTCATTCAGGCATTATTAAGTCAACCTAGAATAAAATTTTTGCAACAGTAGAAAATAAATGTCAATTTATAAAGAGCTGCATATTTTAAAAACAGATGACCATGGTGAGTTTGCTTTATGGGAAATTGCTAAAAGCGAGAACACTCTGATAAAAAAAGAAGCAATTTTCTTATCTCATGGTGCATTTTCAGACAAAACTGTTTGTATGGGTATTGCAGATTATTTGGCAAATCAGGGTTACATCTGTTTTATTTTAGAATGGCGTGGGCACGGCACAAGCCCAAAAACAGATATTCCATTTAACTTTGAAACTGTTGCGCTATATGAATATAAGGCCGCATTTCACTATATTTATCATCATTTTAATATAGCCTCTTTACACTGTGTGACTCATAGTGGGGGAGGTTTATGCCTAACTATGTTCTTAATTAATTATCCAGAATATTTAAAGAATATCCAAAGTATTACTTTTATAGCTTGCCAAGCATTTGGAGCCATAAACAACACATTTGATTTTATTAAACTCTTTTCTGCAAAACTCGTTGTTAAAGGTCTAGGCCAGATACCCGCTAATAAATTTAAGTTAGGTCGAGTAAATGAAAGTTACTACACTATGCGACCATGGTTTAACTGGAATTTAAAGCAAAATTTTATTAGTGAATTTAAAAATATTGATTATAAAAAACATATGAGCTCTATTCGAGTTCCAATATATTCTATCAGCGGAACTGGTGATAAATTTATAGCACCAGTTAAAGGGTGCCATAAATATTTAGAGGCCTTTGAAAATGAAAGTAATATATTCCGTGAGTTTGGACTTTCTAATAATAATCTAGAAAATTATTCTCATAGTAGAATCGCACTTAGTCAAAATGCTGCTAAGGAAATCTGGCCCACTATATTGCAGTGGATAGATAAGCATTCAGAAAATGCTCTTTAAGTACTTTGTATAAAGCTAACTATCTGGATTAGGGAATACGAATCACTTTCTAAGACTCTCAAAGAATGGATTAACTTTAAGATAAGAAAAAGCACCCTAAAGTGGATGCTTTTTTATTCATTGAGCTTTAATATTTTAAGCTAATAAATTTTCTAAAATTTGTTCATAAATATCAGTCAGGGGATCGAGATCATGCACGTCAACATGTTCATTAATTTGATGAATTGTTGCGTTAAGAACCCCTAATTCCAATACCTGTGCGCCTGTTGGAGCAATAAAACGTCCGTCAGAAGTACCGCCACTTGTTGAAAGCTCAGTTTCATTGCTAGTTACATTTAAAATAGCAGTTTGAGCAGCATTAACGAGTTCACCGACTGGGGTCAGGAAAGGTAAACCAGACAAATTCCAAACGATTTCATATTTTAAACCGTGTTTATCTAAAATCTCATGAACACGTTGTTTAAGCTGTTCAGCTGTCACTTCTGTTGAATAACGGAAGTTAAAAGTAACATCTAAAGTACCCGGAATGACATTGGTTGCACCAGTTCCAGCATGAATATTTGAAATTTGAAATGATGTTGCTGGAAAATATTCATTTCCATTATCCCAAACGGTTTGGCATAGCTCTGTTAAAGCAGGTGATGCTTCATGAATTGGGTTTAGTGCTAAATGTGGATAAGCCACATGGCCTTGTTTACCTTGGACCTTTAATACTGCATTGAGTGAACCACGACGCCCATTTTTAACAATATCACCTAATTTATGAGTACTTGAAGGTTCACCTACCAAACACCATTTAATTTTTTCATTACGTTCTTCAAGAGTCTCAATAACCTTGACCGTACCGTTAACAGCAGGACCTTCTTCATCAGAAGTAATTAGAAATGCGATAGATCCTTTATGGTTGGGATGTTTTGCTACAAAACGCTCAGATGCGACAACCATAGCTGCCAAAGCTGTTTTCATATCTGCCGAACCGCGACCATATAATTTTCCATCGCGAATTTCGGGTGCAAATGGGTCTGAATTCCACGCTTCTAATTTACCTGTCGGGACGACATCCGTATGACCTGCAAAACAAAATACAGGCTCTTCAGTTCCGCGACGCGCCCAAAGATTATCTACATCACCAAAACGCATTGGTTCAATATGAAAACCAACTTTGCTTAAACGGTCCGCCATGATGGTTTGGCAGGTGTGATCAATGGGAGTAACAGAAGGTTGTTGTAAAAGTTCTAGGCTAAGCGAGAGAGTATCTGAATGGTTCATACCGGAAATTGCGTGCTGATCAGGTGAAATATAGTCCGATATAATAGGCGAATCTCTACGTGATGGGTACGTAAAAATAAAAAAACCCTATCGGAACGATAAGGTTTTTTTAGTGACAACTCTAACTTACATTTTATCTTGTGTTTTTTCAGCAGTATTTGTTACAGCATCACCTGCTTTAGAAACGTCTTTACCAAAACCCTTAAACGTATTACAGCCTGTTAAAACAACAGCAATCATGACAGAAGCAGCTAAAACTTTTTTCATCATTTTCTCCGTTTAAATTTAATAATGAAGTAAATTTAGATTAAAAAACAAACGGAAAAAGAAACATGACTGTTTAATAGTAAAAACGTTATAAAATGTTTCTAGAATCTTAAATTTATTGTTAATTATTTAAATTTCTGCATGTTGGACTTAAATTTTAAGTGTGAAGGATGTCTAAACATATAAAACAGTATCTCTTCACTATTTTTGCAATATAAACCTTCTGTCCACCAATGTGCTGAATCCGAACTAGGTTGCTTATTTGGACACAGCCATTCTTGCCTTTCTAATCGATAAAAAGAAGATTGAGGAATTGTAGTGCCCCAATATCCCAAACGACGCTTTAAATTTATCCAGTCAGGTAGGGACTGCTGAAAATTTAAATCTAAAGAAAGATAAAGTTGTCCCTTTAAAACTGCAAAACGGTTTTGAATTTCGAAGTTCAATGCTTCAGAAAACTGAAATTGTTTGTTCGTAAAGTGATAAAGCTTTTTGCTTAAAGTATCTTGACGGTTCAGGCCGATCCATTGTTCTAAATTTAAATCTGCCTCACCCAAATAATATTTTAAGGCTACTTCCCAATGTTCAATTTTTTGAGATGCTTTATTTAAAATTAAAAAATCCAGCTCGCCTAAAGTTTTTGCTCCCTCAATCTTTTGAATACTATGTCCTAATAATTGATAGGGATGATACTGATCTTCTTGTAACCAAAACCAGAGGAGATGTTCAAAACGTAAACCTAAGCGTGTACTTTTAAGCCGAGATAAAAACTGAATTAAAGGTTCTGGTGACTGATCAAGCTCTTCCAAGCGTGGTAAATAATTTTGAAAATGAACTTCCCAAAATTCACTTGAATGTAGCTTAAAGGGATGTTGTATAGATAGATTTTTCGGTAGTTGGCAAAGTAAATTTGGACTAGCAATACAAAACGCGAGCTGTCGAACTATAGGATGTTGAAATTGAAGCCATGGCTCGAAATAGGAGATTTTAATTGAGGCAATATTCATATATTTAATACTCGAAGAATTCATCCTAATTTCATAACGGATCAACAAAAAATAGTAGAAAAACACTTTATACTAACGCTAACAGCAGGTTAAGGTTTATATATGCGAACATTGTTCTGGCGCTCTTTAGTTGTGATTTTTATCACGCTAGGCATTATTGGAGCAATTTTACCAGGTATGCCGACAACAGTGTTTTTGATTCTGGCTGCTTGGGCTGCGTCAAAAGGCTGGCCACAAATGGATAATTGGTTGTTAAATCATCCTAAATATGGTCCAACACTACGTGATTGGCGAGCCAATGGCACAGTGCCTCGTAAAGCGAAGTGGATTGCAAGCATCATGATGGCGATTAGCGGAATTATCATGCTATTTACTTCAGCGCCACTTTTGGTTAAGGCTTTTACTGATATTACTATGTTCATCGTTGCAGTTTGGTTATGGCTACGGCCTGAGCCAAAAATAGAAGATTGATAATCTTTTATTTTTGGCGCAAGACAAGCAGTGAAACTGCGCGTAGGTATAAAAAGATTGATAATCTTTTATTTCAGTGCAAGAGAAGTCCTTACAATAATTTTTTAGTTAAACTCAAAATATTTGAGTTGATATATAAGAGAATAAGTCCAATGTCTCAATTTAAACTCGAAGATGCTGATGTTCTTATCGATTTAGAAAACCAAACATTAACTTTGCCTAAACATAATAAGTTTTATGTCATTTCTACAGGAAAAAATGGAATTGGTGAGCAGGAAAACACGGGGAGAACACCCCGTGGATGGCATAGAGTGGCAAAGAAAATTGGTGCCGATTCTCCTCAAAATGCAGTTTTTATTGCACGTAAGCCAACTGGGGAAGTCTATAGCACTGAGTTAGCTGCCCAATACCCTGAACGAGACTGGATACTTTCTCGTATTCTTTGGTTAGATGGGTTAGAAGAAGGTTTTAACAAAGGCGAAGACCACGACACCATGCAGCGTTACATTTACATTCATGGAACTCCAGACACGCAACCAATGGGGGTGCCAATGTCGCATGGGTGCGTCCGAATGCGTAATGAAGAAATCATTGAGCTATTTGATTTAGTGGCTGAAGATGCATTAGTTTATTTATCTGAACAATCTTTAACCTGAGAGCGAGTTTTATCTAATCTTGATGAGCTGTGTAAAGGTGGTAAATATTGAAATAAGTGTTTAAATAAAATACAAAAAATTGTTTTTTACTTAATAATGACTTATTTTTAATCATTCATTCGCATTTTTTTAAAAAGAAGTCGAAAAGCGTTTGACACCTGTTAAAGATTCTCTATAATGCACCTCACAAACGATGAAGACGTTAAGGGCGCTTAGCTCAGTTGGTAGAGCGTCTGCCTTACAAGCAGAATGTCGGCGGTTCGATCCCGTCAGCGCCCACCAAGCCTTTACGTTAAGCTCTCAAGTGCAGCGGTAGTTCAGTTGGTTAGAATACCGGCCTGTCACGCCGGGGGTCGCGGGTTCGAGCCCCGTCCGCTGCGCCACTTAAGACTTAACATCGTTTACCCCACAATTTCGATATTGTGAAAGTGCAGCGGTAGTTCAGTTGGTTAGAATACCGGCCTGTCACGCCGGGGGTCGCGGGTTCGAGCCCCGTCCGCTGCGCCACTTTTCAGTTTGGGTTGTGTTTGGAAGATGATTTAAGATGTGACAATCTTATATCGAAAAATTAATAAATTATTAATTTTTTCTTCTTGGGGCGCTTAGCTCAGTTGGTAGAGCGTCTGCCTTACAAGCAGAATGTCGGCGGTTCGATCCCGTCAGCGCCCACCATATATGTGACCATACTTTATTTTAAAGTATTGTAGTGCAGCGGTAGTTCAGTTGGTTAGAATACCGGCCTGTCACGCCGGGGGTCGCGGGTTCGAGCCCCGTCCGCTGCGCCATTCTCTTGATTCCCTTGTCTTGAGAATGTAGAGTATAAAGATACATTCGTTATCTTTTCTCATTAAGGGCGCTTAGCTCAGTTGGTAGAGCGTCTGCCTTACAAGCAGAATGTCGGCGGTTCGATCCCGTCAGCGCCCACCATAATTTCTCTCAGAAATTTAAGTTCTTCAAATTCTCAAATCGCTTATTTATCTTATATTTTACTTTTCATATAAATTATTTGTTATGTGAATAATTTTCCTATTGTGAAATTAAAGTGTCTATATATTCAAATTATTATTTTTATTAGTCATTGTCTTGTCTTTATATGCTTGAACGACTTGAATTATCTAATAGCGTAATGAGTTATTTTGACTAATTTATTAAGCGTTATAGTGTGGGTGTTAAATTAAAAATATTTTTCAAAAAATTTACTAAGAAATTTATTCATTCTAGAGACAATAGGCGCTTTATTCTCATTAGGCTTATCTTCTTAGAGTCTGTATATAAGCCTTTATATTTATCTCATTGCTTGTAATCATCAAATTTATTTGTAGCAAGAGCTAATATTTTCGCAAATAAAAAAACTGCTATTTTTTTGAATAGCAGTTTTTCGATTAAAGTACTTTTAATATTCTTTTAGAATCCATCCACTCGCATATGCAAAATATTCACGTAACCATGCATTGTAGCGAGTAGCTAATGGGGTTTCGGCCGCTACCCCATAAACTTGAGTATAGCCCTGTTTTTTTGCAATTGCTTCTGCTCTAGGGATATGAAAATCACTTGTCACAATAGCAATTGGTTGGTTTAAGTTAATGTGCTGCTGTGCTAAGAGTGGTTTACTATTTTTTAAATTAAGTTCAGTACTGGTACTTTTATCTTCAAGAGTCATTCGTTCTTTTGCAATATGATACTTTTGCTCAAGATAACGAGACATAACTAAGGCTTCACTTTCTTTTTCTGAAAAATCAAGACCGCCTGTTAAAACAATCTGTGTTTGCGGTTGTTTAAGTGCTAAAGGGGCGGCTGTATCTAAACGTTTTGCAAGAATTGTGGATGGTTGACCATTTTCGACACCGCTTCCTAAGACGATAATTGCTTTTACTGGAGGAGTATTATCTGAAGTATCTTTATTTTCTTTAATAAAGCTAAAAAAATAGCCTAAGCCTATTAGCCATATCCAGAAGCATAACCACCCAAAACGCCAAAGCGTGTGTAAGCGATAGTGATAGAAGAAAAAGCGCTCTAAGTGATAATAAAATAAAGAATAGAGGCAGAAGAAAGCCCCCAAAATGAAAGGAATAATTGTGCCTACATTAATTTTATTGAGACAAATTAAAACTAATCCATCTAGAAATAAAATTGAACCAATGATTGCTAGGAAAATACGGATCCACTTACTGACTTGCATTGTGCTTAGAGTTGCAATTTAAATTGCTGACAGTGTATGCAAAATCATTCTGAATGCAATAAAAAACCGAGTAAAGCATTTGTGCTATTACTCGGTTTTTTAAATTTATTGACCTTTAATAAACATCACGGCGGTAACGACCTTGTTGTCTTAACTCATCTAGCTGTTCATCACCTAGAATTTCGATAAGTGCTTGGTCGACTCCGCTGGCCATCCCATCAATACTACCGCATACATAAAGAACAGCGCCACGTTCTATCCAGCTTACTAATTCTGCTGCATTCTGACGGATGATATCCTGAACATACACATGTTTTTCTTGATCTCTGGAAAATGCTAAATCAAGGCGTTTTAACATTCCAGTTGTTTGCCATGCCTCAATAGTTGATGCATAGAAGAAATCACATGCTCTTTGACGCTCACCAAAAATTAACCAGTTTTCAGTGTAGTTGTGACGAGTGCGTGTATGTAATAGGCTCATTAAGCCTGCGATACCAGTTCCGTTACCAATACAAATAATAGGACGGTTATCATCAATAAGATGGAATGATTCATTGGTACGAATACGCAAAGCAACTTCATCATTCACTTGCGTGTGTTGAGTCAGCCATCCAGAACCTAAACCTAAGTTACCAGACGTATCATATTGTTGACGGACTACCAAACGAAGGATTTGCTGAGAAGGTATGCTAGCAATCGAATATTCACGTGTTGGCAGAGTCGGGAGTTGTTCTAATAGATGATCTACATTAGCAAATGGTTCAATTTCACCGGTTAAATCTTTATTCCAAAGTGCTTTCTCAATCGAAATCTGTAATGAATCAACTTTTGCATTTTTAAGAATATGATGCTTCTGCAAAAAATCATGAATGCGTTCTGGGCTATTCCCAGGCTGTATTTCAGCAATATCACCCGCTTGCCATATCGCTTCGTGCTTTGCATTAAGCTCAATATTATAAGCAGGTTGACCTAAGCTATTTGGATTGAGTAAGTCACGTTGTTGCAGTACCCACGTATCAAAGACTTTTTCTAGATTTACAGCATGCAAATCTAATTTAGTTGCTTTCGCGAGTGCTTGATTCCAGTTTTGAATATCCGATAGGTTTGCATTATCAACTTCAATTGTATTGAAGAGGGCATGTGCACCACTGGTTTTAAGCCAAGCATCTACTGCATGTCCAAAACTACAATAAGTATCAGGATATTCTTTAGAACCCAATGCCAAAACGGCATAGTTCATATGCTTAAGGTCTAGTTCCACTTTTAAAAGCTTTTTGGCAAAGCTTGTAGCGAGGTCAGGCGCATCACCAGTACCATACGTACTGATTACAAATAGAACCTGCTCATGTTGCTCTAAATCAGATTGGGTTAGCTGCTGTACAGGTTTAACCTGAACTGGCTGATGAGCTTCTTGTAAACTTGTTGCCGTACTCCAGGCCAGTTGTTCAGCTACACCTGTTTGAGTTGCATAGGTAATAAGCCAAGGCTTTGCATTTGGATCAATGTATTGTCCAGCTAAAGACTGGCGAGCCGCCTGTGTTAATTTTTTCTGTTTACGGCGTTTAAGATAAAGCATCCATCCTGTAACCAAAAACAGAGGCATTGCCAATGAAGCCAGCATTGCTACAAATTGATAAATTGGTCCAAAGAAACTACCACGATGCACAGGTAACATGCTGCTCATGATCTTTTGATTAAGCTTTTTATCTTCGTAAAGCTCCATCTTTTCGATATTACCAGTTTGATAATTATAGATGGCTTGGTTACGTGCACGCTCATGTTGTGGCGTAGCATCGACAAAGCTTAACTCAACTTTTCCATCATCTTTTTTGGGTAAGTTCAATGTTAGTGTTGAATAACCACGCCCGACCTGACTATTGAAGCCACTCCATGTTTGATTAAGTGCTGTAATGAGTTGAGTATTATCTAATTGAGGTTCTGATTTTTTATCCTTATTACGGTCAGATTGTTTACCTTGTTGCATTCCGCGATTTTGAGGAGTGGTGCCATGACCTTGTGGTTTAGGTTGTTCAACTCCCATTACTTTGAACATACCACTACGCCACCAGTCATAAGACCAATATAGACCTGTACACGCGAAAAGCAGATAAAAAACAATGACCCACGTACCTACAACAGCATGTAGATCCCAAATAAAATTTCGGCCTTTGAGTTTCGGCTTCACAGCGAGCCATTGACGAGCAGAATGCTTTTTAGGCCAGCGTAAATATAGCCCACTGAGTACGAAGTAAATTAACATGAGTGCGCATGCACCAGTAATTTGTTTACCAACTTCACCAGCTGTTAAATTACGATGAATTTGTTGTATGAGTAACAACAACTTTCGGCCTTTTACATCTGGCAGAACTTGAGCGTTATATGGATTAACCATCATATTGTAGCCACGACGTTCACCTTCTTTTTCAATATTCACAACAGAAGAGGAGGTGGGATCCTTGGCAATCGTAATGCTATTAATTTTAATTTCAGGCTGAGTTGTATGGAAATGTTGATATAGCTGAGCAGGGGTTAATTTTGATGTGTTTTCAGCTTGAACAACATAACTGTCAGAATTCACCCATTTTAAAATTTGTTGGTCATAAGAATAAATTGCACCTGTTACACCCATAATGGATAAGATGAGGCCAGCAGTAATACCCAGAAACCAATGAATTTGAAATAAAATTTTTTTAAACATGGTCAAAAATGAAAATATGATGGAGATCTTGTAACGAAGTATAGCCGAAGATTGAGTAGATAATATGGATTTTGGAGATAATATTAATTTTCATTATCATTTGTCTTTAGCATAATAAAAAACCTCCATCAGGAGGCTTTTTATAAAATTAAAACTTACAAGGTTTTTGGTTCGCCTACAGCTTCTTTTAAATGCGTGCGAATTGTATTGAAAGAGAAGTTCTTAGAATCCATGCGTTTAGGTAAAATATACGCACCTTGTTGTTCTTGGCCTTTTGGGTCTTTTACTTTGAAATTAACCAAAATAAAATCAGGTGCATTGTACCATTCATAGATATTTTTCCATCCAATAGTACCCACGCCTTCTTGGTGGCCCATTTGTTGGCGCATTACAATACCATGAGGCTGTACACCTAAACGAATACCTTTGATTTCCTGTACTGGAAATTCATTCATTTTGCGTTTAACGTACCATTCTAATCCGTATTTACGACCTAGGTAGTAAAGTACTACAGCAACAATAGCAACCCAGCAAAAAACAGTAGAGTAGTTCTTAATAAAAATAAGACCTAAAATAGCTAGGGCTAAAACGACACCCATAATTGCCCAAATTTTTGTGCTGATTTTATTGGTGCTGCGCCAGATAAGAAGCTGTGCATTACGTTGTTCAGCTTCTGACACGTCATATGGAACAGGCTGAAGCGTATAAGCGTATAAAGTTTTCGCGGTCATAGTGCAAATAACAAATTGTAAACTGTTTTAAGTTTAGCACTAATTGGCATAAGTCAGGAAAGGATATTATGCCAATTTAATACTAAATTCCGAGGCAAATTTATAATGACGCAAGCTCACTGGCATCATTATCAAGATCATGACTTAGCCGTTGTTTTAACATACTAAATCGATTCAATACACCAAGCATGAGCGAGAGCTGCTGCAAAATAATGAGTGATTTTTGGTCATCTTCATCATTTTGGCTTAGTCGCTGACGTATCGTTTGGAGCATATTTTGTGCTGTAAGATCAGGCATTTCATCTCTTAAGAGAGCTCCTTGGATATCATCTAAGGCTTGGTCTAATAGTTTAAGGACAGCTTGGTCTTGAATGTTTTCTCGATGTGCTCCAAGTGCCGCGATATAACTTAAAAATGTATGATTTAAACATAAAAATTCAAAAATATCGGACTTACGAGTCGGGTCAAAGTCTGGTTCAGTTGCTAAAGTTGAAATAAGTGAAGCAACTTCAGCATCAGTATTATGTGCAGCTCGACGTACAATACGGTAATTCAACGCATGATTACGGCCTTCATGATACTGTTTGACGACTTCAGCTAAATAATTACATTGAGCTTGTAGTGAGCGTCTGATGTTACGAGGCAAACGTCGAAACTTCCAGTCAGGCCAAATAAATGTCACGCCAAACCAAGCTAAAGCACATCCCATTAAAGTATCTACAAATCTTGGAATCGCCGCAGCCATTGCTGAACCGTCTAGATTAAAGTTAATTAATGCCAAAATTGTAATGAAAGCAGTTGCTTGTGCATATTGTTTACTGCGTAATTCAAAAAACAGGACACCACTTAATATCAACATGAATAGCTGTCCTTCGGTTGAAGGAATTAAGAAGATAATCGCAAGGCCAACAATAATACCAACTAATGTTCCGACAATTCTTAGACGTAAACGGCGCTTGGTCGCGTTAAAGTTGGGTTGGCTTACAAATAGAGCCGTAAGCATAATCCAGTAGCCATATTCAATATGGGTCATTTGAATAAAGACATATCCAATAAATAAAACAATCGATACACGAATCGCGTGGCGGAACAGCACAGATTCAGGAGTTAAGTTCTGTTTTATTCGGATGACAATATCATTCCATCCTTGCAAATCATCATCTTTAAGCTGGTTTTCGGCTTGTTTCACTTTGTCCGATTGAATGTGTTGCTCTGTTTCTAAGTTGAGTAACTGGGAATCGATAGACTTTAAATTTTGGTATAAAGCGAAAAGAGCATTTACCCATAAAAGGTCATAATGCTGATCACGACGTAACTTCTCTAAAGAGAGGCGCAGGTTTTCAAAGCTTTGTTTAAACCTTTTATTATGGTTATAGGGTTTACGTTGCAAAATGCATTCATTTAACTCTTGGCAAGCTTTACCTTGAACTGCCAGAATTCGTTGGAATCTAAATAAAATATCACTATGCTGAAAAATTTTGGCTAATTTTTGATAGTCGATATGAGCAGAATCAGCTCGCTCGTGAATATCTTGAGCGACAAAATAATAATGTAAGCTTCGGCGCGTATCTTTTTGTCCACGGTCGCCTTTTAAGCGCGTCAATAACGCTGTTTTTAAGTCATTAAAAATCGTAATTAACTTACCGTTTTCTAATGACAGTTCGATCATACTTTGCTGATAGCTGGCAGCAGTCATATCCACATCAAACAAATTTGATTTTGCAAAAAGAAAATCGCCTAGAGATGCATAAGAGGCAGCCAGTTTGTCTTGTAGTTGTCGAACCGGAAATAATAAAAAACTAATAGTGGCAATTAAGCCATACCATGCCGCACCTGCAACTAAAAGGGCAGGTTGAATATACCAATGGTCAAAAAGGTGAACACCTAGCATGGTATAGACTGAAACAACCAAACAGCCATAAGAGATGGTTGCGTAACGGCGTCCTAATGAACCGAGTAAAATCCAGCCAATACACGAAGCAATCAACCCTAAAGCAAAAGCCATTGGGTAGGGGAAAAGTAATTGTACAGAAGCTGCGGTAACGAAGAACCCAATATACGTATAAATCAGGTTCATGATTCGCACTGAAAAGCGATCATCGATATCGCTTAACCCTGCTGCGACCACACCTAAAGTGAGGGGAATTGTTGCTAATTGATAGCCTAAAAAATAAGGCACGAAAGCAGTTCCTGAAAAGGCTATCAGCATTCGCACGTTATACATAAATGTTGTGTTGTAAGTCGCTCTTTTTAGGCGTTTAAACCAAGATTTCAAAGGAAGTCCTTGCTGATCAACCTGAGTGATAAAGGATTTGTGTATTTCTACACCAATGTTGCACAAATCATACGATAGACAGTGTAAGCTTGTCTGTATGCAAATGATTGAAAAATGAAATATCGTTATGTCTGAACAAACAGCCCAGCGTCAATACTCTATTGGCTGGATTATGTTGCTCGCTTTGCTTACGGCTTTAGGGCCATTATCCATCGATATGTACTTACCTGCTTTGCCTCAAATGGCACATGATTTTGGGGTAAGTACGCAAATGGTGGCAAATACACTGCCAGCTTACTTTTTTGGTTTAGCTGTTGGGCAATTGGTTTATGGCCCTTTAAGTGACCGGATTGGTAGAAAAAAACCACTTTATTTTGGCCTCGCACTTTACGCTGTCGCGAGCTTATTTTGCGTATTGGCTACAAATGAATGGAGCTTGATTGCTGCTCGTATTTTGCAAGCTCTAGGTGGCTGTGTCGGTGTGGTCATGGCTCGTGCAGCAATACGCGATAGATTAGATGTTCAAGGCTCGGCACAAGCTTTTTCAAGCATGATGATTGTCATGGGGCTTGCACCAATTTTGGCGCCTATGATCGGGGCATGGATTTTAATCTGGTTCCCATGGCAAGCTATTTTTATTGCTCTTTCAATTGTCGGCGCAATATGTTGGTTATGCGTGCATTTCTTCTTTAAAGAGACCTTGGCAACTGATAAAAGACTTAAGCTGTCCCTCTATCAAGTCGTTACCCTCTATGGGGCTATTTTCAAAGATGCGAGTTTCCGCTTACCTATGTTTGCAGGCTGTTTAACCGGGGCGGCGCTATTTTGTTATATCAGCTCAGCACCTGCAGTTTTTATGGATCAGTATGGACTCAATCAGCAAGAGTTTGCTTACGTATTTGGATTAAATGCTTTTGGCATTATGTTGATGTCATCTTTAAATAAGCATTTAACATCACGTGTTGAAATCACTAGACGGTTAAAAGCTGGTTCACTTGTTCAAGTGACTGGAGCCATTATCGTATTTATTGCGGGTTTAATTCCTGAAGCGCCTTTATGGCTCGTTATGTTAGGGCTATTTTTAGCTATTTCAGGCATTGGTTTGACAGGACCAAATGCAATGGCGCTCGCTATGTCCAAACAAGGTGCCCGCGCAGGCACAGCGAGTGCCATTATGGGAAGTATGCAATTTGCTTGTGGCCTCTTGGGTGGAGTGCTGCTTAACTTCCTTATCTGGTCTGCATCGCTCAATATGGGCGTGATGATGGTGTTATTTACGCTGAGCGGTTTTATTGTTGTGTTAAAAGCGGTGCAACAGGTAAAAAATAAGCCATTCTCATAGTTTCAAGAGAATGGCAACTTAGATTTTATTCGTCTAGAAAAACTGCGAAATTTTCAACTGGTTCTCTAGGTGTAATGAAGGTATTTACAATATGGTTAGGGTCAGCATGGCCTAACGCAATTGCACATACCAGTTCTTCATCATCTGATGCACCCAAAATATCTAAAACAATAGGGTGAAAATGGTTCCACGCTGCTTGTGGGCATGTATCTAAACCACGTCCCTTGGCAGCAACCATCACATTTTGGATCATCATTGCAATATCCATTTTTGATCCAATTCCCATCGTTTTATTTACTGTAAAGAATAGGCCGACTGGTGCATCAAACAGTTTAAAGTTACGTAACTGCTGTTCGGCCATTTTTTCCTTTTCGCCTTTTTTAATTTCGAGTAGACCATAGAGGCCCCAACCATTTTCGCGACGGCGATCAATAAAAGGCGATATCCATTTTTCAGGATAATAGGCAAAAGTTTCTTTATATTGTTCTGCAAGTTCCGGGTTTTTTGATACTTCGATTTGGGCTGCGCAGACACGTTCAACCATTTCATCACGCTTGTTGCCTGTTATTACATAGACTTTCCATGGCTGAGTATTTGTTCCAGAAGGAGCTCGACTTGCGACTCGTAATATATCTTTAATGACTTCTGGCTCAATTGGTGTATTTAAAAAAGCGCGGACAGAATGTCGAGAAGTGATCGCTTGATCAACGAGACGAACTTGTTCCAGATTCATGAGTACTCCTATATCTTATTTCATAAATATTTCATACTTTTTGAAGCTTAATTTCATGATTTGAAAGTAGTTCATTTATAAGCAAAAAATATTAGAAAAGAGAAATTCTTACAGGTATGATAATTTAATTAATTTAGACATATTGTCTGATTAATCATAATTCGAATATGCCACTTTAGATTTAAATAGACAAAATAGTGTGATTTTGTCGGTTATAAAAATAAAAGCATAACAGTAAGTGGGTGAAAAATATTCAATTGAAAGAAAGGTATAATATGTTTAAAAACAGTGCAAAACGGATAGTTTTATATAAAATATGACCATTTTTTATATAAAATTTTAATGAAAAACATACACAAAACTTTAAATTTCTGCATAATACCGACTTTTTTACGCAGGTATGATTTCTCCATACTCATGTTAGGAATAGTGGCTGCATACAAAATCCTTTTACAAAAGGGATCTGGGTGCAGAAATGGAGAAATACACGAGGTATAGGAGCTTTACATGAGTCTACCACTCATCAACAAGCAGTTCATGAAACAAGGATTGGCGATTACCATTGCAACCATGAAAATGAACGTAACTCAAGCAGCTACTGAGCCACAAAAAATACAACAGCTTAGTACAGGTCTAAACGCACTCTTCTTTGATCATGGAGAAAAGGGCGCAGATAGTCGCGTTATGGCGATGGCTCGTTACAGTCTTTGAAATTTATATCCAGTTTAGACATTTGCTCAAAAGTATATGTAAATATGCTTATTGGCTTAAATCCAGATTTTGTATAACTCGCTTAATTGATGGGAATCATTGGACGAGTTTATTTAGCGGTGGTCATTTGTTAGTTTCCAAGTTTGTAGCTGAGTCGATGCATACTGTTTTTCCAAAAGCGGAAAAGTTCGGTAGTGCAATGATATTATTTTATCTGAAGGTCGCGTTCTCTCATGCAACTTTCAAAGGCTTAGTGTTGGGCATGATGTTGCTTAAACTTGTGACGATAATTGCTATTCAATTGACATTAAAAGTTTTTTCTTGAATTTACTGAAAAGTCCCGGTTTTTAGGGGCTTTTTTGTTTATTGCAGTATTTTGGCATGTGCTCTTAGCACATTAGCAAGGAACGTAAGCGGACCGAGTATGAATGAACAACTCAATGCCACACTGATGTCGTGGGTAAAATTTTTTAATGACCCTTTATGGGACTTTTTGGTTATTTTCTTGCTGGCTGTAGGTATTTTTTATACGGTCTTAACAGGAGCTGTGCAAATTCGCATGTTCTTGCAAAGTATCCGTGTTATGAAAAGCAGTCGTACAGAAGGCGCAGATGAGCATGGTCTTACACCTTTTCAGGCGTTTGTAACTGGCCTTGCGAGCCGTGTTGGGGTAGGTAATATTGCTGGTGTAGCAATCGCTATCGCAATTGGTGGTCCTGGTGCAGTGTTCTGGATGTGGGTAACTGCTGTTCTTGGTATGAGCTCTGCTTTTATTGAGTCTACGCTTGCTCAGCTATTTAAAGTTAGAGATAGTAAGAGTAAACAGTTCCGTGGTGGTCCAGCCTACTATATTACTCAAGGTTTACGTAGTAAAACCTTTGGTGTGGTCTTCGCACTTGCATTGATCTTTACCTACGGTTTCGTATTCAACTCAGTTCAAATCAATGCGATTGCTAATGCATCTTCACATGCTTGGGGTTGGGATAAAGCCAATGTTATTGCTCATTTAGGTGGCGTTGATCTAGAAATTTCATGGGTTGGTCTTGCGCTTGTTGTTATGGTTGCATTGGCAATTTTTGGTGGTATTAAGCGTATCGCTAAATTTGCAGAGATGTTTGTACCTTTAAAAGCAGGTCTTTACCTGTCTGTTGCTCTTTATATTGCAATCAGTAACTATGCAATTTTGCCTGATATTTTAAAGCTGATTGTGACTGAAGCTTTCAATTTTAATTCTGCAGCAGGTGGTTTCTTTGGTGCGGCAGTGTCAATGGCAATGATGCAAGGGATTAAGCGTGGCTTGTTCTCTAACGAAGCTGGTATGGGTTCTGCACCAAACGCAGCGGCTGCATCTGATGTAAAACATCCTGTAAACCAAGGTTTGGTACAAATGCTCGGTGTATTTGTAGATACTTTTATTGTATGTACAAGTACTGCAATCATCATTTTGGTTTCTGGTGTTTACCAGGATGCAGGTTTTGTCGGTGTTGAATTAACTCAACGTGCTTTAGAAACTCAAGTTGGGCATTGGGGATCGGACTTCCTTGCTGTTCTATTATTCTTGTTCTGTTATTCAGCTGTACTAGGTAACTATGCCTATGCAGAAGGTAATGTGCAGTTTATTAATAACAACCCGAAAGTCATGTTCATCTTCCGTATTTTTGTATTGGTGATGGTGTACTTCGGTGCAATTGGTAGTGTTCCGCTCGTTTGGTCTATGGCTGACTTGTTTATGGGTATCATGGCAACCATTAACTTGATTGCAATCGTACTATTAACGCCGATGGCACGTACATTGTTGAAAGATTACCGTGAACAATTGAAAAAAGGCATTAAAGAGCCTGAATTTAAAATTGATAAGTATCCAGAATTGAAGAAAAAAGTTGATTCAGATATCTGGTAAGTTACAAAAGGCCTCTTATAAATAAGGGGCCTTTTTCATAAGGGGGATAGATAAAATACTTGAGTCTAAATTTTAAACATGACAAATTAAATAAATTCAATACAGCTTTTCACGAAACTAGCAACTAAAATTGCAATCCAAACTTAAAACCTCATAGTGCGAAGATGGGCCATGAAACAGCTTAAATTGTGGGTTCTCGGACTCTCTATGGTATTGGCGGGATGTCAAACCACCACACACTTGTCTGCTGCTCTAAAACCGCAAACAGCGGAGGCTTATGCTCGTTCTGTGGATCAGCCTTTTGCAAGAATCAAAAAACAGCAAAAACGACCTGTGGTTGCGCTCGTCTTGGGTAGCGGTGGAGCACGGGGTTATGCTCACATAGGGGTTATTGAGGTTTTAGAACAACACGGTATTCGACCAGATTTTATTGTAGGGACCAGTGCGGGTAGTATTGTTGGAGCACTTTATGCCAGTGGTAAAAGTCCTGCTGAATTGCGTAATACAGCATTAAAAATGAAAGCTGGCGATGTGCGTGACATTAGTATCGGATTAAAAGGTTTCTTTGATGGTAAAAAAGTAGAAAACTACGTTAACCAGCAAGTAAACAACATGCCGCTCGAAAAAATGAAAATTCCAATGTATGTGGTTGCAACCGAATTAAAGCATGGCACTAAAACCGTATTTAATTACGGCAATACGGGGCAAGCTGTTAGGGCTTCTGCTTCAATTCCGAGTATGTTTGTCCCCACCAAAATTGGTAAAGCTGAATATGTCGATGGCGGGTTGGTGAGTCCTGTGCCAGTGGAAGTTGCCCGAGATTTAGGGGCTGATGTGATTATTGCAGTTGATATTTTAGCTCAGCCTATTTACACAGAAACATCGAATGTCTGGGGGCTGTTTAACCAGAATATTAATATTATGCAAGGTCGTCTAGCAGCAGAAGAGTTGCAATATGCGGATGTTGTGATTCAGCCAGATTTAAGAGAAAAAGCGCATATTTTTGATGTAAAAGGCCGTGAAGCCACCATGAAATCTGGTATTGATGCGGCCAATGCCAAACTTTCCGATATTCAGTTTGCTATTGATGAAAAAATAGCTGAACAGAATATGTCTACTGAAGGATTAAGTGCACAAACTCAATAATATGACGTTAATTATTTGAAAATTAAATAAAAAGCCTGAATAGGGCTTTTTTTATTGCAGTTTAAATCTTTAATTTTTGAAATAAAAATTTTTGTATATTAGAAACATGTTGGATATGCTGAAAACTCTGATGACCAATAGGTAATATTGATGTCATTGTTAAAAAATAATTGATTTGTAATGTATTGAGGCTGACTAGATAAATGATACAGCAACAGGTTGAAAATGGGTTTCCAACATTAGATGATGTTCATGCTGCCGCAGAGCGTTTGGAAGGTTTAGTCGTAAAAACTCCTTTTGTTTTCTCTGAAACCATTTCTAAAACCTTAGGGGCTGAGATGTGGCTGAAATTTGAAAACTTACAATTTACAGCTTCTTTTAAAGAACGAGGTGCACTGAATAAACTGTTGTGCTTATCTGACCAAGAAAAACAACATGGTGTTATTGCAGCTTCGGCAGGCAATCATGCCCAAGGCGTAGCGTATCATGCTCAGCGCACAGGGGTGACCGCGACCATTGTAATGCCTAAATCTACGCCTAATGTAAAAGTACAACGAGTGCGTGAATATGGCGCACGCGTTATTTTGCACGGACAAGACTTTTCAGAAGCTGCTGCTGAAATGCATCGGGTTGCACAAGAAGAATCTTTAACGATTATCCACCCATTTGACGATGCAGAAATTATTGCAGGTCAAGGAACTATTGCGCTTGAAATGCTTGCAGCTGTTCCTGATTTAGACATTTTGGTGGTGCCAATTGGTGGTGGTGGCCTAATTTCTGGTATTGCCATTGCTGCTAAAGCAATAAATCCCAAAATTAAAGTGATTGGGGTGCAATCGGTTGTATATCCAAGTATGGCGAAACTTCTGTGCAATTATCAGCATGCTGTTTCAATGGGCTCTACTGTTGCAGAAGGTATTGCAGTTAAAACTCCAGGTGAGCTTACGACCCGAGTTGCTAAACAATATGTTGATGACATTGTCGTTGTTACTGAAGACATGATTGAAGAAGCAATTGCGCTGTTACTCAATATTGAAAAAACAGTGTGCGAAGGGGCTGGTGCAACAGGTATTGCTGCAATTATGTCTCGTCCTGATCTATTTTTAGGTCATAAGCTTGGTGTAGTTCTGTCTGGTGGCAATATTGATACACGCGTTATGGTTTCTGTATTGCAACGTCATTTAACGCGTACAGGTCGTATGGTTCGTATTCGCGTTGAATTACCAGATAATCCGGGTGCGTTAGCCCGTTTAACAGCAATTATTGCTGAGCAAGGCGGTAATATTTATGAATTGCGTCATGAACGCTTTGCAGCGACAAGCCGTGCCAAAGAAAGCGCCGTGAGTGTTGATGTTGAGCTTAAAAGCGCTTCAGACCTAGATTTGCTCATTCAGGCAATGCAGTTGGAAGGTTATATTGTTCGTAAAGAAGAGATTTAATCTCTGTATTGCTGTGTTATAAAAGCCGTATATGGCTCTATTGAGAGTCATATACAAGGTAATTTAAATGGATTAAATTGCCAAAAAGGGATGAATTTACAAAAAAACGATCAAATCCTTCAATGAAACGGGAAAAATTGACAATTCTCTAAACTTTGCCCTTCACAATTTTAAGGTTTAGGTTTTAGTATTCCTTCCATTGTAAATTTGAAGAAATATAAGGATATCCACGCTCAATGTTCAAATCATTTTTTCCATCACCACGGTATTTTTTTATATCTGCGGTTATTTGGATCGCATTAAATATGGTGCTCTGGTACTCAGGTGGAAACACATGGGGAACTTTTATCGGGTTTGCTAAGGGCTACCATGACGCACAACTACCCGTTGGTGTAAGCCGTTTTTGGTCTCCAACTTTCTTATGGTTTTACGTTTGGTTTTTAGTTTCTACAGCACTCTTTGCCGGCTTTTGGAAAATTATATCGAACAACCCATGGCAGCGTTGGTCTATATGGGGATCGGCATTTATTTTGTTTAATATCTGGTTTGGAGTTCAGGTCAGTGTTGCGATTAATGCTTGGTATGTACCATTTTGGGATTTAATTCAAAAAATGCTTTCTGATGGAGGTGGTGACCTCTCGGCATTATATAGTGAAACCCTAGTTTTTCTTTATATTGCTATGGTTGCTGTGACTCTTGCTGTAATTAATGCTTTTTTCACAAGCCATTACGTATTCCGTTGGCGTACAGCAATGAATGAATACTACACAGAACATTGGGAACAACTGCGTCATATTGAAGGTGCTTCGCAGCGTGTGCAAGAAGACACTATGCGCTTTGCAACTATTATGGAAGACTTAGGTGTTGAACTGGTAAAAGCAGTCATGATTTTAATTGCCTTTTTACCTATTTTATTTCAACTGTCTAAACATGTTCCCGTTTTACCAATTGTTGGTGAACTAGAACATTCTCTAGTATGGGCCGCAATTGTATGGGCTGCTTTTGGTACAGTTTTATTAATGGTAGTAGGTGTTAAATTACCTGGGCTACAATTTAATAATCAAAAAGTGGAAGCGGCTTATCGTAAAGAGTTGGTCTATGGTGAAGACCATGCAGAACGTGCAAAACCAGCTACTCTAAAAGAGCTATTTAGCCGAGTTCGTAAAAACTACTTCCGACTCTATTTCCATTATGCTTACTTTAACTTGGTAGCAACTTGGTATAAGCAGTTAGATATTTTATATAGTCTAGTCGTTTTATTCCCTGCAATTGCAAGTGGAAAGATGACGTTAGGCTTGATTAACCAAATTGGCGGTGTATTCGATAAGGTCCGTGAATCATTCCAATATTTAATTAGTTCATGGAAAACGATTATTGAATTACTTTCGATTTATAAGCGTTTAAAAGCTTTTGAATCGATACTACATAAATAAAAGAAAGCCCGCGAAAGCGGGTTTTTTACAGATGTGGATTTAATGAGTCGCGTTGTAAAAATTAAGGATAGGGCCTACAAGAGACTGTTGTGATTTATCTAAGGTGATTTGAATTTCTTTATAGTTAAAAGTGTTTTCATCGTAATATTTGGCAATACCGTGTGTTCGATTATTTACTTGTGGAATTTGATAACTAAAAAAAGCCACTTTTTTAGAGGGATGAACAATGTTGATGAGTTTTTTAGGGTCTTTAAACCCGCCAAACTCATTTTCCAGACTTTCTTTTAACAGCTCGGGAAAGTAAAGTGTTGCATTTGGTAGTCCGCAACCAACACAAAATGAAGAATCATAGAGTTCTATTGCTTGTTTTTGATCTGTACTCATTATTAGAGTAAAACCAGTCCCGTTAGCGCCTGCATTTGCTTGCACATCTTGCCAATTTCTTGGAACGAGCACTAAACCTGTTTCAGGTAATGCAAGAAGCTTGAGTTGTTTTGCATGCTGAGCATCGAGTTTAAAATTAAAACGACAACTTTTAGGTGTACAGGTTTCAAAATCTTTAAGTAAACCATTCTCTGTTGGGCTTTGTGCTGTAACACCATAAAACGGCACTGTAACGCCGTTTAAAAACTTTGCCTCTCCTAGAGCGTAGAATTGATTATCAGCTTTGCGGGTTGCAGCAGAGCTATAAAACTTTGGGAAATGGGGCGTAAAGCTTTTTACTTCTGCATAAGCAGTTGAAGTTAGACTGACCAATGCTGTGCATAATAAAAAATTTAGTTTTTTCATTTTTAGAAAGTAATCAATTTAATTCTTATATAAATCTAACATATTCTTTTAAACTATAAGGCAATTCAAAATTTAAAACTGTTTTTAACTTCATAATAAAACAGACCAGCAGAGACATGAAAAAATGAAAAAAATCCTTTCAATTTGCTGTTTATCAGTCATCAGTTCTTATGGTTTTGCTCAAGACATAAAAGGTATTTCATTTTCTCACCAAGAATGGGAAATTTCTTGTAGCAATACCGGCACATGTAAAGCCGCAGGCTATCAAAATGAAGAAAATGGCGATAATCCAGCATCGCTTTTATTGGTACGTAAAGCAGGGCCAAAACAAGCTGTGCAAGCTGAATTTGCTTTATCAGACTATGAGCAAAGCTTGCCAGCCAATCAGCTTAAAAATATTCATTTTTATGTAAATGGCAAAGATTTAGGCGCTGTGACTATAGATGCTACCGATTTGCCATTGATGGGGAAATTGAATAATTTACAAGTCAACGCTGTACTACAACAGTCTAAACAGAAACCTGAAATTATATTTAAAAATACTCAGCATGAATGGAAAATTTCTGATGCAGGAATGACCGCTGTGCTATTAAAAATGGATGATTTTCAGAAGCGTATTGGGACTGTTGGTGCTTTGGTTAAAAAGGGCAGTGCCAATGAAACTAAAGTACTTATGCCTGAGCCAAAACTGGTTGTTAAACATATTAAAACTACAGCTAAACCTTATTTAACGCTAGAACCGAAAAGCAAGCAGTATCAAGCAATACACCGTAGCTTGATGGGAGCTAATCCGAATCCTAAAGAAGACTTTTGTGAAGGAATTTATGGCGGTAATAGTGATGGAGCTGAACCACAAAAAATTGAGCTATATAAACTAACCAATAAGAAAGTTTTGGCGACTACATTGTGTTGGAGGGGGGCTTATAACGAAGGGTATGGGGCATGGGTACTCGATCAGTCTTTGGCTGGTAAGGCAACGTTTGTGACAGAAACAGCTTCTGATTTCGATAGCGGTATTATTAGTAGTGCTCAAAAAGGGAGAGGCATAGGCGATTGTTGGGCAAGTGAAGAATGGGTCTGGGACGGCAAGAGTTTTGTACATACTAAGGATATGTGGACAGGGATGTGCAAAGGCTTGGCAGCAGGTGGGGTGTGGGAGCTTGATCGAATTGAAGCTATTGTAAAATAATGCATTGAATATATAAGAATAGTCTAAGGAAGTAAGATTTTGAATTATAAAATTAATTTAAAAATGGTTGCTTTAGCAGCTGTATTAAGTTGTTCGGCCATATCCGTTTTTGCTGCGCCATTACAAATTTTGGAATTTAAGAAAGGGCAATTGAGTTCAACAGAGCAAAGTCAATTGTGTGAACAAATAAAAGATTTATGCCAGCAAGGCGCGCAATGGCGTAGTCTAAAAACTCCAGACCAGAATTTATGGATATTATCGAGCCGTGATGATATCGCACAGTTTAAACCTACATCTACAGGTTTTAAATTAGTCAGCAAATGGAATATTGTGACAACAGGAAGCGAAGATAGCTTTCATAAACAATATATATTTCCTAAGCTTTTTCCCATGACCCAAAATCGTTATGCAATTGCAATAATTGATCAGCTTTCTGAAATGTATTCGGGTGGTGGGGCTGGAATTGAACGGGTTAGCTTTTATGAGTTAAAAGATTCTGGAACGACACATCAATTTATTGCGAACTATCCATTTAGTTTTAGTCGGATGATTAGAGCATGTTTTTCTGAGCAAGATTATGAGAGTTCTAAAGGAAATTGTCATGATGAAGATAGTCTTAATCTAGATATTCGTCCGATTAAACCTATGTTGTGGCAATTTCGCTATCGTTATAGTTTAAGCGTATCACCTGCCTCAGATTCAGGTGAGAAATCTTATCAGGGCAGTAGAAACTTAAATATTGATTTAAATAAAGCACCAGAACAGCCAAGTATTCCAGAAGCATGGAATTATGCGGGAATGGGCTAATTATTAAAGTAATTGTTAAATTTGAAGAAATAGACGATTTACAGAGTCATAACAGGTAACACTACTAGCTCTGTGATACAAAGAACAGATTGTTTATTGGAGCTAGACCTATGTCACGTCAAGTTTATGCGATTGCCCGCCGTAAGTTTTCACATTTGAGCCGTTCAGTTTGTATGGCAGTTGCTGTACTGGGTACAACACAAATTGCGATGGCGGGTCCCACGGTTGATCAGTTAAGTGACTGTTTAGTTAAGGCTACAACGGCTTCAGACAAGACCACTGTGCTTCAATGGACATTTACAGCTTTAGCTGCTCACCCTGATTTAAAAGCATTTAGTAATGTAACGCTTGAGCAAAAGGATCAGTTAGATCAAAAATTGGCGCAGGTTTTACAACGTGTGATTGTGGAGCAATGTTCTACGCAAACTAAAGCTGTGATTCAGGCTGAAGGTGTGAAGGCAGTTGGGGAGGCTTTCCAGCAGTTAGGCCAAAGTGCTGGTGAAGATATTGTTAAAGACCCCGCAGTTAAACAGCAGTTGCAAGGCACATTACGCTATATCGACTTAAATAAATTGGTGACAACGTTTTTAACGCCAGAGATTTGGAATAAGTTGGGAATTACGAGATAAAAAATCTAGTTTTCTATTTTAGTAATAAAGCCTGCTATCTAAGAGCAGGTTTTATTGTATTTGGGATAAAGTGATTTATTTAGATTGTAATTGTAGCGCCTAAGACTTTCACGAATTGTGCTAACCAAGCTGGATGTGCAGGCCAAGCTGGGGCAGTCACCAAATGTCCATCTGTAACTGCTTCAGTTACAGTAATATCTGCGTATTGTCCACCTGCCAATTTTACTTCGGCAGCACATGCCGGATAAGCTGAGCAGAGGCGACCTTGTAATACATTTGCCGCAGCGAGTAACTGAGCGCCATGGCATACGGCTGCAATTGGTTTTTTCACTCTATCGAACTCACGTACAATTTCGACAACACGATCATTCATACGTAAATATTCTGGTGCTCGACCACCCGGAATAACTAGACCTACATAGTCTTCGGTATTAACGGCATCAAAATCATAGTTAATCGTAAAGTTGTGGCCACGTTTTTCGCTATAAGTTTGTTCACCTTCAAAATCATGAATAGCCGTCGCAATATGGTCGCCGTTCTTTTTATTTGGGCAAACAGCATGCACGGTATAACCTAAACCAGTTAAGAACTGAAAAGGAACCATGGTTTCATAATCTTCAGCGTAGTCACCGACCAACATTAAAATATTTTTAGACATGATTTATCTCTCTTTTTAAAATATAAGTTATCTAAATTCTGAATTTAAATTAGCACAGTCACTGAGTAATTCTTTAGCAAAAAGTCCATTCTTTAGTCGAAGAATAATTCATAGGTGATATAAAAAAGCCCCGATAAATCGAGGCTTTTTGTTGAGTTGACTAATGAAATTAACCAATCAATTTTTTCATTAATTCATTTACTTGAGCAGGGTTGGCTTTACCCTTAGATGCTTTCATGACTTGACCTACAAGACCGTTAAAGGCTTTTTCTTTACCAGACTTGTACTCTTCAACCATTTTCTCATTGGCTGCAAGCACTTCTTTAATGATTGCTTCAATCGCACCCGTATCAGTTTCTTGCTTTAAGCCTTTTTCCGCAATAATGTCATCGGCAGATTTACCTTCCGATTCCCACATAAAGCCAAAGACTTGTTTTGCAATTTTACCGCTAATGGTGTTATCAACAATACGAGCAATCATTCCACCTAGCTGTTCAGCAGAAACAGGCGAGTCAGCCAAATCTAGACTAGCTTTGTTTAACGCAGCTGAGAATTCGCCCATCACCCAGTTTGCAGATACTTTACCTTGTGTAGCGCCGCCCGCAGCAGCCACAACAGCCTCATAGAAGTCCGCCATTTCGCGTGAGAGTGTAAGTACATGTGCATCGTACTCGGTTACACCAAAGTCTGCGATAAAGCGTGCACGGCGTGCAGCAGGTAGCTCTGGAAGTGCAGCGCGAGCAGCTTCAATTTGCTCATCTGCAATAATCACGGGTAACAAGTCTGGATCTGGGAAGTAGCGGTAGTCATTCGCTTCTTCTTTAGAACGCATAGAGCGCGTTTCCATTTTGTTTGGATCGAACAAACGTGTTTCTTGGTCGATGCTTCCGCCGTATTCCAAAATTTCCATTTGGCGTTCAATTTCAACATTGATTGCTTGTTCAATGAAACGGAATGAGTTGAGGTTTTTAAGCTCACAGCGCGTACCAAACGGTTGACCCGGACGACGTAAAGACACGTTACAGTCTGCACGGAATGAACCTTCAGCCATGTTACCGTCAGAAATACCTAACCAACGCACAAGTGTGTGAATTGATTTGATATATGCCACTGCTTCTTCAACTGAACGCATGTCCGGTTCAGAAACGATTTCAAGCAAAGGTGTACCAGCACGGTTTAAGTCAATGCCAGACATGCCTTCAAATTGGTCATGAATAGATTTACCTGCATCTTCTTCAAGGTGAGCACGAGTTACTCCAATACGTTTAGTCGTACCATCCTCAAGCTGGATATCAATGTGGCCTAAGCCAACAATTGGGTTATCCATTTGACTAATTTGATAGCCCTTTGGAGAGTCAGGATAGAAGTAGTTTTTACGTGCAAACACAGATGCTTGGTCGATATAAGCATCGATTCCAAGACCGAAACGAATTGCAAGATCAACTACTTTTTCATTTAAAACAGGCAATACACCCGGCATAGCCAAGTCTACAAGGCTTGCTTGCGTGTTGGGGTCTTGACCAAATTCAGTCGATGAACCAGAGAAAATTTTAGAATTGGTTGCAAGCTGAGTATGAATCTCGATACCAATAACGACTTCCCAACCGTCAATCAATTTCAACTTTTGAGCTTCAGCCATTATGCATTCTCCTCAGCAATTGCCGCACGTTTGGTATGCCAGTCAGTGTTTTGTTGGTATTGATGAACAATCGACAATAATTGTGACTCTGACCAGTAGTTACCAATCAACTGTAAGCCTACAGGTAAGCTGTCTTTATCAAAACCAACAGGAGCATTAATCGCTGGTAAGCCTGCTAAGTTCACTGCAAGTGTATAGATATCACCTAAATACATTTCAGTTGGACTTAAGTTTGCACCAATTTTATAAGCTGTCGTTGGTGCAGAAGGAGCCGCGATCACATCTACATTTTCAAATGCTTTTAAGAAGTCTTGTTGAATTAAGCGACGTACTTTTTGTGCTTTTACATAGTAAGCATCGTAATAACCTGCAGAAAGCGCGTATGTACCAATAAGGATACGACGTTGAACTTCAGGGCCAAAGCCTTCTGAACGAGAACGCTTATAAAGATCCATCAAGTCGGCTGGGTTTTCACAGCGGTAGCCATAACGAACACCGTCATAACGAGACAAGTTAGAAGATGCTTCTGCTGGCGCAATCAGGTAATACGTTGGTACATAGGCTTCAGTCATATTGAGGTCAATCTCAACAAGGGTTGCGCCCATTTCTTCAAGCTTTTTCAAAGATTCTTCAACACGAGCTTTTACGTCTGCATCTAAGCCTGCAACGTTAAAGTACTGTTTAGGAATACCAATACGTAAGCCTTTTACAGATGTGCTATTTAAGTTCGCAACGTAGTCATCCACTTCTTTTTTAACCGAAGTCGAGTCTTTTGTATCATGGCCTGCAATTACATTCATCAGGTAAGCACAGTCTTCAGCAGAGCGTGCCATTGGACCTGCTTGGTCTAAAGATGATGCATAAGCAATGATCCCGAAACGAGATACACGACCATAGGTTGGTTTTAAGCCTGTTAAGCCACAGAAAGAAGCAGGTTGGCGAATTGAACCACCTGTATCTGTACCCGTAGCGAAAGGCGCTAAGTCAGCCGCTACAGCCGCAGCAGAACCACCTGATGAACCACCAGGAACGTGGTCAAGTGCCCATGGGTTACTTGTTGCGCCAACATATGAGCTTTCTGAGGTTGAGCCCATCGCAAACTCGTCCATGTTCACTTTACCTAAAGTGACAAGACCAGCCGCTTTAGTTTTTTCAACAACAGTTGCATCGTAAGGAGAGATGAAGTTGTCTAGAATTTTTGAACCAGCAGTTGTTTTTATGCCTTTGGTACAAAAGATATCTTTATGAGCAAGTGGAATACCCGTTAGAGCAGTTGCATTACCTGCTTTTAAGGCAGCATCGGCAGCATCAGCTTCCGCGAGTGCCTGTTCAGGTGTAACCGTCACATAGCTTTTTACCAGTGGGTCAATTTTAGCAATACGTTGCAAATAATGTTCAGTCAGTTCGCGAGATGAAAACTTCGCTTGGCTTAAGCCCTCAGCAAGTTCACGAATTGATAAGCGATGTAAATCAGTCATGAGTAAAATTTCTTTACATTCAAAATAGGGAAGATGGGTTAATTGAGTAAAAGTTATTCAATCACGCGAGGAACAAGATACAAACCATCTTGAGTTGCAGGTGCAACTGCTTGGTATTCATCTCGATGATTGCTTTCCGTTACCACATCAGCACGTAAAGGTTGAGGATTGTCAAAAGGACTTTTCAAAGGTTCTACGCCTTCCGTATCAATGCCTTTTAAGGTTTCCATCATGCCTAAAATTTTATTTAGACTTTGAGCATATTCAGCAGATTGCGTATCATTGAGCGACAATCGAGCAAGATTGGCGATTGCTGAAACTGTTTGTGCATTTAAATCTGCTGAATGCTGTGCATCCGATGTAGACATAACATCACCTAATCAGTATTAAAAATTTTCAAAATATCGTGCGTTATAATAAGCGATTGACTTGTTCAAATCATCACATTTAGTTTAAAGTTGCCACCTTGCATCCACATGAAAGTTTAACTGAGAACGAACCGTGATTCTAAAACGACTAATTGGCTTGTTTTCGCCGGATCTAGCCATTGATTTAGGTACAGCAAATACACTTATTTATGCACCAGGCCGCGGCATTATATTAAATGAACCGACAGTTGTGGCAATTCGTCACAGTGGTTCACAAAAAATTGTTGCTGCTGTAGGTCTAGATGCTAAGCAAATGCTGGGCCGTACGCCTGCGAATATTTCTGCAATTCGTCCAATGAAAGACGGTGTAATTGCGGATTTTGAAGTGACTGAAACCATGTTGAATCAGTTTATTGGTAAAGTTCACGAAAAACGTTTGTTCCCACCTGCACCTCGTGTAGTTGTATGTGTACCATGTAAATCAACTTTGGTCGAGCGTCGTGCGATTCGCGAAGCAGTATTTAATGCTGGTGCCCGTGATGTTCGTTTGATTGAAGAGCCTATGGCTGCTGCAATTGGCGCAGGTATGCCAGTTGAACAGGCGTGTGGTTCTATGGTTGTGGATGTTGGTGGTGGTACAACTGAAATTGCAATTATTTCATTGCAAGGTTGTGTCTATGCTGACTCTTTACGCATCGGCGGCGATGTTTTTGATGAGCAAATCATCAATTATGTTCGTAAAGCTCACGGTTGTGTAATTGGTGAAACCACTGCTGAAATTATTAAAAAAGAAGTAGGTATGGCTGTTTCTGATGGCACAACATTAGAAATTGAAGTACGCGGTCGTAATCTTGCAGAAGGTGTGCCTCGCGCAATTACTGTAACTTCTGACGAAATTACTCAAGCAATCTCTGATCCATTACAAAATATTGTAAGTGCAGTAAAATCAGCACTTGAGCAAACTCCTCCTGAACTTTCTTCTGATATTGCTGAGCGCGGTATTGTGTTGACAGGTGGTGGTGCGTTACTTCGTAATCTCGATAAATTGTTAGCTCAAGAAACTGGTTTACCAGTTGTGGTTGCTGAAGATCCTCTTACTTGTGTAACTCGCGGTGGCGGTAAAGTATTGGAATTCTTCGACAACCCGAACCATGACATGCTTTTCGTCGGTTAAGTTTAAGGATTAGGCGGTGCAACCGAATATTTTTTCAAGACAGCCGCCATCTTTCCGCTCGTTCATTATTGCGGTCATTACATGCTTGGTTGTGCTGTTCTTTGATTGGCGCATGCCCTATGTAATTCAGCCAGCAAGGGATGTCCTGTACGCTGCATATAACCCAATTTATGCATTGGCCAGTTATCCAGTACTGTCGAGAGAATGGCTGAATCAACAAACAAAATCTGAAGCACAACTGCGTCGTGAAAATACTGCGATGCAGGCTGAGCTTTTACAAGCTCAGGTTCGTTTACAGAAGCTTTCTGAACTGTCAGCTGAAAACACCCGTTTGCGAGGTCTTCTTGATACTCCATTAATTATTGATGGACGTATGGAGATTGCCGAAGTGATTGGGACAGATGCAGACCCATTGCGTCATATCATCATTGTTAACCGTGGTTCTATGGACCATTTAAAGGTCGGTCAAACGGTTCTGGATGATAAGGGGATTATGGGACAGATCATTAATGTATATCCTCATAGCTCACGTGTAATGTTGTTATCAGATAAAGAACATTCACTTTCAGTACGTCTTGAACGCACTGGAATGCGAGCGATCGTGTCTGGTACTGGTGATTTGGGCCGTTTAAAAATGGAATATGTGCCGACCAGTGCGAATATTCAAGTAGGCGATAAAGTGTTTAGCTCAGGTTTGGGTGAACATTTCCCAGCAGGTTATGCAGTGGGTACAGTTGCTAAAATAAGACGTCATAATTCAGGCGAGTTTGCAGAAATTGATGTTACACCAGCCGCGCAACTAGCAACGGGACACCATGTCGTTATACTTTTCTCAGAGTCATTAGCGAAGGAGCAGCCATATGCCGATCGCTAAACTGAAACGAGAAAAGCGCCAAGATCCATTATGGGGAATAATTATCTCTGTAATTGTAGGCTCGGTGCTCATGGTTTACCCGCTATCCTACGATATTTCAGGTTGGCGCCCATTATTCATGTTGATGATTATGCTGTTTTGGGTGGTATGTCAGCCAACATGGTGTGGGGTCTGGTTTGCATTTGGAATGGGGATTTTTACAGACTTATTGCTTGATGCTCCTTTAGGTCTCAATGCCTTAAGTTTTGTAATTATGACTTTCCTTACCCGATTTTTAATTCGGGAGCGCCGTATTTTAACCTTTGGTAATTTATGGACAATTGCAACGCTGGTCATTATTGCTCATTTAGCGTTTATGTGGGTAACCCAGACCATGGGTGGAATTCATTTTTCGATTGCTAGACATTGGCAACCATTGATGACAAGTATCATCACGTGGCCAGTCGTCTATTATTGTTTGGCAAAATGGCGCATATAGTTTTAGCATCTAGCTCTCCTCGTCGGAAGGAGCTGTTACAACAGCTGGGCTTGGATTTTGAAACCTATAGCCCGGATATTGATGAGTCTGTTCATAAGAATGAGCTGGTTCATCACTATGTTGAACGGTTGGCTAGAGAAAAAGCGCAAACTGTACTGACGCTTTTTCCAGAAGCAATTGTTATTGCTGCCGATACAAGTCTTGGGCTTGATGGTCAAATTATTGGTAAGCCTGAATCAAAGAACCATGCCTTTGAAATCTGGAAACAATTGTCTGGCCGTTGGCATGATGTGTTTTCTGGACTATGTATTGCTACGCAGCAACAAATGTTAAGTCAGGTGGTGCAAACACAAGTCGAATTCCAGCATCTGACTGCACAAGATATGGAAGATTATTGGACTACAGGTGAGCCTATTGGGAAGGCCGGTGGATATGCAATTCAAGGAATTGCTTCTCAATATATTCCCCAAATTCAAGGAAGTTATAGTAATGTGGTAGGACTTCCTTTATACGAATTTGCACAGTTATTCAAAAGAGTAAAGACATAAGAGGTTGTTATCATTCTTAATTGAATAGCATTGTCGATAAACACTAGGCAAAGTTAACAGCTTCTCTGACTCTTTAATAAAAATTTTATAACGCTTTGAGTTTATGTATGTCAGAAGAATTACTTATTAATGTCACGCCTATGGAGTGTCGGGTGGCATTAATCGAAAATGGAACTGTTAATGAGCTGTATGTCGAACGTACAGTCAAACGTGGTCTAGTCGGCAATATTTACAAGGGTAAAGTCGTGCGGGTGCTTCCGGGCATGCAAGCTGCTTTTGTTGATATTGGTTTGTCTCGAACAGCCTTTTTACATATCAATGATATGGTTTGGCCTCGTTCACAGCCTACCCCAAATGTTTTTGAACTCTTACATCCCGGGCAAACGCTTACTGTCCAAGTAATGAAAGATATGTTGGGAACAAAAGGTGCACGTCTGAGTACCGACCTTTCAATCCCTTCTCGTTATCTAGTTCTCATGCCATATGGTAATCATATTGGTGTATCTCAGCGTATTGAGTCTGAAGAAGAACGAGAGCGACTACGTAATATTATCGAAAGTATTCAATCTGAACATAATTTGCCGGGTAGCGTGATTGTACGCACAGCTGCTGAAGGTGTCGATGAGGCAGAAATTGCACAGGATATGTGCTATCTGAGTAAATTATGGGAATACATTCAACGAAAACAAATTGATGTTGCTGTTCCTTCCTTAATTTTTGAAGAGCTACCATTACCTCAACGTATTATTCGAGATTTGGCTAGTGATGAAACTGCAAAGATCTATGTCGATTCGAGAGAAATTCATGCCAAGCTTCTTGAGTTTGTTGAAGAATTTGTCCCGAATATGCAGAGTCGACTCATTCATTATCCAGGTGAACGACCACTATTTGATCTTTATAACGTCGAAGAAGATATTCAAAAAGCCTTACAAACCCGCGTAGCTTTGAAGTCAGGCGGCTATCTGATGATCGATCAGACTGAAGCCATGACAACGATTGATGTTAATACGGGGTCATATGTAGGTGGTCGTAGTCTTGAGGACACAGTTTTTAAAACCAATATGGAAGCGACTCAAGTTATCGCGCGTCAACTTAGACTGCGTAATTTGGGTGGTATTCTCATTATTGATTTTATTGACATGCAAGAGGCAATTCACCGTGAAGAGGTGATGCGTCAGTTTGAAAAAATGCTTGAGCGTGATCACGCCAAAACCAAGATTACTCAGGTATCAGAACTTGGTCTGGTCGAAATGACGCGCAAACGAACACGTGAATCGTTAGAACATTTGTTATGTGAGTCGTGTCCAACCTGTCAAGGACGTGGTTTTGTCAAAACAGCAGAGACAGTGTGTTACGAAATATTTCGTGAGATATTACGATATACCCGTGCATTTGAGTCAACGAGTGGCTTTACTGTTGTTGCTCATCCTTCTGTGATTGACCGATTATTAACAGCAGAAGCGCCAGCAGTGGCAGATTTAGAGCATTTCATCAACCGCGTAATTAAATTTCAGGTCGAAAATTTATATACGCAAGAGCAATACGATATCATTTTAAGTTAAAGTTGTAACAAGATATCGCTTAATCCTTGTTACAACTGAAATTTTACTTTCATTCATGAATTTTAAATACTACTTACATACAGTAGCCGTAGACGTTCTCCCTATTTAACGTCTTAGCAAACAATAAGAGGTATAACCCATGAATGTAAGTGAAAACTTAATTAGCAACGGTCTTAAACATGTTTTAGAAAGCACGCCAGTAAATAGCTGCTATATGTTGAATGACCAAGGTAAAGAAGTACCGATCACAACTGCAATGATTCGTTCAGTATGTCATCAGTTGCTTAACCAGTGCCGCACAATCAAAAAATAAGGGGCCAATTCAAAGCCCCTTAATTTTTCTAACTTGCTGAATGATGTTTCAGCTGCTTTTCTGCAATAATTTCTTCAAAACGTTGAATCTCATCTTCTAAGTGAGTTAAAAGGTTTTGCATTTTTGGCAAAGCATTTCGACAAGCTGTTAATCCAACTTCAAGCTTATCTAAATAACTGGTCATGGTAATGTTTAGAGCTTGTCCATCCATGACAATTGAAGCAGGGTAGAGAGCATCTAATTTCGCGCCATTCCAATAAAGCGGCTCACGTGGTCCTGGGACATTGGAAATGACTAAATTGAACGCCTGGCGCTTAGGAAGCATTCCTGACATGATGTTTAATCCTGCCGGACCATAAACAACTGCACTGTAGTTTAAAATTTCATTCGCAGTCATACGGCTAAAGCGTTGCTTTGAATTTTGCATACTGCGACGAATAATTTCTAGACGTTCTAATGGTTGGTCTTTATGAGTCCCTAGATTTGCCAAAATCATTGTAATTCGGTTACTCATGTCAGAATCATCTGTGTGTAATGAAGCTGGAACCATGGCAATAAGTGGCTTTTTAGGTAAGCTATTTTGACTAATCAAATATTCACGTAAAGCTCCAGAACATACAGCCAGCACAACATCGTTAATTGTGACACCTAATGCCTTTGAGATTTTTCTAAGGCGGCTGAGTTCAAATGATTGGGCAGCAAAGCGACGTGAAGCACTTACTCTTTGGTTCAATATCGAAATTGGCGCCTGAAAGGTAGAAACATAATCAGGATTTTTACCCATTTCTTTAAATATAGTCTGAGATAGCTCTTGCATCACTTTAGGAGCTATATCGAGTTGAGATTTAATACCACCTAAAATACTCTTAATTTTGCTTGTACTTGGAGTAGGTACTTTTAGGCGTTTAGTTCTTTTGCTCTCAACACACCATAGAGGAACCACGTGTTTCTCTTCAGGTGTTTTTGATAGGGATTTCTCGATCAAACGCATACCCGCAACGCCATCGACCATTGCATGATGGATTTTAAAATACATGGCAAAACGATTGCCTTCGATTCCTTCAATAATGTCGCACGTCCAAAGTGGCTTTGCACGATCAATTAATGAGCTATGCTGCTGTGAAATATAAACCAGTAGTTCACGAATACGGCCCGGATGAGGCAAAGCAATGTGGCGAAAGTGATGATCGATATCGAACTCTTCATCTTCATCCCAAAATAAGCCATTTAAACGGTTATTGAAGGGTGGGATAGGAATGCTTTTTGAGCGTTTAATATCTTCAACTAAATCATGTACAAAAGTTTCAGGTGCATTTTCAGGAATTTCAAATAAAAATAATCCACCGACATGCATGGGTTGCTGTCTTTTTTCAAGTGACAGAAAAATGAAATCAATTGGGTGTAATGGACGCATAAATCATTGTGCCTCATGCATTTTTCTAAGAAGCCCTTATCTGAGCTCTTATTAGAATTATAGAACCGTAAAATTAAGTATATAGCGTTTAGAGTAGATAAAATATGACTTTGTGTACGGAACATGACATAAAAAAAACCACTGATTTAGCAGTGGTTTTTTGATAACAAATTACTTTTTCATGTTGCCTGCATGTAATCCACACTCTTTTTGAGTCGCTTCTTCCCACCACCAGCGTCCTTCACGCTCATGTTGATTTGGTAATACAGCACGTGTACATGGTTCACAGCCAATAGAAACAAAACCACGTTCGTGAAGAGGGTTATATGGAATTTCCATCATACGGATGTAGCTCCATACTTCCGCACTTGTCCAGTTTGCTAGAGGATTATATTTAATGAGCTGCTTACCTGGACCTGAGAAACCCGCATCTGCTTGTACTACTGGAATTTCTGTACGTGTACCAGGGCTTTGATCTTTGCGTTGACCCGTAATCCAGCCATCTAAAGTCGCAAGTTTTTTACGTAAAGGCTGAACTTTTCGGATACCACAACATTCTTGGTGACCATCTGTAAAAAAGCTGAATAAACCTTTTTCGTTTACCATGTTTTGAACAGCTTCAGATTCAGGGAAACAAATTTCGATATTGATATTGTAGTGTTTACGGACAGTTTCAATAAATTGATAAGTTTCAGCATGCAGGCGGCCAGTGTCAAGACTAAAGACACGGAACGGCTTACCCAAACGTGAAGCAATATCAATTAAGACAACGTCTTCTGCTCCCGAAAAAGAAATTGCAATTTCACCTTGCTGGCTTAAGGCAAGCTCTAAAATTTCTCGCGGGCTTTTGGTTGCATATTCAGCAGCAAGAGCATCTACGATATCAATAGTCGGAATAACGGTCATGTGTGTTCCTGGCAAAAGGCTTGGGCGCATTGAGTTATGAAAAATATTCTAAAGGATAGTTGATAAACTGCTTAGCACTTTAATTTCGATCCTTATGAATAAAATTGATTTGATCAATAACAACGCAAAACTGAAAATCTTAGTGGTATGATACAGCAATTTTTAACCAACGTTGGAAGCATTCATGGAAATCGTATGCCTAGATCTTGAAGGGGTTTTAGTTCCTGAAATCTGGATCAATTTCGCTAAAAAAACAGGGATTAAAGAACTCGAGGCGACAACTCGTGATATTCCGGATTATGATGTTTTAATGACTCAGCGTCTTAATATTTTGAAACAACACGGTTTAGGCTTAAATGACATTCAAGAAGTCATTGCTGAGATGGGGCCATTACCAGGCGCAAAAGAATTTGTTGAATGGGTGAGCACTCATTTCCAACTCGTGATCTTGTCAGATACTTTCTATGAATTTGCGCATCCTTTAATGAAGCAATTGGGGTGGCCAACTATTTTCTGTCATAAATTAGAGACAGATGAAGAAGGAATGATTACAGCTTATAAATTACGCCAACCAGATCAAAAACGTGAGTCGGTTAAGGCGCTACATGGCTTAAATTTCCGAGTAATCGCAGCGGGTGACTCGTATAACGATACAACCATGCTTGGTGAAGCGGACCATGGTTTCTTATTTGATGCGCCAGAAAACGTGATTGCTGAGTTTCCACAGTTTCCAGCTATCCACGGATATGATGCATTAAAAGAAGCAATCCGTTCGGTTTCACAGCGTACAATCCCAGCTTAAGAGATAAGTAATAAAAAAGGCGCTTTAAGCGCCTTTTTTATATGAATGATTTTTTAAAACTTAGAATTTATAACCAAGTTTTAAACCATAAGCGATTGCATTGTTGTCAGAAAACTCTGCAACATATTCATCACTACCTGCTTGCGCACCTGTTTGAGCTTTAGCATCGCCTAACCAGAAGTATTTTACACCACCAGCAATGAACGTTTGAGGAGTAGGGCTATATTGAACACCTAAACCTACGTTCCAGTAACCTTCTGTTGGTCCTAATGTTGTTATAGGATTACCTGCACCAGAGTCCCAACCTACAGAAACGTTACCAGCCCATTTATCGTTAAGTTTACGGCCTACACCAGCGTTCACAGACCATTGGTCATCAGAATATTCAACTAGGTTAAAGCCATTTGGACGTCCAACAAGACCACCTACAGCTTCTGAGACTTTGCCAAATTTATATGGTTGAATTGAGAAATCTTTCCAGTTCACCCAACGTACATTGGCAAATGCAACTGTATCAGCCATGACACCTGTTTGGAAATCAAGGTTAACAGACTGTGGTGTTGTAATTGTAGTTTTACCAGATGAGTTAATTGCTTGAAGTTTAGAAGCTGGAACATCTAGACCAGCAAGTACTGAAGTAAGACCAGGGAAATTTAATATAGATAAATTTTCATTAATATCTACTTTATGATCAATTTCAGAACGATAAGTTACAGATGCTTTAAGTGCAATTTCAGGAATTTGATAAGCTGCGCCTGCTAACCAACCCGCACCTGTTGTTTCTTTAATATTTGCATCATAACCATTATAAAGACTATAAGCTTGACCTCGTAAACTTACATTACCTTTAATTGTTTGTAATACAGGACCAGCGTAGAAATTGAAGTTTTGAGTCGGTTGAAAACCAAAAACAAAAGATAAGTTTTGTGTATCAACTTTAACTTTAGTTGCGCCCTTACCTAAATAATTATTTGCTGCATTAATAGCAGCTTGGGTGTTTTGTAGTGCTGTTAGTCCTGCACCTACAGTTGTATTTCCACCTTTAGCAACTTGTTGTAATGCACCTAAGATCTCTGTTTGAGTTGGTTTTGTAGGATCACCGCCAGTAACCTTCGTCACAGCTATAAGAGCTGGTGTAAATGCTGATCCAGATGCTTGAACTAACTTACTAATTGAGCTAGTTGCTAATTCACCTAATGCCTTTTGACTTAAAATAGTATCAGTACCGGGATTCGAAACGAATACATTATTACCTGAATATTCTGCATCTGCTCCAAATGGTTGGTCGTAAAGTAAACCAAAAGAGAATTTATCGTTGAGTTGTAATTTTAATGCAGCACTTGGGAAGTAGTAATCATTACCCATATCGCTAATATCGCGGCGTGTTGCGCTTGAACCTGCTTCTTTACCCGCTACATCTGGGTCTAAAACAGAAATACCAGCTTCAAAGTAATTACCAGGCTGCAAAAATGCAGACATTGATTGTCCAGAGCGATCCAATGCTGCTGCAAAAACCCCAGTTGCAGGCAGCGTTGCTAAAATCATTGCAGTGCTCAGATGTTTTAATTTCATTTTTAATCTTTCCTTGAACTTCAAGACATTTTTTTAAAAGTAACAGAGTTAAACCGTTTAAACTGTGTTGCCTTCAAAGCTTTAAATTACAACTAATAAAAGCTTTGATAACTCCATGTAACAAAAATAGCATAATTACAATAAGAGTAAATCTGTTATATGAACTGAGGAGTACTCACTTTTTATACAAATAGTGTCAATAATGAATGAAATATGAAGGAATATTTTCATTGTTAAATTTATTTAATTAATTGATATTTATATTTTTTATCTATTAGTAACGCCCTTTGTTTTTATGACATTTTTGTCACAAATCTAAGAAAAATGGTCAAAGATTTTTTTGTAAAAATATGAATTAAGTGATTAGGAAATGAGTATTGGTTATCATTTTTACTTGATAAGTCTCGTTTCACTACATTTGTATATTATTGATTAAATTTTATATTCTTAATTTTATAAAAATTTTTACCTTAATTTTTTTACCGTTTGATCTATTTTTTGAGCAGTTTTGATCCTTTTGTTTGGGAGTAGCTATGAGAAAGAATAACCGAAAATAATAAGCTAGATTCGGCTATTCTATTTTAGAGCTAAAACACAGCATTAGAGTGGGTATAACTTTTCATCAAATTGCTCAAGCTTAGGAAATGTTAACGGTTCGAGTTGATCCAGATGAGTGAGATAAGTTATATAGTCTTCGAGTAGGGTTTCTCGTGCTTCGTGGCTAATATATGGCACGTGGTAAGCAATGAATGGTGGTAGAACTTCAAAGCCAGCATATGCCAAAGTACCACGCTGAATTGGCGATAAATAATTTTCGATTGGGCCGTGAATTGAGTTTTCTCCAAACATGTGCGTTCTGCCACCGAGTGTTAAAGAGAGCATCGCTTTTTTACCCGCCATACCACCATGGTTGTAAAACCGCTTACCCCCATAAAACAAGCCAGAGACGAACACACGATCAATCCAGCCCTTTAAAATTGCGGGCACAGATGTCCAGTAGAGTGGAAAATTTAAAATAACTAAATCAGCTTTTTTTACTTTTTCAATTTCTGCTTGAATATCTGGAGCTAGAAGTTGATTTTTGCTGGCATTTCTTTGTTCGAGAGCATAGTTAAAATAATCAGGTTGGTTGAGCTCTAAAAAATCTTCTTTTGATGCAATAGGGTTAAATTGCATCGCATATAAATCTGAAACTTCTACGCTGTGCCCCAAATTTTCAAAGGTCTGCTTGGCTGTACTTTTTAGAGCAGCGGTAAAAGATTGTGGTTCTGGATGAGCATGGACAATCAGAATGTTCATAAGTCGACCTGTATTCCTTTTCGGAAATTGTGCTGTCTAGTGCAATTCAGCGGATTTTGTTTTGAATCACTATGCCTCAATTTAAAAGCATGGCATAGTTCCTGAACTGACAGTTTTTACCATTTCACGCCATTCTATTTTGCTTAATAGGTTGCTCATGAATCCAGAATTACCCGGAACTTATATTAACTTATTAGTCGAGACTGTTAAGCGATGGGGTGTCTCTGGCGAGCAACTTTTAGATGGAAGCGGCATAACATCAGATCAATTAAAAAAGCCTTATTGGTATGTTGAGTTCAATCACTTAAATCAGTTTATTGAACGGGCCATTACTTTGTGTGAAGAACCAGCATTAGCTGGGTATTTAGCTTTGGAGATGACAGCCTCATGTTATGGTTCAGTCGGAATGGCTGCTATGGTTTCTCCAAATTTAGGAGAAGCGCTGAAAATACTTGAGCAGTTCATTGGATCTCGTTGTAATCTTTTTAAACCACAACTAAAACAAGAAAAGAATTATGTATGTTGGTCAATTCATCAGCCCGTAAAAGCATTTCAGCTGAGCCCAAACGCCAACATTTTTTTGTTAATCGGTTTTGTTCAAATTGCAAAAAAATTAACAGGGCTTTCTCATTTAGGAAAAGTTGAATTACAAATGCCGGAACCGATAGGTTTTGCTCAAATAAGCGATCAACTAGCAGTCACTTGTTTATTTAACCAAAAGCGTAATAGCTGGACATTTCCAAAAGAATATTTAGTACAACCTGTATTAACCGCAGACCCAATGCTAGCGCCGTTGTTAGATGCACAATGTAAGCGGGATATAGAGAAATTAAAGTTAAAAAGTGGTTGGAAAGGGCGAGTTAAACAAGTAGCTGAAAAATTGCTTCTGGATGAGCAAGGTGAAACCTTAAAAGTGGGACAGGTAGCTCAAATCATGAATATGTCAGAACGAACTTTACAACGTTACTTAGCCCTTGAGAATACAAGTTTTACAGTCTTGATTGACTTGCTTAAAAAGGAACATGCTCAGAAACTTTTAGCACAAAATAACATGTCGATTGAAAAAGTGGCTTTAATGCTGGGGTATGCCGAGACTTCTCACTTCACTCGTGCATTTAAGCGCTGGATGGGGATGACGCCTAAATATTTCCAAACCCAGCATAAAATGGCTGGTTTAAATTAAAAGGTCATAAATTTAACTTTATGGCCTTTTACCTATAATTTTAATGGGTTAATTAGATTGTTCTGGCTTAGATGAGAGTGATTCAATCACTTCAAAATAGCTAGGTGGTGCCGGAACATGTCCGCGATCTCTCAATAGACGATGCATACGCGGCAGTTTGAAGTAGGGCACGGAAGCCATTAAATGATGTTCCATGTGATAATTAACGTGAATAGGAGCCACAAAGCTTCTGGCAATCCAACCTGCACGTGTTGTACGGGTATTGGTTAAGGCTGTATTACTCGTTTGCATTCCTGCATGCTCGGCCATTGAGCGAATTCTTAAAAATAATGGAAATGGTGTCAAATAAGCTAAAGGCCATAACCAATAAAACCGCTGTTGACCAAAAGCCTTTAAAAGACCATAGAGTGCTACATTGGTCGCAATGGCCCCAGTACTATTTTTTACAAAACTTTTTGCATAATCAACCAGTTTTTTATTGCTGCGGTCTAACCAGACTTGATCATTTGCAACTGTCCATTTCATTAAATCTAGATCCATTAACACTCGACCAAAGCTAAACTTTAATCCGGTCATACCCGTTAAGTCGCGTAAGAATTTACGCGTAAGAGATTTTTTCCTTACTGGAAAACCAGAAACTAAAGAAAGGTCCGGATCATCTGGAGTAGATGTTTTTGCATGATGACGAACATGATGTACACGGTATTTTTGTAGATCATTCCAGATTGGTCGAGCGCATAGCCATTCACCTATAAAGTCATTTATTTTCTTATTTTTGAATAAGCTTTTATGAGATGCATCGTGCATTAAAATCGCTAGGCATAACTGGCGACCAGCCAATATAGCCAAAGCAAGCATACAAGCAAGTAATTTGCCCCAGCTTGGTAAATAATCCCACATCATGATTAAGCTAGCAAATGTTCCACCAATAACAGCCCATGTACTTGCAACCGCCCAAGCACCGTATGCATCTGAGGGTTGCGTGAGTTCTTGTATTTCTTCTCTGCTAAATAGATCGGTCACGCTCACTTGTGCATTCATTTTTATTCTCCCAAATCAGATTTTGGTTTCCATATTTTATATTACCAATATAATCATAAAATTTAAAAAAGTGTAATATTTGTTTGTAAAAAAATAAATCGCTCTTTAATGAGCTAATTCATTTTCATAAATTTTTTGCCACAGCTTTTGTCCAATTGAGTCGAGTTGCTGTACATTTTGAGCAAACTGATTGCGGGCATGTTCGTTAACAAATGGAGAGGGCAATAGAGGATCATTCATGAGTAAGGTAATTGTTTCACGTCCTAATAACAAAGCTTGGGTAGCGGCCTCATTTAAGGATAACTTTTTATAATTCAAAAACCATTCTTGGATATCTTGACTATACATCTCATAGTTTTTTTCAAGCTGCTTCGTATCCCATAAAGAAGGAATTAACGAAACTGTTTTTGAGTCAAATTTTTGAATAATAGAAATTTTGGCTTCATTTTCAAGGCCCGCTAAAACGAGCTCTTCACATGTTTTTTCAAAGCTATAGGCTAAATTATCTGGACGTATATAAATACCAGTTTCGAGCTCTCTAAAACCAAATTGGCGTAAAGCATGTTCTCTCTTTTTTAAAGCGGTCCGGTCTATACGGCCTAATGTACCTGTAAATACTGCCAGATATTGCTGTTGCCATTCTTTGGTCTGCTTAATGCCATTTTTACGATTTAAAATGACTTTTGCCCATTCTTTGGTAGAGGACGAAAGTTGATAAATACCGCGCTCGGCACTCTCGATCATACCTTCATTTAACAGTCGAGTGGTCGCAACGCGAATACCATTTTCACTCATATGAAAGAGTTTTGCTGCAATTAATATTTGTTTAATGGTGAGCTGAGAATAGGCCGAGGAAAGAAATAAATCGATAATGAGATGACGTGCATTAATTTTGGTATTTTTCATTCAGATAGAATTTTTGATATGAGCTGCATTTAATCAGAATAATATCATGTTTTTTTAAGGACTTTTTAAGATCATTTTGTAGAGTAACTAAAGACAAAAAGCTTTATCTGTACCAAGAATAATTTCGGTAGTTTTTAACCAAGTTTGATCTTTTTACGATAGTTAACCCAAGTTTGTCATCATGATGTGATACATTATCGCACTTTAAATAAACTGCCTTGAACTAGGGGCAATAACCACAAACGTTAGAAATGATCTGATATTGAACATGTGTTAAGTCTAATTTGCGACTTACCAATTGCGATAAAACAAATTTTAGATCGTTCTAGTGATTAACTTTCTTTGAGCAAGTTATGGAAAATTTTGAAGTTATAAAAGCACTCTTTTTAGGCTTTGTTGAAGGCTTAACTGAATTTTTACCCATCTCGAGTACAGGCCATTTAATTTTATTCGGCCATATTATCGATTTCCATTCAGACGGCGGTCGTGTATTTGAGGTCGTAATCCAGTTAGGTGCTATTTTGGCAGTGTGCTGGTTATACCGACAAAAAATTGTTAACTTGATTAAGGGCTTCTTTAGTGGTGATGTGGAGTCACGTCATTTTGCGATTAGTGTGCTGATTGCATTCTTCCCAGCAGTCATTATTGGGGTTTTGGCGGTAGACTTTATTAAAAGTGTTTTATTCAGCCCAATTGTGGTGGCAGTTGCCTTAATTGTCGGGGCTCTTATTATTTTCTGGGTTGAATCTAGACAATTTGAACATAAGACACTCGATGCAACCAAAATCACCTTTAAGCAAGCACTTTTAGTTGGTCTTGCTCAGTGTGTAGCAATGATTCCGGGAACTTCACGTTCGGGTGCAACAATTGTGGGTGGAATGTTTGCGGGCTTATCACGTAAAGCTGCTACAGAGTTCTCTTTCTTCCTTGCTATGCCAACGATGTTAGGTGCTGCAACTTTTGACTTGGTTAAAAATGCTGACGTACTGACTGCCGATAATATGATTAATATTGGAGTCGGTTTCGTTGCTGCCTTTATTGCCGCGCTGTTTGTTGTAAAAGCATTGGTGTTGTTTGTAGAGCGTCATACCTTACGTGTATTTGCTTGGTATCGAATTGCACTCGGTGTAATTATTTTGATTGCAGCAATGTTCTTTAATTTATCGGCTTAAATAATCTGATGAAGTGAAAAACCTAGAATGCTCTAGGTTTTTTTATGCCTAAAAATTGATTTGAATTGCCTATTTATACAAAGTCAACCTAAGACTGATGTTTTCATTTTAGGTTCATTGTTATATTGATTAGTAGATTACTTCTCACAATAAAACTATGCCGCAAAATCATCTTACAGTACATTTGGTCGATGCATTTTTGCACTTGGCTCCAACAGAAGGCCTCTATCCTACTTTTATTTCTAACATCACTTTGATGCGTGTAGATCATTCCACACCACCTGTTGCAGTGCTGCAAGAACCTTCAATTGTTTTAGTGATACAGGGGTTAAAGCGAGGATATATTGGTAAAGAAATCTTTCAATTTCAACAAGGACAGTGTCTATTCATCTCAATTGCAATACCGTTTGATTGCGATACTGTCGTTGAAAATAATGAACCAATGTTGGCGATAGCAATAAAATTTGAACCACAAATGATGGCTGATCTCATTACTAAAATGGATAAACAGCAACAAGTGGTTACTGAAGATCCTCACACGGAAGATTTAAAATTGAGCTGTGGGCTTAGAGTGATCGACATGAATGCCACCATTTCAGAAGTTGCTCTCAGATTACTCAATCTACTTCGCTCTAAACAAGATACTTTTATATTGGGGGAGCAAATTAAAAGAGAATTGGTTTATCGTGTGGTACAAGCTTCAGGTGGCAATCTAGTCGAGAGCTTATCGGCTATGGCAAGTCGAAATGGTGTGATTTACACCATTTGTGAAATTATTCAACGTGATTATTATCATAACTTAACGGTTCAAGATTTGGCGAAACAAGCGGGCATGAGCATCTCGCTTTTTCATCAGACTTTTAAAAAGGTGACGAATTATTCGCCCTTACAGTACATCAAAATTACTCGGCTACATAAGGCTCGTGAGTTGATCATGAACAATAAAATGGGTGTAGCAGAAGCCGCCTATGAAGTGGGTTATGTCAGTGCTTCGCAATTTAGCCGAGAATTTAAGCGACTGTTTGGCGTTCCACCCAAGTCCTCAATTATTTAACGTAGATTAGTATTTGAAATATAAATCAAACATGGAGCATTTTATGACCCTTCCAACAACCATGAAAATTATTGAAATTACGGCTCCTGGTGGACCTGAGGTTCTAAAAGTTCAGGATGCTAGTGTTCCCGTAGCTCAAGCAGATGAAGTCTTAATTGAGGTAAAGGCTGCTGGAATTAACCGCCCTGACGTTTTGCAGCGTATGGGATTATATCCAATGCCTAAAGGTGTTACTCAAATACCTGGACTTGAAGTCGCTGGTGTAGTGGTGGCTGTGGGTGAACAAGTAGATCAATTCAAGGTTGGTGATAAAGTCTGCGCCTTAACCAATGGCGGTGGTTATGCTGAGTACTGTGCGGTAACTGCAACTCAAGTATTACCAATACCTGAAAATTTATCTTTTACGCAAGCTGCTGCGATTCCGGAAACATTTTTTACGGTTTGGGCAAATCTATTTGATATTGGCCGTTTAAAGAAAGATGAAACCGCATTGATTCATGGTGGGGCAAGTGGTATTGGAACCACAGCTTTAGCCATTTGCCAAGCTTTAGGAATTAAAACTTTTGCTACCGTGGGTAGTGAAGATAAAGTTGAAGCACTTTCTAGTTTCACCACAGCAATTAATTATAAAACCCAAGATTTTGAGCAAGAAATTTTGAAACATACTCAAGATCAAGGTCTTGATGTTATTTTAGATATTGTGGGTGGCTCTTATTTCTCAAAAAATTTAAATCTATTAAAACGTGATGGCCGACTTGTCATTATTGGTTTTATGGGTGGTCGAATCGCAAAAGAATTTGATTTACAAAAACTGATTTTAAAACGTGCCACAATTACGGGTTCAACGATGCGAGCACATAATAGCCAAGAAAAAGCAGAGATTGCCCAATCTTTGCATGAGCATGTATGGCCACTCTTAGCTCAAGGTAAATGTTTACCGCAAATCTATAAAACGTATGCTTTTTCAGATGTGCAAAGTGCTCACGCATGTATGGAACAAGGTGACCATATTGGGAAGATCGTTTTAGAAATGAATGCGTAACGCTGTAAACATTAAAGTTTGGGCGAACGACAGGTTCGCCTAAACCGAATTTTATAACTCTAAATTATGCCTATTTCTCTATAAAAATTGCCAAATTCTATTGGCAGATTGCACCAGCTCTATAACTTCACCTATAACTTCACCTATAAATTGAGCAAGAAATAAAAATTGGTTCTTACCTTATTATTTCTTTCCATACTGATGAAAAAGGATAGTAACAATGAATACCGCAAATATTGATGATAAAAATCCTACTCCAGATTTGGCTGAAGACAATGCCTTTTTCCCATCACCTTATTCACTAAGTCAATATACTGCTCCTAAAACCGATTACGACGGCACGACTTATTCAACGCCGTATGCGGGCAATAAAAAAGTTTTAATGATTGCAACTGATGAACGTTATATCCAGATGCAAAACGGTAAGTTCTTTTCAACAGGAAACCATCCTGTAGAAATGCTTTTACCGATGTTTCATTTAGATAATGCAGGCTTCGAAATTGATGTTGCGACACTTTCTGGGAACCCTGCCAAACTTGAAATGTGGGCAATGCCAAAGCAAGAACAAGTTGTATTAGACACCTTTCAGAAATATTCAGACAAATTAAAAAATCCATTAAAGCTAACTGATATTTTAGAAAACGCAGTGGGGGAAAACTCACCATATGCGGCTGTATTTATTCCGGGGGGGCATGGCGCATTAGCTAAAATTCCACATAGCCTTGAGGTGAAAAAAGTTCTTAAATGGGCAGTTGAACAAGACAAATTTATTATTACGTTATGTCATGGTCCAGCTGCATTACTTGCTGCGGCAGTAGATGAACAGCCAGAAAACTATATTTTTAAAGGTTATCAAATTTGTGTATTCCCTGACTCATTAGATAAGGGAGCAAATATTGATATCGGTTATATGCCGGGGGCTTTACCTTGGCTAGTAGGTGAAAACCTTGAAAAACTCGGTGTTGAAATTTTAAATAAGGGCATTACAGGGCAATGTCATAGAGACCGTAAATTGCTAACTGGTGATAGTCCGCTTGCTTCTAATAATTTAGGAAAACTTGCAGCTGAAACATTGTTGGCTGAAGTGAAGGATTAAGTTAAGAAGTATGTGCGCCCTGCGGGACTCGAACCCACGTCGGTCGCTTAGGAGGCAACTGCTCTATCCAGTTAAGCTAAGGGCGCATAATTTTATGATTATAAACAAAAAAGCCATTGTCGAGACAATGGCTTTTTAAATTTATTTATTCTTCCGGATTCTCAATGGAATCTAGTTTTTTAGGATTTAAATAGTCAAAAAGTACGAGCATTGCCGTAATCCAAATAGGGATCATCATTACTGACTCTTTGAAGCCTTGAGTCCACATAATATAGAGAACCACAGCAATAAACGCTAAAACTAAGTAATTACTAAAAGGTGACCATAACGCTGGAAAAGATGTCTTAATATTCGCGTGCTTAACAAAGCGTCTATACTTCAAATGTGTAATTGATATCATTGCCCAGTTTAGAACAAGTGCACCAACCACAACATACATGAGATGTCCAAGGGCATCTTCAGGTACAAAGTAGTTTAAAAGAACACAACCAAAGATTAATAAAGCAGAAAGCAGAACAGCAGGAATAGGAACCCCCTGTTTATTGGTTTTTGCAAAAACTTTTGGCGCATTCCCTTGTTGAGCGAGACTGTAGAGCATACGGCTATTTGCAAACATCCCACTGTTATAAACAGAGAGAGCAGCAGTTAAAATAATAAAGTTCAGTAAGTGTGCAGCCCAACCAATTCCCATTTGGCTAAAAATCATAACAAATGGACTTTTATCGAGACCGCCAAGATCTAATTGGTTCCATGGCACTAATGAAAGTAAGATCGCTAGTGAGCCGATATAGAAAATCAAGATACGGAAAACGACTTGGTTAATTGCTTTTGGAATGGTTTTTTTCGGATCTTTTGCTTCTGCTGCGGCCATACCAATCAGTTCAATACCACCAAAGGCGAACATCAAGAAAGCCAACATATAGAACAGGCCGCTAAAGCCATTTGGAAAAAATCCACCATGAGACCAAAGGTTACTAAATGAAATGCTTGAACCTACATCTGCTGTAAATAGCAAATAAAGCCCAAACACAATCATAGAGATAACCGCAGCAACTTTAATAATAGCGAGCCAGAATTCGGACTCACCATAAAATTTGACGTTGGTTAAGTTAATTGCCGTAATCACGACAAAGAAAAATAAGACAGAAGTCCACGCTGGAATATGAGGCCACCAATAATTAATATATTTGGCTACCGCGGTGAGCTCGCTCATCGCAACCAGAACGTAGAGTATCCAATAGTTCCATCCGGTTAAAAATCCGGGAAATTTCCCCCAATATTTATACGCAAAATGGCTGAACGATCCTGCAACAGGTTCTTCAACAATCATTTCTCCCAAGTGACGCATAATCAAAAACGCGATTAAGCCGCCAATGGCATATCCTAAAATAATGGATGGTCCCGCAGATTGAATCACTTGCGCCGAGCCTAAAAATAATCCGGTACCAATTGCTCCACCCATAGCAATTAATTGGATATGTCGATTTTTTAGTCCTCGTTGCAGTGTAGAAGATTCGTTGGTCAAAGGTCTTCACTCACAATGAATAAGTAAATTATTCTAATAGATGGAGTTATTTTAGCCTAGACTACAAATTAATAAGCTGTGACTGAAAAGTAATCTTAAAAAACATTTAAAATCATGACCTTGCTTTTAATATTTCAATATCGAGTGAAAAGTGCTCTAAAAAATATAATTTCATATAGACTTTTTTTCTTAAATTTTGCTTAGATTAAGTCATTGCAAGCATATTGCTAAATTCTCAAAATATGCTTGCGTCAATACGATTGATGTATAAAGCAGATCGCTATCTCTTGGCCTTAAAACAATTTAAGATGCAGAGAAGGGTAAACAAGAATGTTTGTTTTGATATAGAAGAACATAATAGTAAGGATAACAGTTGATATGAGCTCAGTACCGCAAATTAGAATTCCAGCAACTTATATGCGTGGTGGAACCAGTAAAGGTGTCTTTTTTAAGCTTGATGATTTGCCGGAAAAAGCCCAAGTTGCAGGAAAAGCAAGAGATCAGCTCTTACTACGTGTCATAGGTAGCCCAGACCCATATGGAAAACAAATTGATGGGATGGGCGGAGCCACTTCGAGTACCAGCAAAACCGTTATTCTCGCTAAAAGTTCTCAGCCAGAGCATGACGTTGATTATTTATTTGGTCAGGTTTCAATTGATCAAGCTTTTGTAGATTGGAGTGGTAACTGCGGTAATTTGACTGCTGCTGTTGGTTCTTTTGCGATTTCAAACGGTTTGGTTGATGCCAATCGTATTCCAGAAAATGGCCTATGTACGGTTCGAATCTGGCAAAAGAATATTCAAAAAACTATTATTGCGCATGTGCCTATTACCAATCGTCAAGTTCAAGAAACTGGTGATTTCGAGCTGGATGGGGTGACATTTCCTGCCGCTGAAGTTCAAATTGAGTTTTTAGATCCAGCCGATGATGGTGAAGAAGGCGGCGATATGTTCCCTACAGGGAATGTCGTTGATGAACTAGATGTACCTGATATTGGTCGTTTCCAAGCGACATTTATTAATGCCGGAATTCCAACTATTTTCTTAAATGCAGAAGATTTAGGGTACGAAGGTACCGAATTACAAGATCATATTAATAGTGACGCGACTGCATTGGCACGTTTTGAAAAAATTCGTGCATATGGCGCGGTACAGATGGGCTTAATTAAAGATATTTCAGAAGCAGCTGCGCGTCAGCACACACCAAAAATTGCTTTTGTTTCTAAACCTAAAAATTATACGGCATCAAGTGGTAAATCAGTTTCAGAAAGTGACGTTGATTTACTGGTTCGTGCTTTGTCGATGGGTAAATTACACCATGCGATGATGGGAACAGCAGCGGTTGCAATTGGCACTGCTGCCGCCATTCCGGGCACATTGGTAAATCTAGCAGCTGGTGGGGGCGAACGTGAGGCCATTCGTTTTGGGCATCCATCGGGAACATTACGTGTTGGTGCTCAAGCAGAGCTTGTTAATGATCAATGGGTCGTGAAAAAAGCCATTATGAGCCGTAGTGCACGTGTATTAATGGAAGGCTGGGTGCGTGTTCCGGGTGACAGTTTCTAAAGCACTTAAAAATGAAAAAAGCCTCTCAATTTTGTAGAGGCTTTTTTACATAGACCTTTGAAAACCATCACGCACTTTTCACAGTGAATCGTGTATGATGTAGCGCATGAATGCTTCATTACATTCAATAAAATTTCTCTACTGATTTTATCGAGGCGACTGTGTCATCACTCTCTCAAGTTAATGCGGATGTTTTAAAACAAGCTCAACAACGTATTCAACAAGATTTATTGACGACATTGGCTGCGTTCTCTATTCCAGAACCTTTAAAAAGTGCAGTACATCATGCAGTTATGCTTGGTGGAAAACGTGTTCGTCCGGCTTTGTGTTATTCCACCGCTTCTTTACAGCCAAATCCAAATTTTGCTGCGGCTCGTCGTGCTGCGGTTGCAGTAGAACTTATTCATTGTTATTCACTGGCTCATGATGACTTGCCTTGTATGGATAATGATTTACTTCGTCGTGGGCAACCGACTTGTCATGTTGCATTTGGTGAAGATACTGCTTTGCTTGCGGGCGATATTTTACAATCGATGGCTTTTGAGGTTTTAAGTAGTCGTTTGTTTGATGAACAAGGGCAGGGCACTGATGCCGCGATTGTATTAAAACAAATCCAGATTCTAGCAACAGCCACCTCTAAAATGGTTTGCGGGCAGATTTTAGATTTACAAGCTGAAGCTAAGCAAATTGTTCAAGAAGAACTTGAAAACATACATCGTAATAAAACTGGTGCACTCATTCAGGCGGCCATTATGATGGGTGCAGTCACTATATTTTCTGGAACCGATCAAGCAATTCCAAAATTACGCCAATATGGGCAGACCATTGGGCTAGCTTTTCAAGTGTTAGACGATATTCTCGATATTACTTCGAGTACTGAAACTTTGGGTAAAACTGCTGGTAAGGATGAGCAAGTTCAAAAATCGACGTACCCAGCGTTAATGGGGCTTGAACAAGCACAGATTTATGCCAAAGAATTGCATGATCAAGCTTTTGAGGCCTTAGCTCATTTTGGTGACAATGCAAAAGAATTAGTGGATATCTCACAATTTCTTTTAGCGCGTACGAATTAACAATATTAAATTAATATTCGGTGCTTCTATTCATGCAAAATGAATAAAGGAGAAAAAAATGAATGGTGAACAACTCCATCAAAAAGCAATTGAAATTGCACGAAATCTTCCTTTTAGTGAGCAGACTCATCCATTTGGGCCTGACTATGAAGTTTTTAAAATTTTAGAAAAAATATTCCTGCTGACAGCGGAAGTGGCAGGCGTCAAAATGATTAATGTCAAATGCGATCCTTATAAAAGTCAGGAATATCAGGAGCTTTATTCATTTATTATTCCGGGCTATCACATGAATAAAAAGCACTGGATTTCAATTACACCACATAAGAACTTAACAGGTGATTTACTTCAAGATTTAATCCATGACTCTTATGATTTGGTTGTAAAAAAATTACCTGTGAAAGATCAAAAAAGATTACAAAACCAATAATATTAAAAGTAAAACGGCGACCTCTAGGCCGCCGTTTTATATCTTTTCATCTAATCAATACGATTAATTATGTTTACCCATAATACCGCGTATTGTATTTAAAACATCGGCAGGTAAAACCACAGTTTTAGCATTGCTTGATTTCGCCATATCTTGCATCGCTTTGACATATTGTTCACCCAAAAGGTAAGCAACCGGAATTTCTTTATCACCCACTGCGCTGGTCACCATTGCAATCGCTTTTTGAGATGCTTCAGCTAACACAACTTGAGCTTCTGCATCACGACGTGAAGCTTCTAAACGACCTTCTGCACTTAAAATAGCAGCCTGTTTTTCACCATCTGCTTTAGTGACAGCAGCACGTCGTTGACGTTCTGCAGCAGCTTGTTCTTCCATGGCAGCTTGCATGGTATGAGACGGTTGAATGTCCTGAATTTCGACTGTTTTTAGGGTAATGCCCCAATCTGAAATATCGTCAGAAATAGCAGCTTTTAATTTAGCCTTAATATGATCGCGTGAAGACAATGCATCATCTAGATCCATTTCACCAACAATAGAACGTAATGAGGTTTGTACAAGGTTTTGAATCGCCCATGTATAGTTTTCAATACCGTAAACTGCTTTTTCTGGTGTAGTTAAATTTATATAAGCCACGGCATTCATGAGCAATACAGCGTTGTCACGTGTAATCACTTCTTGCGATGGAATATCTAACACAATATCTTTAGTGGTAATTTTATAGGCCACTTCATCCACATAGGGAATAACAAAATTAAGTCCTGGATTTAGCGTAGAGTGGTATTTACCCAAACGCTGTACAATCCATTTATAACCCTGAGGAACAATACGTACCCCTTTAAAAATGGTAATAGCAACAAAAGCCAAAAAGGCTAAAACAATAATAGTACCAACTGGCATGAAAATACCCTCTCTTTATCTTTAATGTTTATGAAGTACCGTGAGACTGAACAATTAAATCATTACCTGAAATATCAATAACTCTCACTCGATCGCCCACTTTAACAGGAGTCGTGCTTCGACAATTCCACTCATCGGCTCCTAAGATCGGCATCGGAAAACGAACAATAATTTGGTCATGGTCAAGCCCAGTTTGAATGACCATTCCAATCTGACCAATTGTTGCCTCTCGGGGTAATCCGGCTTTGGTTTTATCAATTGATAAAGGTTTAATAAATTTGAACCAAAGAATGGTGCATAGCACTGATAATATTATCCAAAATACAATTTGCGTTGTGAGGCTAATATCTGGAAATAACCAATAGAGAATGCACACCATAATGGCGGCAATACCAAACCAGAGTGCGGCAAAGGCAGGTAGAATCAGTTCAGAAAGAATAAGTAAGATACCCAATACAAACCAATGCCAAGGTTGTACAACAAACTCCATAGATCTGCTCTTTTATATATCTTTATGTGAGTAAAAGTGACTCAATATCACTTTTACCACTGTAGCAGATGATGGGGAATGTGGACAGAAAAAAACCACTTCTATTAGAATTTAGGGCGTGGTGCTGGCTTAAATGCTGCTGGAGATTTTTTGAAGTTTGCAATTGCACCTTCAATTTGACGAATTTGAGCTTGAGCAGCTTTTTCACCTTCCAAAATTGCCTGATTGCTAGATTTTAAGTCAAGCGTGCCTAAATGGCCTACTTTGGGTTGAATAACCACATTCGCTTGCTTGAGTTCTTCATTAATACTTTGTTGGCCCATAATATTAATGGTTTGATCCAGTAATCCCCACATATTCGCTGGGCGATTACCTGCCGGACGTGCAGAAATATCAACCGCAATCACAATATCTGCACCCATATCACGAGCTGTTTTAACAGGAATTGGGCTAACTAATCCGCCATCAATGTATTTTTGATTGCCGATTGTGGCAGGTACGAACACGTTAGGAATACTACAAGATGCACGTACTGCTTGACCTGCATTACCTTTAATAAAGTCTGCCTTTTGACCATTATCAAGACGAGTTGCAACTGCTGCAAAACGGATTGGGAATTTCTCAATCGGTTTATTGCCAACATTACGATTAACGTAGTCTTGTAACTTTTGCCCGAGAATAATGCCTTGACGGTTAAGCGTTAAATCACGGATATCAGACTCTTGTAATTTCAGAGCTAGACTTTGCAATTGATAAGGCGTTTGTCCACTCGCGTAGATACTTCCAACAAAGCTACCAGCACTGGTACCCGTTACAATTTTAGGCTTAATACCATGAGACTCTAAAACCTTGATCACACCAATATGTGAAAATCCTTTTGCTCCACCGCCCCCTAAAGCAAGCGCAATGACAGGTTCTCGGGCTTTAATTGAGGTCGTCGGCGTTGGTGTTTTGCTAAATTTATCACAGCCAAAGAGTGCTAGAGAGATAAATCCAATACTGGCAAATTGAGCAATTTTCATCTTTAAAAATAATCTATGTCGAGATAAATTAAGAAGGGCAATAAGACCAGATTCGCTTAATTTTTGCTAGGTTTTTTTCACTAGATTTTGTAAAGGTTCGGCAAGCCAATTGCGATTTTTGGGTGAGATTTTTCCTTCATAGCGATCAAAAATCTTTTGTAGATCTTCATCATAGTTGCCACTTGGGTCTAGGTGGCCTAAACAGTGAATCGTCTTACGGTCATAATCAAAAGAAAACATCACAATGGGAATATTAGCTTTTGCGGCAATATGGTAAAAACCACTTTTCATTTTTTTTGCTTTTTTACGTGTGCCTTCAGGTGCCATCCCAATCCAGATCTTGTCATATTTTTGAATGGTTGCAACGACTTGCTCAGTAAGTCCATTGGCTGTGTCACGTTTAACTGGAATGACGCCCGCCCAGTCTAATGCTCGTTTAAAGGGTGGTTTAAAAAGAGCATCTTTACCTAATACCGTAATTTGGATACCTAATCCGAAAATGGCCAGAAAACCATACCATCCATCAATGTTAGACGTATGAGGTGAAATAATCGCAACAGCTTTTGGATAATTAGGAATTTCGCCTTCAATTGTCCAACCTTGCGCTAAAAAAAGCTTCTTAAATAGTGCTCGGCTTAAAGCATTGCCACGTTGAGGTACCAAATCAGGTAAATTAGGGAAATGTTGATCCATATTTTTTTTAAATTTTAACTTGTCCTAGTTTTATCTTAATCTTTTGAAATATATGCTTCATTGGCAAAATGTAAGAACAACATGACATTTGATGTTATTCCTTATTAAAGAAATAAAAAGTAGGTTTCTATGTGGCGGCAGCAAAATCTCTATCTTCTGCTATTTTCCTTATATTGGGCGCAAGGTTTGCCTGTCGGTTTTATGACCCATGCCTTACCCGTTATTTTAAGAGCGCAAGGTGTATCACTCGCCCATATCGGTGGGTTTGGCTTATTAATGTTGCCTTGGTCAATTAAGGTTTTTTGGGCGCCGTGGGTTGATCGACATGCACTTTCCCGTTTAGGACATTATCGTAGTTGGATTTTACCTACTCAGCTTTTAACGGTGGGTGTACTTTGCATTTTGTCTTTTTTCCCCATTCAAGCTTTAGATCAGCCCATTTATTTATTCGCCTTTTTCATTTCGCTTCTTTTTATGAACTTAACTGGAGCAACGCAAGATATTGCTACCGATGCTTTGGCGGTTAATTTATTGCAACATGACCAGCAACATTGGGGCAATACATTTCAGGTGATTGGTTCCCGACTAGGTTTTATTGTTGGAGGCGGTGCCGTACTCTGGTGTTTAGATTGGTTGAGATGGCAACCCACTTTTTTGCTACTAGCGGCTTTGGTATTTTTAAATACTTTACCTGTTTTATTATTTAAAGAACCTCAACATGCTTTTCATTTAAATCAGGAACTCAAACTTAACCAACAAAATTTAGTTATAAAGATTAAGGCTTACTTGAGTCATTTCTCTCAAAATAAAGAGCTCCGTTCTTGGTTAGTTGTACTGATTACTTTTAAAGTCGCAGATGGTTTAGCTGGACCACTGCTTAAACCTTTAATGGTTGATATGGGATTAAGCTTTACTCAAATCGGTGTTTATATCACGATGCTTGGTGCAGTAGCGGCACTGGCAGGGGCAGCAATAGCGGGTGGAGTACTTAAATACTTTTCAAGACCAACAGCTTTAATTGTTTTTTCAGGATTTAAAATCATGAGCTTAGCGGCGTATACCTATTTAGCTTATGCCTACGAAAAGAAAATTCAACTCAATGTCTGGTGGATTTATATCGTAAATGCTTTAGAAGATGCTTTCTCTGCCATGTTGTTGGTGGTTATGTTGACCTTGGTCATGCACTACAGTCGAAAAGAATATGCTGGTACAGATTTTACCTTTCAGGTTTCAGTCATGGCGACTGTGAGTGGTCTTCTTTATAGTTTTAGTGGAGTGCTTGGAGATGCATTCGGTTATTTCCATTATTTGATAGCTATTGTCATTATTGGCAGTGTTACTTTGCTTCCTATTTACCTTTGGAACCATGCAAAACTACACGAAAAATAATGTTAACTAAATGAAATAAAGAAAGTTAATATCGCTTAAGGAGTGATCTAAGCTTGATCTAATACCTTTGTCTATATTTTTAAAAATGTATGTTTTTAGCTATTTAAATGCTTTATTAATTATGCCATCTTGTTTGGGTAGCAAATGGAAGCTAACAGGAGTAAAAATGGATTTTGTTAACAAGAAAAATCATGTGAATCAATCAAAATGGATAGAAAAATGTTCAATTAGACTGGATATTAGCCTAAAGTCTAAAAAAGAATAATGAAATAACGATTTAATCATTCTATAAGATAAGAGAGTTGTGTAGGATTCGTTACAACATGAAGTTAAGGTAAAAATCTGTAAATCAAAGTATGTTTTTTATGTCTTTGGTTATTGGTTTTAGTCTTGCACAGCGTTGAAATTGGTTTTGGTTGCGGTAATAAAATTAATGTAACCAAAGTGGAGGAAAGTTGATTTTTTTAGCCCAAATTTAATGGCTTGAATCAGCTTGGCATGGATAGGCAACATAAAATATATTTTTTGGAGTTTTTGATGGATCTATTCCTTAATCGTAAATCTTTCGTTATTAAAAGTTTAGCTCTTACAGTAACAGCTTTAATGATGAGTGGGGCACATGCTGCGACTTCCGACAAAGCGGAAATTCAACAGCTTCGTAAAGAAGTTGAAGCTTTAAAAGCTTTAATTCAAGAACAACGCCAAGTACAGCAACAACAACAGCAAGTACAACAACAACAGCAAGTTCAACTCGCTGAAGTGAAAGCACAACCTGTTGCTGCACCAGTTTCACCTTTAGCAGGATTTAAATCTAAAGCTGGCGCTGATGTGAACCTATATGGTTTTGTCCGTGGGGATGCTAACTATATTATTGAAGGTGCGGATAACGACTTTGGTAAAGTAGCTGAATCAAAAGGCGAAGCAACTGATAAAATTCGTGCGACTGCGAAAACGACACGCCTTGGTTTAGATTTTACTGCTCCAGTAAATGATGCCAAAGTCGGTGGTAAACTCGAAGTCGACTTTGCTGGTTCAACAACAGATTCAAATGGTTCATTGCGTGTTCGTCATGCTTATGTGACATATAACAACTGGTTATTTGGTCAAACGACTTCAAACTTCTTGGCTAATCATGCACCAGAAATGATCGACTTCTCGACAAACATTGGTGGTGGTACTACTCGTGTTCCACAAGTACGCTATAACTACAAACTAGGACCAACAACACAATTGTTTGTAGCGGCTGAAAAAGGTGATAGCACTGGTCTTACTGGTAAAAAAGATACAGATGGTAGCTGGATAAATGACAGTATTAAATATAGCTTACCAGTATTAACTGCTAAAATTACTCAAGGCTATGCAGATGGTAAGGGTTCTGCTTCAGCTCGTGCATTAGTTGAAAACTATAAATCTAAAGCTGGTAGTGATAACCAAACTGGTTGGGGCGTTGCGGTTGGTACCGACTTTAAAGTATCTGATCCTTTAAAACTCTTTGCTGATGCATCTTATGTTGTAGGTAATAGTAACTACTTATATGGTAGCAACAAGGCTTATACCGTAGTAGATGGTGATATCGAGCAAAATAAATTTGTAGCGGTACAAGTAGGTGGAACTTATAAGATTTTACCTAACTTGCGTTCGACTTTAGCGTATGGTGCTCAGTTCGCTGATGATGGCACAGACTATGCTAAAGCCTATACAGCAGGAAACGAAAAAGTTCAACAAGCATGGCTTAACGTAATTTACACACCGGTTAAACCAATTGATTTAGGTGTTGAATACGTTAACGGTAAGCGTGATACCTTTGATGGCAAGTCTTACAAAGATAACCGTGTTGGTTTAATGGCTAAATATAGTTTCTAAGAACAATATTTAGTTAAAGATTAAAGAAGATGAGGTTAAATTTAACCTCATCTTTTTGTTAGTAAAAAATTTTAAAATAAGTGTTTTTTAAGATTTCTGTTTTTTAGATCATTTTTTATTTAAGTCATTTTTAAGTTTCAATTTCTACAGTAAAGCATCATAAAAAGATTGTAGTTCCCCCAAGATGCTGAATTTTTTTTCTACCTTAAAAAATAAACAGATTTCACTGTTTATGTTTAATTTCATTATAGCCATTTGGTTAGGTGCAATTCTAAATATTGGTTTTTATAACAAAGTACATCTTTTGACTCCATATTTTGGAGTAAAGGCTATTTTATTTTTAGCTGCTACAGTGATTATTGTTGTTGCTGGTTATTATGCGATTTTACAAATTTTAAACTGGAAATGGACGGCCAAACTTTTTGCAATTTTGTTGGTCTTTATTGGTGGTTTTAGCTCTTATTTTGTGAATACGTTAGGTGTAATCATCTCGCCTGATCAGATTCAAAATATGATACAGACAGATGTATCTGAAGTTTCTGATTTAGTTTCATTACGGTTTGGACTTTGGACAGTTTTCTTTGTTGTTTTACCTATTATTTTAATTACTCAAGCAAAGCTTAAAAAAGAAAAAGTATCTCATTTATTGTTGAAAAAAGCTGGCTCAATTGTCGCTTCTTTGGCAATTGTCGGTATTTTGCTTTTTACATATTATGTCGATTTTGCAGCTATTTTTCGTGAACATCGTGACTTGAAAGGCATGATTTCTCCTCAAAATAGTATTTCTTCTTTAATGTCTTATTATCATAAGAAGGCGCCTAAGAAGAATTTACCATTAATACATTATGGGGAAGATGCTCATCAAGTTCAGGTAGTACAAAAGAACCTGCCTAAATTAATGGTGCTCGTTGTCGGAGAGACAGCTCGTGCGGAAAGTTTTGCATTAAATGGTTATGCTAAAAATACGAATCCAGAGCTTTCTAAACAAGATATTTTGAATTTCTCTCAAGTAAGTTCATGTGGTACAGCAACCGCTGTTTCAGTTCCGTGTATGTTCTCTGGCATGCCTCGTGTTGACTATGATGAGCAATTAGCAAGTCATCGTGAAGGTCTTTTGGACATTGCAAAGCGTGCAGGTTACCAAGTGACTTGGATTGATAATAATTCTGGTTGTAAAGGTGCTTGTGATCGTGTTGAACAATATCAAATTCCAGAGAAGTTAAAGCAAAAATGGTGTAAAGATGGCGAATGCTTTGATGATATTTTAATTGATAGCTTAAATGAATATTTAGCCACTATTCCTAAAGAAGACACTCGCCCACGTCTCATTGTTTTACATCAAGTCGGAAGCCATGGTCCAGCTTATTACAAGCGTGCTCCTGCTACATATCAACCGTTTAAACCGACTTGTGATACTAATGCGATACAGGGCTGCTCTCAAACAGAGTTATTAAATAGTTATGATGACACGATTGTGTATACAGATCATGTGTTAAGTCAGATGATTAATAATTTAAAAGAAGTATCGAAATATCAAACAGGTTTATGGTATTTATCTGATCATGGTGAATCAACTGGTGAACATGGTTTATATTTACATGGTTCACCGTATGCAATCGCACCGAGTCAACAAACACATGTACCAATGATTATGTGGTTCTCTGATAAATGGAAACAACATAATCTTGCGCAAGTGAGTTGTTTAGGCCAACAAACGAAACAAAAGTTAAGTCAGGATAATTTATTCCCAAGCTTACTCAGTTTGTTGGATGTAAAAACTCAAGTCATCAACCCTCAACTGGATATGCTGCACTCTTGTGCCCATGTGAATTAAAGCGAGCCTAGAACATGACAAAAATCTTGATGATTGAAGATGATTTTATGATTGCTGAGTCAACTATAACGTTGCTGCAATATCATCAATTTGAGGTGGAGTGGGTCAATAATGGCTTAGACGGTCTGGCTCAATTGGCCAAAAATAAGTTTGATATCATTTTATTAGACTTAGGATTGCCTATGATGGATGGTATGCAGGTCTTAAAGCAAATTCGTCAAAGAGCTGCAACTCCAGTCTTAATTATTTCAGCACGAGATCAGTTACAAAACCGCGTGGATGGGTTAAATCATGGAGCAGATGATTACCTGATTAAACCATATGAGTTTGATGAATTACTTGCTCGTATTCACGCGCTATTACGCCGTAGTGGGGTAGAGGCTCAGCTTGCAAATCATGAACAGCTATTACAAAGTGGTGATCTGGTTTTAAATGTTGAACAACATATTGCGACCTTTAAAGGCCAGCGGATCGACTTATCGAATCGTGAATGGGCGATTCTTATTCCTTTAATGAGTCATCCAAATAAAATCTTTTCTAAAGCAAATCTTGAAGATAAGTTATATGATTTCGATAGTGATGTGACCAGTAATACGATTGAAGTATATGTGCATCACTTGAGAGCTAAACTTGGGAAAGACTTTATCCGTACGATTCGAGGATTGGGTTACCGTTTAGGACAATCGTAACTTAAATTTTGGAATTTCATAACAGTGCATTATTCATTAAAAAAAAGACTGATTTGGGGCACCTCAATTTTCAGTGTCATCTTAGGTTGTATATTAATTTTTAGTGCCTATAAGGTTGCGCTTCAAGAAGTTGACGAAATTTTAGATACCCAAATGCGTTATTTAGCAGAACGAACAGCTGAATATCCATTGAAAACAGTAAGTAGTAAGTTTGATTTTCACAAAACTTATCATGAAGAAGATTTATTTGTAGATATTTGGGCCTATAAAGATCAGGCCCACTTATCTCATCATTTACATCTGTTGGTTGCACCTGTTACACAAGCCGGTTTTTATTCGCATAAAACTAACCAAGGTGTAGTGAGAACTTATGTTTTGCCTTTAAAAGATTACCAGATTCAGGTGAGTCAACAAGAGCGGGTTCGTGAAGCCTTTGCTTGGGAGCTTGCGGGCAGCATGTTCATTCCTTATCTAATTATTTTGCCTTTTGCGATTTTTGCTTTAGCCGCGATTATTCGTCGAGGCTTAAAACCCATTGATGACTTTAAAAATGAACTGACTCATCGTGATTCGGAAGAACTGACACCCATTGAGGTTGCAGACTACCCTCAAGAGTTATTGCCAACCATCGATGAAATGAACCGTTTATTTGAGCGTATATCCAAGGCTCAAATGGAACAAAAACAGTTTATTGCCGATGCTGCACATGAACTTCGAACGCCTGTTACAGCTCTAAATTTACAAACTAAAATTCTAATTAGTCAGCTTCCCGAGCATGAGTCTTTGCAAAACTTGAGTAAAGGATTAGCGCGTATTCAGCATTTGGTCACACAGCTTTTAGCTTTGGCTAAGCAAGATGTCTCTTTAAGTGTGATTGAACCGACTAAAACTTTTCAACTTAATGATGTCGCTCTAAATTGTGTTGAACAGCTGGTTAATTTAGCTATGCAAAAAGAAATTGATCTAGGATTTGTCCGTAACGAACCTATTGAAATGCATAGTATTGAGCCAACAGTACACTCAATTATTTTTAACTTAATTGATAATGCAATCAAATACACACCTCATGAGGGAATGATTAATATCTCAGTTTTTACAGATGCAGATGGTTATGCATGTATACAGATTGAAGATAGCGGGGCGGGTATTGATCCTGAACATTATGATAAAGTTTTAAAACGTTTTTATCGTGTACATCACCATCTTGAAGTCGGCAGTGGCTTAGGTTTATCAATTGTTGACCGAGCAACTCAGCGTTTAGGTGGAACTTTGACGCTAGATCGAAGCTTAGAGCTTGGTGGACTTTCAGTTTTGGTTAAGCTCCCAAAAGTTCTACATATTCATGAAACAAGAACTTGATTTAAGTAAGTTCTTGTTTGATTCGTTTTTCAAACTCAAAACGATGAATACATATTTTATAAAATAAGATGTTTACTGCCCAAATGACCCAACCTGTCCATAAATTGTGGCTAAGGAAATGGGCACCACGCATCATTTGTCCCCAACCCATCATAAAGCCTAAGATGATGCCAGCGATGAGATAAAAATAGGCACGTTTAGGTTGCTCAAGACGATAAACAAAATAGCCCGTCATTAAAATAAAGCCTGCGCTTGCATGACCACCCGGAAAGCAATGACCGTGAGTAGCACTAAAGTCCCACACATAACTTAAAGCGGTTGGATGAACCATATTCCAAGGGCAAGCGTGAGCAGATTGTGACTTCAACAATCCCACTATAGCGCTACCAATCATACTCACAAAAAACATATAGCCATATTGCCAGCGATAAAGCTTTAATTTTTCTACTTTGAATGACGCAATCCACAGACCTAAAAAGATGACATAAACGGTGGTAATGATTTGTTTTACGATTTCATGGTTAACCCTTACCAGATACCAATTGTCCCGATTAAAAAAATGACCTGTTGAATCCATCCAAGGCTGGATGAAATACATATCAATTTTCCCACCTACTGGAAATATAAATAAAAGTATAAAAAAACTAAGGGCAAGAAAAATAAGCTGAAGTTGGAAAAATTGTTTTTGTTGATTCATTGCTGTGCAACATCAATTTGAATGTGAGTTGAAGGCATTACATAAAATCAAACTTAAATTGTTCTTAAACTAATCAAAATTTAATGTTTAAATAAAGCTGATCTTAAAAAATAGTATTAATGATTCATAGACATATATTATTTATAGAAATTATGTGTTTTTTAATCACTTTTGCCCATGCAAACTTTTAAATAATGATAAGCAGGATAGTTTGATCCTGCTTATCAATCGTTGAGTTAGAACATACCTTCTTCGGAATTTGCAGAAATTTTATGAATGGATAAATCTGCACCTCTAAACTCATCTTCTTGAGATAAGCGAATGCCAATAGTGGCTTTAAGTAAGCCGTAAACAATGAAGCCACCAATGAGCGCAATCGCAATCGCGAGTACTGTACCAATGAGCTGTGAGGCAAAAGAGACACCGCCTAAACCACCAAGCCATTTTTGACCGAATAGACCTACTGCAATACCACCAAATGCGCCGCATACGCCGTGTAAAGGCCATACACCCAACACATCATCAACTTTGAGTTTGTTTTGTGTGTAAGTGAATAAGTACACAAACATTGCACCAGCTGCGCCTCCGATAACAAGCGCACTGACAGGATGAACAATGTCAGAACCCGCACAGATTGCGACTAAGCCTGCAAGTGGACCGTTATGTAAGAAACCGGGGTCATTTTTTCCAATTGCATTTGCTGTAATGGTTCCGCCCACCATTGCCATGAGGGAGTTAATGGCAACTAAGCCAGAAATAGCATCAACACGCTGAGCGCTCATCACATTAAAGCCAAACCAACCGACAATTAAAATCCATGAACCAAGTGCTAAAAATGGAATAGAAGAAGGGGGGTGAGCACTTACGCGACCATCTTTCTTATAACGACCAGAACGAGCACCTAATAAAATAACCGCAGCAAGTGCAATCCAACCGCCCATAGCATGCACTACAACTGAACCAGCAAAGTCATGAAAAGCTGCACCAAAAGTCGCCTCTAACCATTTTTGCAGACCGTAGTTACCATTCCAGACCATGCCTTCAAAAAATGGATAAACCAGTGCAACTAACGCGAGTGTTGCAATTGCTTGCGAACGCATTTTTGCACGTTCAGCAATACCACCCGAAATAATGGCCGGAATGGCTGCAGCAAAAGTGAGTAAAAAGAAGCAACGCATGAGGTTGTAGCCATGATCACTCGCAAGGCTTGTGCCATCATGGAAGAAGTGCTGGCCGTAAGAAATGTAGTAGCCAACAAAGAAATAAGCGATTGCAGAGAGGGCAAAGTCAGTCAGAATTTTACTTAGTGCGTTCACCTGATTTTTATGGCGAACCGTACCAAGTTCCAAGAATGCAAAACCTGCGTGCATGGCAAGAACCAAAACTGCACCAAGTAATAAGAAAAATAGATCTACATTTTGCATAGCATGCTCGAAAAAAGTGCTAAATTCCATTTTGGAACAAATCTGGGTCTGTAAATTGCACCAAAATAGATTTAAGGAATCTAAAAACCTAAGTTTGTCGGAACAAACTCAATTGCATAAAAGTGAATATGCAATAAGTGCACCAATTTGAATTGGAAAAGTGTTTTTTGGCGATAAATGGTGCGTTGATTTGGTTAGGATGGGGCAGTTATGGCGCTTTTTACGTTACAAGTCATCTAATGCGCTGATAAATTGACCTGAAACAGTTCGTTATTAAAGTTTAAAAATTGCTCATATTCATTTAATGATTTGACCAAACCTCTTGAGCAACTTCTATAAAAGCTTTCACAGCGGGACTGATGTGTTTCTTGTTTTTTACTGCGAGACCAATGGAGCGTTTAAGATTCGGTTTAAAAGGGCGTTTGACTACATTTGGATAAAGTGAGAGTAACTCTTTGGTGATGACCATATCAGACACAATGGACACTCCTAATTGGTTGTGGACCATGCTGACGATACTCAGTATTTGTGACACATAAAATTTGATGTCTGGTTTCACATTAAAGTTTTTTAAAATTAATTCGACCTGATGTCGACTACCCGCCATTGTCATAATAAAAGGGCAGTTTTCTAGTTGTGCGGGATCAATATAGAGCTGCTGCGCAAGCGAGTAACTATTCGGAATTAGGGCAACAAAACGATCTTCAATTAGAGGGAATGTATCGAATCGCTCATCTGGCATAATCAAAAAACCAACCTCTATGCGCCGCTCCAATAACCACTGAGCAACTTCTTTATCTTCACCTTCATCAATATAAATTTCGATTTTAGGGTAGCGTTGCCGAAAGGTCTCTAAAATTTCAGGCAATAGATAAATGGATGATGACGCCCCAAAAGAGCCAATACGTAATGTGCCTTCGTTTAAACCATGGATCGCAGCCACTTCTTTTTCTAAGGTATCGGAAATACTCAATAGCTCTTTGACATGGGTCAATAACTGCTGACCTGTCGTGGTGAGTTCAATATCACTTTGGGTTCTTGAAATCAGATTAATACCCCATTGTTGTTCTAATGATTTAAGCGCATGAGAAACAGCCGACTGTGAAATTCCCAGCTTTTCTGCTGTAGCAGTAAAGCTTTTTAGTTCAGCAATGAGTGCGAAAATTTCAAGCTGGGTAAATGTCATGTTGTATTTGTTATGAGTAAAAACTCATTTTATCATGAGTTTTCATTATCTTTAATATATGAGTAAGCCAAGGTAGTTGCTAAACAGCAAGCCCTAACAAAACTCGAGTAAAGAAATGAATAGCATTGTTTTATCTCTTTTTCCCTTAGTTGCATTAATTGCATCGGGATACTTATTTAAAAAATATCGTTTTTTTAGCGATGGGTTTTGGGCTGGAGCAGAGAAGCTCAATTACTATATTCTATTTCCCGCTTTGCTTTTTAGTACGTTATCGACCGCAAAAATTGACTTACAAAGCTTGACTACAGCCATTATTGCGATGTTGATTGTGGTATTGGCAGTCACCGTCTTGTTATATATGGTTCGAGTATTTTGGCACATACCGCCTGCACGTTTTGGTGTGCACGTCCAAAGTATGGTTCGCTTTAATACTTATATTGGTTTGGCTTTAGTCACTTCGCTTTTTAAAAGTGAAGGAATGGCAATTCTGGCAATTTTATTGGCGCTTTGCATTCCACTGGTAAACGTTATTTCGGTGCTTGCTTTAACTTCTAAAGAACACATGGCAATTAAACCTGTTTTGATTGCACTCCTTAAAAATCCGTTAATTGCATCGTGTGTGGTCGGGGCAGCAGTTAATGCGCTTCATATCCCGATTTGGGAAGGCTTTACTCAGTTTATTAAGCTTTTTTCAGTGTCGAGTTTGCCACTAGGTTTGTTATGTGTTGGCGCAGCTTTACAGTTTATGCAAATTAAAAAGGACATTGTGGTATTGGCAGCAGACACATTTGCACGACTTTTAGCAGTGCCTGCCTTGGCTTACGCGGTCTGCATGTGGTTCGGTTTACCAAATTTGCAAACACAGATTTTAGTCATTTTCTTTGCGCTACCGACTGCTTCCGCTTCATACATTTTAACCAAAGTTTTGGGTGGCGATAGTCAGCTCATGGCAGCCGTGATTAGCTTTCAAACCTTATGTGCCGCCGTGACTTTGCCATTAGTAATTTGGTGGATTTCTTAAGGTATAACTTTAGTTAAGTCATCTTCTATTTTCTAAAAATGAATAGGCTGATTCTTATTTAAAGAATGCTTTGCTACCTTCCTCATCTGATTATTGCTACACTTTTTTCTTTTTCAGGTAGATGAGTATGTCCTTTGATCTCAAAGTGAGCTTGCAGCAAAGGTCTGAGCCATCTGCACAGCAGAAAAAACTGAATCGCCTGATTGATAAAATAGAACAGCAAAAAATTAGCCTAAGCACATGGCAAAATGCGCAAGCTGAAATTCAACAGCACATTCGGCAAAAACTAATGCCTGTATATGGCGATTTACATGAAGTGCTATTTCAACAGTTAGAGCAACTTTGGAATATGTTGCATAGCCATGAGTTTTCTAAAGCAGATATACAACAATTGGATGAAAAAATCGCTCAGTTTGCACAAATGTTGAAGCGCTCCAAAATGTTGCATGCTGAACAGTTGGACTTGGTGAAGCAGATCGATACCTTTTATCAGCAACATGCGGGGAAGTCGGTAAAACAGAATAGAAAAGCTCAGCCAATAAGATTTGAAGATGAAGAAAGTGCTGATCAAGGTTTAGAGTTAGAAGAAGACTTTGAACAATATGCAGCCGAGCAACAACAAGCGCGGGAACAAGCCAAACAGCAAAGACAGCAACAAAAACGTGAACAAGCCGAGCAAATGGCAGCACAGTCACTCAAAACAGTTTATTTAAAAATTGCCGCGATGATTCACCCAGACCGTGAGCAAGATGAAACAAAGAAAGAAGAAAAAACTGAGTTGTTTCAACAAGCAAGTCAGGCCTATGAAAAGCAGGACTTGTTCTATTTACTCAAACTCCAGTTACAGCTTGAACAGAATAAGGGGTTAGGTACTAAAGAATTATCTGCTGAGCAATTGCGGTTTTATAAATTGGCTTTAGATGCACAAAGTCAGCAGCTTGAAAGACAAATTGCTGAAATTTTGGATTCTTTTCAGTTGGCAAAGAATGTAAAAGCAGAGAATCTACATATTAGTGATGTTTATAAAGCTGTAGATGCTGATTGTGCTGAGTTAAAACAGCAGCTGAAGTGGGAGAAAGAACGTTTAAAGCATATGAAAAAAGTGAGTGGGGTGGAGATGTTGTTGGGGCATGGGGAGCTTTAGTTTCTTTGGCAAACTCTCTAAAATTATTAATTAATAACACCAATAATTAACTTTCAGAATTTATATGGTGCGGTGAGATTAGTAGTGATGATTTGGGGAATTTTAAAAAATTGGGGGCTATTTAATATAGCTGTAAGAAATTAGGCCTATGGGGGCCTTTTCTAGTTTTGAAGTTGAGTTTTTATGCTAAAAAATTTTTTAAGTATAATTTTAATGTTAGTAATTTATGTCTTTATTTCAATTGTAAGTTTTTTAATTGTAATAATTTTTTTAGTATGTATGGCGGATAATTTTTTTGAAGAGAGTCTAAATAAGAAAAGATTGAAAAATAGTATTTTATATGATCATAAAATCTTTCCTAATCTGACAAAATCAATATTTTTTTATCAAAGGCTAGATTCATCTGACGATGGTTATTGGATTGTAGTCTATCCCTTAGATAATAAAACTAAAGTAAATTTTTTATCTAAAAAGCAGTTGCAAGGCCAGAAGAAAATTACTTATTCAACAGTTGAATGTATTAAGCCAACTATAAAAAAACGTTGGAAAACATTTAACTCCAACATTCATTATGTTCAACCACCTGAATTGCTAAGGGATCATGATGATTTTGAAAGACATGATTCTTTTAATGTGTATGGTTCAGAAAAAAATATTGGTTTAGTTGAACAAGTTTGCCAACAAAATAAATTCATTATTTTAGAAGAAAGTCAGAAAAATGATCACTTATATTGGGCAATCTCTGCAAATGGAAAACTATTATTTAGTGTGTATAAAATTGATTGATATTTTTAAGACATTAAATTAATAGGTTAAGATTTTATTGAATTTATATTTTTGATCAATATTTGACTTGGTTATCTAATAGGTTTATATCAAAGCTTGAAAATATATGTCTTTCTGAACTGAGTTGTAATTATTTCCAACAAGAATCCCCTCACTAAGAGGGGATTTTTTGAATCAAACTACTGTATTAAAGCGCAGCAATTTGCTCCATATTTGCTTTAACTTTCTCTAGTTGAGCAGCAAACTCAGCAAGCTTCGCTTTTTCACCTTCAACAACCGCTACTGGTGCTTTAGATACAAAGCCTTCGTTTGCAAGTTTACCCGCGATTTGGTCGTGTTGCTTTTGGATTTTATCCAAGTCTTTTTGCAAACGAGCAAGCTCAGCTTTAGGGTCAATTAAGCCTTTCATTGGTACAAATACCGATGCGTGGCTTACAACGCTAGAGCAAGATAAAGGTGGTTCTTGATCTTTATTCAAGAACTCAATGCTTTCAACTTTAGCCAAGGCTTTGAACAATGCTTCAATACGAATGATTTGTTCACGTTCAGCGTCAGATGTATTTTGAAGTAATACTGGCAACAAGCGCGCATTACCTAAGCCTAACTCACCACGAATGTTACGTACTGCACCAATCAAGCCTTGAAGCCATTGCATATCTGCTTCAGCTTGTTCATTGATTTTTGCTTGCTCAGGAATAGGGTATTGAGCAGTCATAATCGTTGGGCCGCCTTGACCAAGCATTGGTGCAAGAGTTTGCCAGATTTCTTCTGTCAAATACGGCATTAACGGATGAGCTAAACGTAATGATGCTTCCATGACTGCAAGTAATACACGGCGTACTTCAGCTTTACGCTCTTCTGAAACTTCTGCATCGTTAAGAACTGGTTTAGTTAACTCAACGTACCAGTCACAGTATTCATTCCAGATAAAGTCGTAAATCGCTTGTGCAGCAAGGTCTAAACGGTAAGTTGCAAACGCTTGGTGTACAGCAGCTTCAGCTTTTTGCAGACGGCTCATAATCCATTGTTCTGGAAGTTCCCAAAGATCAGGGCGTGCTTCTTGTCCAACAGTTTGACCTTCAACATTCATCAGAACGAAACGAGTCGCGTTCCAGATTTTGTTACAGAAGTTACGGTAGCCTTCAACACGTTTTAAGTCGAACTTGATGTCACGACCAGTGTTTGCAAGCGCACAGAACGTGAAACGAACTGCGTCAGTACCATAAGCATTAATACCTTCTGGGAACTCTTTGCGCGTTGATTTTTCAATCTTCGCTGCATCTTTCGGGTTCATTAGGCCAGTCGTACGTTTTGCAACTAAGCTTTCTAAATCAATACCGTCAATCAAGTCTAATGGGTCAAGTACGTTACCTTTAGACTTAGACATTTTTTGACCTTCACCATCACGTACTAAGCCGTGAACATAAACAGTCTTAAATGGTACTTGAGATGAGCCATCTTCATTTTTCATGAAGTGTAGGGTCATCATGATCATACGGGCAACCCAGAAGAAAATGATGTCAAAACCAGTCACCAACACATCTGTTGGATGGAAAGTTTTTAAGAAATCATTGACTTCATCTTGCTTCGCATCGCCAGTCCAACCTAAGGTTGAGAAAGTCCAAAGTGCAGATGAGAACCATGTATCAAGAACGTCTTCGTCTTGTTTAAGTTCAACGTCAGCAGCGATGTTGTTTTTCTCACGAACTTCTTCTTCGTTACGACCAACATAGATGTTGCCATTCGCATCGTACCAAGCTGGAATACGGTGACCCCACCAAAGCTGACGTGAAATACACCAGTCTTGAATGTCACGCATCCACGCCATGTACATGTTGCTGTACTGCTCTGGAACAAACTTAATACGGCCATCTTGAACTGCTTCAATTGCAGGTTCAGCAAGCGGAGCAATTTTTACATACCATTGGTCAGTTAATAATGGCTCAATGATCACGCCTGAACGGTCGCCACGTGGAGCTTTTAAGTCATACGGTTGGATTTGATCTAACCAGCCTTCAGCTTCAGCTTGAGCAACTAATTTTTTACGTGCTACGAAACGTTCTAAACCAGCATATTCCGCAGGTGCAGTAATGGTTTTAGAAATTTGTTCACCAGCTTTTGCAATATATTCAAACTCACCTAAAACTTCGGCATTTTTGTTGAAGATATTAATGATTGGCAAGCTATTGCGTTTACCTAGGTCATAGTCGTTAAAGTCATGAGCAGGCGTGATTTTTACACAGCCAGTACCGAAGTCTTTTTCAACGTAGTCGTCAGCAACGATTGGAATTAAACGACCAGTAATTGGCAATACAATGTTTTTACCAACAAGGTGTGCATAACGCTCATCTTCAGGGTGAACAGCAACCGCAGTATCGCCAAGTAAAGTTTCAGGACGAGTTGTTGCAACGACTAAATAGTCTTTGCCGTCTTGAGTTTTAACTGATTTGTCTTCAAAGAAATATTTAAAGTGCCAAAGCGAGCCTTTTTCTTCTTTGCTTTCTACTTCAAGGTCAGAAAGCGCTGTTTGAAGTTTAGGATCCCAGTTTACAAGGCGCTTACCGCGGTAAATTAAACCATCTTCGTGCAAGCGAACGAAAACTTCTTTCACTGCGTTCGATAAACCTTCATCCATCGTGAAGCGTTCGCGTGACCAGTCTACAGACGAACCTAAGCGACGAATTTGTTTAGTAATCGTGCCGCCAGATTGTTCTTTCCATTCCCAAACTTTTTCGATGAACTTATCACGGCCCAAGTCATGACGAGTCACACCTTGCAAGCCAAGTTGACGCTCAACAACCATTTGAGTTGCAATACCTGCGTGGTCAGTACCCGGTTGCCACAAGGTGTTTTTACCCATCATACGGTTATAACGAGTGAGGGCATCCATAATGGCGTTGTTAAAACCATGGCCCATGTGCAAACTACCAGTGACGTTTGGTGGCGGAATCATGATACAGAATGATTCACCGTGACCAGAAGGTTTGAAGTAACCTTGTTCTTCCCACGTTTGGTACCACTTCTTTTCGATCTCGGTTGGATCGTATGTGGTCGCAATATTTTGAGCGGTTTGAGCGTCAGTCATAGTAGCTTAGATCGAATATGCATAAAAAATTGCACCTATTGTAGCAAAAAAATGCCTCGAAATTAATGTGCTGAAAACAGATAAACGGTTTTGTATTTTTTTCAAAAAACGGTAGATTTATGAAAGATGGATCACAATTTAATCGTGTAGACACACGGCACAAAAATTACAAAAGAATTGAAAAAGGATGTTGCTCATGAGTTATGAAGTTTTTTTGAAAATTTCCGATTCAACTTATACCCAATTCGAGACCATTCGGCAGAAACTGCATGATGGGGTAAGCCAAAGTCAGGCAAAACCCTTAGGGGATGTATTGTCTGACCTTTCTTGTGAAATTATTGAGCAGGTTTTTTCTGTACTTTTACAGTCAGGGAATACAACCATGTCCCCAAAACAGCAAGCTGAGTCTGAAAAAGTGGTTCAGCAGGTTTTGGAAACTTTTCGAAAATACATGCCTTGGTCGGTTTCATTCTTTGGAAATGAACGTCTTTTACCTTTAGTTGACTACATGACATCTCTAATGAAAGAACAGGGGCAGCAAGTTTATATTACCTATCCGGTTACGCTTCAACTCGTGCAACAAGCTGAAACTCTGACTCAGCAAATTCGTGATGGGAATATGCAGAGTGTTGCAGCTGCTTTTGAGACCCTCATTCAAATTGTAGATTTAGGCGTAACAAGCCTAGTACGTGAACCTAAAAAGCGTTTAAAATTTAATTTAGTTGTCGATAAAACCCTGAATGGGGTGATCAACATGACGACGCATTTAGGCTATAAACGTTTAGAAAAGTTAGGTACTCAGGTCGATCAGACCACAGCAACTCATTATATCAACCACTTTTTGGCCTTCATGCATCAAGCAGCATAATTTAAAAAGATAATAGGAACATAAAGCATGGCCAAACTTGATACTTTAAAAAATAAGGTGGTATGGATTACGGGTGCATCTTCTGGTTTAGGTAAGGCCTTGGCAGGGGAATTAGCCTTGCAAGGGGCAGAAGTGATTTTGACCTCCCGTCGTTTTGAAGAATTAGAAGCAGTTCGAGTTGGTTTATTAAATCCAGAGCAACATTTGTCTGTGGTTACAGATATCACCAATGAAAAACAAGTTCAAGAGGCTTATGAGCAGATTTTAAAAGCGAAAGGGCGAATAGACTGGCTCATTAATAATGCAGGTTTGAGCCAACGTGCATTAATCGAAGACACGACCATGGCAACCGAACGGGCCATTATGGAAGTTGATTATTTCTCGCAAGTGGCTTTAACCAAAACCGTATTACCCACCATGCTAAAACAAAAGTCTGGCCGAGTTGTGTTTGTGTCGAGTGTGGCTGGTTTATTAGGAACACAGTACCGTGCAAGTTATTCGGCTGCTAAAGCGGCAATTCATATGTGGGCTAATAGTTTACGTGCTGAGGTCGCTGATCAGGGCGTTGAAGTTTCCGTTATTTTCCCTGGTTTTGTAAAAACGAACGTTTCTTTTAATGCACTAAATGGTGCGGGGCAGCCTCAAGGCCATCAAGACGAAGCAATTGAAAATGGTTTAGAGGCAGATACTTTTGCAGAAAAGTCGGTTAAAGCTTTAATGCATGGTCAAGAATATATAGTAATAGGTGGTACTAAAGAAAAACTTGGAGTAATGGTTTCTCGGATGTCCCCAAAACTTCTCTATAAAATGATTCGGAAAACAAAAGTAAAATAAAAAAGAGATTTCGCCGTGCTAAATTGGTGAAAAACCTGCATAGAAGGTTCACCATGGATCAAGATTATCACCGTGTTTTAGAGGTCATCACACGTTTTCAATTGGTCTTTGACCAGAAAAATTGGGACGCTTTTGATGAGTTATTGGCCGATCAACTTGAGGTGGACTATTTCCAGTTTAGGGGAGAGCCTTTATGTGTCGTGTCTTGTCATGAATATAAAGGTTCTCGGCAACAGGCGTTGTCGCATCTTCGGTTGCAACATAACTTAAGTAATCCGATCATCCGTATTGAACAAGATCGGGCATGGTTAGAATGCAATTATCAAATTTATCGTTTTTCAGAAAATGATTATTTTCATTCATTTGGTCGTTATTATTTTACTTTGGCAAAACAACAGGACAGTTGGAAAATTACCGGAATTTGCCAACATTTAACTAAAAATATTGGCAATCCACGCATTCATTTTTCTAGTGTAGGGCAGTATTAATCTTTTACTGCTGTGCCGTAGGCAAAGACTTCAACCATTCCACCTTGCATGCCAAGTTCGGTTGTACTCAGCCGAACTCCCATAATATGGTTAGCGCCTGCAGTATGGGCTTGTTGTTTTAAACGGACAATCGCTTCACGGCGAGCACGCTCAACCACACTCTCATAACTGGTGAGGCGACCACCCAAAACATTCTTAATGGATGCCAATACATATTTAAAGTAGTCATGAGAAATCACCACATTACTGCTAATGAAATGGCCTAGCTGATCACTCGTTGCAAAACGGTTGGTATCAATTCTGATATGGGCCAGTCGTTGCTCTTTTTCTAAAAGTTCTTTCAAATGTTTACGTTCAATATGACGCCCAAAACCCCAACCAATACTGAACAAAATAAGAAAAATCGTAAGCTGAAAAATAAGATTTTCCATTTTCTACCTATGCATTAAAAGGGTCTGGTAGGTGGGGTGTTTGTGGTTGCACAACCACTGCTGTGCCATAGACAAATAGTTCCGAAGCACCTTGAGCAATATTTGAAGTTGAAAAACGAATACCAACAATTGCATTTGCACCAAGTTGCTGGGCTTTGGCAATCATACGATTCATGGCTTCTTGGCGAGATTCTTCTAATAATTCGGTATAACCTGTAAGTTCACCACCCACAATATTTTTTAAACTCGCCATCAAGTCACGGCCAACATGCTTACTACGGACTGTACTTCCATAAACAACATCAAGCTGTTTTAAAATCTGGTGGCCCGGAACGCTTTCTAAATTACTCAGTAACATTATTTTTTATCAATCTAAATTTATAAAGGTTCAAGATAAGAAATATTCACATGAGATGCAATAAAAAAGCCCACCGAAGTGAGCTTTTATGAATAAGTTATTTAAAACTTATTGTTTTTTTAGTTCAGCACTTGATGGTTGATTAACCACTGTATCTGAAGAGTTTGCTTTTAAACCGCCACCTAGAGTTTTGTATAACTCAATTTGGTTGTTTAAGTTAGCTTGTTGAAGCAAGAGTAGACCTTGTTCTGCTGAATAAGATGAACGCTGTGCATCAAGAACGGTCAAGTAACTATCAATACCTGCACGGAAACGGGCATTTGAAAGTGTGTAGTTGCGGTTAGTCGCTTCTACCAGACGTTGTTGAGCTGTTAAACGTTCACCAATATTAGCACGCGTTGCAAGCGCATCATTAACTTCGCGGAATGCAGACTGAACTGATTTTTCATAATCAGATAATGCAATTTTCTGATCGGTTTCAGAAATTTTTACATTGGCACGACGTGTGCCCCAGTCAAATATTGGTAAGTCTAGGCTTGGCCCAACTGACCACACAAATCCACCCGACTTAAATAGATCACTTAAGTCAGTCGATGCGTAACCTGCAGAACCCGTTAAGCTAATTGTTGGGAATAAACGTGCTTTTGCAGCACCAATATTCGCACCAGCAGCGCTTAAGTTATATTCGGCAGCTTTTACATCTGGACGGTTGTTAAGCAAGTCGCTTGGTAAACCAGCTGTATATACATTCTGTTGAGTAATGCGTTTTACAGGTTGGTTTGGCAACAAGTTTTGCGGAATCGATTGACCTGCTAACAAGTTCAACAAGTTTTGTGCTTGAGCCATCTGAGTTTTGTAGTTCGCTACATCGTTACGCGCAGTTTCTACAGAAATCTGTGCCTGACGTAGTGGAACTTCACTGTCGATACCTACATCAAAACGTTTTTTGTTGAGGTTGTAAGAGTCTTGCTGTGCTTTTAGAGTTTGCTCTGCAAGCTTTAGATTTGCCGATGCAAAAGAATAGTTCAACCATGCTTGAGCAACCTGACTAATCAGACTGATTTGTGTCGAATCACGTGCACTTTGCGTTGAAAGATAACTATCTAATGCAGCATCTTTCAAGCTACGAACGCGGCCCCAAAAATCAAGCTCATAGGCAGTTACACCCAAACCCACCTGATAGGTAGAGTAGGGGTTATTCGGATCACGGCTTTGAGAAACCTGACGAATTGCACTGCCACTTGCTCCGATGGTTGGAAGCTGGTTGTTTTGAGTAATTCGATATTGCTGTTGAGCACGTTCAATATTAAGCGTTGCTGTACGTAAGTCACGGTTGTTGGCAAGAGCCAAATCAATCACTTCGAGCAAACGAGGGTCAGAAAAGAACTGTTTATAACCCTGTTCTGCAATAGACGTACCAGAAGCACTGTTATATCCATAGCTTTGTGGTATATCGGTTTTCACGACTGGTTCTGGGCCGCGCATGCTTTGACAAGCTGCCAAAGCAAGCGCAAGTGCAGATACCGCAATGCTACGACCTGAAATAGACCATACTTTTTGCATCACGATTTATGCTCCTGAGTGTTTATGGTTTTTGGTTTGTACTTAAAGATACTACGAATCCACACATAGAATACAGGGATAAAGAAGATACCTAAGAACGTTGCACTGAGTACGCCACCGAGTACACCGAAGCCGACTGAGTGCTGACTTCCTGCACCAGCACCTGTTGAAAGGGCAAGTGGAAGTACACCAAAACCGAAGGCAAGGGTGGTCATAATAATTGGACGTAAACGCATTTTTGAAGCATGTAAAGTTGCATCAAGTAGGTCTTCGCCTTTTTCCTGCAACTCTTTTGCGAACTCAACAATCAAGATCGCATTTTTTGCAGAAAGACCAATTACCGCAATCATCGCTACCTGGAAGTAAATGTTATTTGAGAGATTTGGATCTCCTTTAATAATCATACCCAAGTAAGTCAAGACGATTGCACCAATAATACCAAGTGGTACTACAAGTAAAACCGAGAACGGAATAGACCAGCTTTCATATAATGCAGCTAAGCAAAGGAAAACGATTAACAATGAAAGAGCATAAAGGAATGGAGCTTGAGCACCAGACTCACGTTCTTCAAGTGATAAACCTGTCCATTCATAGTCGAAACCTTGTAAGCCCATAGATGGTAGCTTAGCAATAATTTCTTCCATGGCTTTCATAGAATCACCAGAACTTACGCCCGGTGCAGGTGTACCTTGAATGTTAACCGATGACACGCCGTTATAACGTTCAAGACGAGGAGAACCATATGTCCATTCGCCTGTAGCAAATGCAGAGAACGGTACCATTTCACCTTTGCTATTACGTACATACCACTTGTTTAAGTCTTCAGGCATCATACGGCTACCCGAATCACCTTGAACATAAACTTTTTTCACACGACCGCGGTCAACGAAGTCGTTAATGTATGAGCCACCCCATGCAATACGCATCGTGTTGTTAATGTCAGCAATGCTAACGCCCATAGCACCAGCTTGAGCCTGATCTACATTAATTTGATACTGAGGCGTATCTTCTTGACCATTAGGACGTACCCCTACAAGACGCTTATCTTGTGAAGCCAAACCTAAAATTGTGTTACGTGCGGCAATAAGTTTCTCATGGCCTTGACCACTTGAATCTTTAAGTTGCAAGTTAAAACCAGCAGTTACGCCGAGTTCAGGCATTGCTGGAAGCTGTAATGGCATGATGTAAGATGCGTCTTTAACGATCATATTCAATGCCATACCACGTTGAATTAACGCACCAATTTGAGACTCTGGTGAAGTACGTTCACTCCAGTCTTTCAATTTAACGAAGCCAATACCAGCATTTTGACCAACACCTGTGAATGAGAAACCTGAAACGGTGAAAATAGATTCCACTGTGTCTTTTTCATTCATGAAGAAGTTTGTCATGGTATCAACAACTTTATTCGTACGATCAAGTGTTGCATTCGGTGGTAATTGAACAAGTGTCATAACCACACCCTGATCTTCTTCTGGTAAAAATGAAGATGGGAGTTTCTGGAATAAGAACACCAATAGCGCAATCACTACAGCGTAAAGTACGCCAGAGAAGATTTTGCCTTTAAGCATGCGACTAACACCATTTTGGTAGCTATGCGACATGCGGTCAAAACCGTTGTTAAAGCCTCTGAAGAAACGAGCAAAAATATTATTGCTTGGTTCTTTGTTTGGATCATGCTGTTTTAAAATTGTTGCACAAAGTGCTGGCGTAAAGGTTAACGCTACAATTAACGATAGAACCATTGCTGTTACAAGGGTAATCGAGAATTGACGATAGATCACACCAGTTGTACCGCCAAAGAATGCCATTGGTACGAATACCGCTGTCAATACGCTTGTGATACCAATTAACGCACCAGAAATCTGTTGCATTGATCGTGAAGTCGCCGTGACCGGATCGGTATGCTCTTCACTCATGACACGTTCAACGTTTTCGACCACAACAATAGCATCATCGACCAGAAGACCAATTGCCAATACCATAGCGAACATGGTTAAGGTGTTAATTGAGAAGCCAAAGATATTGATGACAGCAAATGTACCTAATACAACAACAGGTACAGCAAGTGTTGGAATAATCGTTGCACGCCAGTTCTGCAAGAACAAGAACATAACAATGAACACTAAAATTACCGCTTCAATTAATGTGTGTACAACACTTTCAATTGAAAGACGAATAAATGGAGTAGTGTCATAAGCCAGTTTATCTGCAAGGCCTGTTGGATAGTTCTTACGTAATTCAGCTAAACGGTGTTCAACAGCTTCAGCGGTATCAAGTGCGTTGGCACCAGTTGCAATTTTAATTGCAAGACCACCAGCAGGTTTACCATTAAACTTCGAATCGAACTGATAGTTATCAGAACCTAGTTCTACACGAGCAACATCTTTTAAACGAACCTCAGCACCTGATGCTGTGTTCTTTAAGAAGATATTTTTAAACTGCTCAGGTGTTTGCAACAAACTTTGCGCATTCACTGTTGCGTTAAGGACTTGACCTTGTACCGCTGGTGCACCACCTAATTGACCTACAGCAACTTGTGAGTTTTGCGCTTGTAAAGCAGTCGCAATATCACTTGGTGTTAACTGATAGTTGGTTAGTTTTGCAGGATCGAGCCAGATACGCATTGCGTATGAACCACCAAAGACTTGTACCTCACCCACACCAGCAACACGGCTAAGAGGTTCTTTAATTGATGAGTTTACGTAGTCTTTAATGTCTGAGTCTGAAAGGCTATTATCTGGCGAATAAAATGCAATAACTTGCAAGAAGCTTGCACCAGATTTGGTAACCGTTACACCTTGGCGTTGAACGTCTTCAGGTAAAAGAGCAGTTGCAGATTGCAGTTTGTTTTGAACCTGAACCTGTGCAATATCCGGATCAATACCTTGTTCAAAGTTTAATTGAATAGAGGCTTGACCGTTACCCGCACTGTTAGATGAAATATAACGTAAACCATCTAGACCATTCATTTGTTGTTCAATGATCTGGGTTACGGTATTTTCAACAGTCTCAGCCGATGCACCAGGATAAGTTGCAGCAATTGTAACTGTCGGTGGTGCAATCGTCGGATACTGTGCAATAGGCATTTTTGTGAGCGTGAGAATACCCGCCAACATAATGACTAATGCAATCACCCACGCAAAAATGGGGCGATGAATAAAAAATTGTGCCATTCAATCTACCCCTTATGCATTTGAAGATGCTTTCTGTTCTGCTTGAGGTTTACCTGATTGAGCCGGTTTTGTAGCATTTGGAGCTGCACCTTGAGGGTTTGCTGGTTGAGCTTGGTAAGGTTTTGCTGAAACTTCTTGCCCTTCTTTAACTTTGGCAACACCATCAACAATCACTTTATCACCAGCTTTAAGACCGTTAGTCACAATCCAGTTTTGTCCTTGAACACCAGAGGTTTCAACAGGACGACTCTCAACAGCACCTTTTGCATTCACAGTCATCGCCATGGCTTGACCTGTCGGTAAACGGGTAATTGCAGCTTGAGGAATCAGATAAGCATTTGGAACTACACCCTGAACAATCTGTGCAGTGGTATACATGCCCGGAAGTAACAGATGATTCGGGTTCGAGAATACGGCACGTAAAGTAACTGTACCTGTATCCTGGTTCACAGAAGCATCAGAGAAAGCAAGTTGTCCTTCGATTGGATAGGTTGAACCATCTTCGAGCTTCAATTTCACTTTCGTGTTGTTACTGTTGTTTAAACTGCCTTTGCTGAGCTGTTGACGTAAACGTAATAACTCGGCACTAGACTGGTTAATATCAACATAGATCGGGTCTAACTGTTGAATCGTCACTAATGGATCTGTTTGGTTTGCAGTGACTAAAGCACCAGCTGTTACAGAAGAACGCCCAGACTGACCAGAAATTGGTGAGCGAATTGTAGAGTAACCAAGATCTACATTTGCATTCGTTACTTGAGCTCTCGCAGCAGAAACTTGTGCTTCGGCAACATTAACCTGACCAAGTAAGTCGTCATATTCTTGTCTAGATACAGCATTACTCGAAACAAGTTGCTTATAACGGTTGAGCTTGGTACGTAGTGAAGCTAGATTTGCCTGTTGTTGTAAAAGTGATGCTTTTGCATTTTCAAGCGTTGCACGGTTAGTTCTAGAATCAAGTTCATAAAGAGCCTGACCTTCACGAACATAACTTCCTTCAGCAAACAAGCGTTTTAAAATTACACCACTTGTTTGAGGGCGAACTTCAGAAATTTGATATGCTGAAGTACGGCCAGAAAGCTCAACGCTTTGTTCAACACTTTGTGGTTGAGCAACAATAACACCTACTTCAGCAGGCGGCATTTTCTGAGCAGCAGCAGCTTGCTGTTTCTCATCGGAGCCTTTGCCACAACCAACAAGTGCGATACTTGTTGCTAATGCGCAAGCAGTAAGGGCAGGAGCCCAAAGCTTAGCCGACATCATTGTTCCACCTCGTTAGATAAAATCTAAAAATATATTTGTTTTTTACTTAACCTACTTTGTGTTTGTAATAACCAGAGCCAAAGCAGTGCAATCCAAATAAAACCTATGCCCCAACCGGCGAGTACATCTGTTGGAAAATGAACTCCAGCATATATTCTTGAAAGCCCCATGCAGATAAACCAAAGACAGGAAATCAAAATGATATAAGGAGAGTTAGTGTTGGGCTTATGGCATAACATTATCATTGCCAGACAAGCCAGTGTTGATGCATAAACACTGTGTGCACTTGGGAACGATGCACCGTAACTTTCGACAATATGATATACCTGTGGGGGTCTTGGGCGGTCAACACACCATTTGAGCAGCCAACCCATGGTGATACTGCCAATAACTCCCACGCTAATGAAAATAACAGTAATATATTTTTTATACCATGCCTGATAAATACACACCAGAAAGGATAAAAAACATACAAAAGGCATACCACCTATCCGTGCTAGAAAGATCGTAATAGAGTTAAGATAATCTGAACGATATTCACTCAATATTTGAACGCTGAGAAGATCCAAAGATTGAAGACTTGGTACAAAAAGACCAAGCACACCTAATCCTAAAAAAATACAACCAATAAAAAGCAACATATAGGGCATGTATATACCTTTGCTTAATTCAAGCAGTGTCCACTACTGAAAGCCGCTAAAAGTGTACTTGTCAGTACACTTTTTTTCAAGCCTGATAGATCATCGTAAATTCATTTTGAAAATTTTTTAACATTTGGAAAAACAATCACAACAAAATTGACGGAATTCACATTTTGTGTACAAAGCAAAATTATTAGTGTTCCGTCTTTTTTCCACTATTTGTTGTCGTGTTTTCTTCAAGCTCTAGCGGTTTTTTTGGGGGCCAGAAAAAATCGCTTGGTCGAGTCAGAAAATGAGTCATCACCAGTTTGGCTAAAGGTTTCCATTGTTCAAAGCGAACTCGGCGGGCCCGTAGTGCCACAATAATGGTTAAGGTGAAACTCACGAATAAGTTAGTGAGACCAATACATAACACGCCTAAAAAGGACACAATAATCAGTCCAATATCTGGGCTGCCGTTAATTGTCATTAAACCTTGAATAAAGTTAGCCGAAGCAAAGGCAATATGGCGGATATCTAAAGGTAAACCTAAAATAAAGCCTATGGTGCCCATACTCCCTAACATAATCCCGAATAAGAAATTACCAGCTAAAGCGCCTAAGTTACGCTCAATATATTCAGCAAAACGATTGAGACGATCTTGACCAAACCAGTTTGCTAAACGGCGATGTGCTCTTAAGCGTGGACCAACTTTCCGGTAAACAGCCATGTTATCGAAGTATCCAGCAATGAGGCCGGACAAAAATAAGCAAACTCCGGCTACGGCTGCGTGTGGAATTGCCAAAGAGGTGAAAGGATTTAAGCTGTGCAATAAATAAGTTGCTTTAGTATGAGTTAATAAAGGCTCATCAAGATAGAACTGCCAAGCAAAAGTAATAAGAGCGGCAGTAGGAATCGCAATTGAAATATTGCCTAAAATCGCAATGAACTGTGTTCGAATAATATTAATAATAAGCGCTGCCAACTCTGCAATTTGAGCTGTTTTAGAACCTTTACGCTGTTGTACTGTTGCAGCAAGGGCGGCAGCAGTCATTGCAGGTTGTTTGGTTGCAACGGTGAAATGCAGAACATGAATTAGAATGAACCCTAGAGAATAATTCATACTGAAAGTAAAGGCCTGCATGAGCGGAGCCATTGTCATTCTTGCTGCAAGAATTTTTAAAGATGCCATACAAGCAATAATGACGCCCGCTCCAGCAGCAGCTTTATACATGCCCAAGAAACCTTTTGTATCAGTACTTACATAATGTTCACCTGTTCGGCTAGCATTTTCAGTCACTTGAAAGGCAATCAGTTCACTTGTTGTGCTTAATAAAGAGCGAACACTTTTTTCACTGTAGTGTGCTTTGGTCAAATCGGAAATAAGATGTCCTAAAGAGACATATTTTCCTTTAGTGTTATCTACAACTAGATAAAGTAGTAATTCAATTCGGTCCAGACACTGCTCAAGTAATGACAATAAATAAGTCAAACTTAAGCTGACACCAATTCTTTTAGTAGCGCGGCGAATCTTTAAAACCACATCCCGACACTGTTCCAGCATAACAAATGCTTGTGATGCATCCGGAGGGGAAGTGACCGCAATTTCATGTTCAAAAAGTTCTTGTTTTTTGTATTTCTCGATAAACTCAATAATTTCACGGTTCTGAACTAAAAATGGTGATTCATATTCAGTTAGTTCCGGTTGGGCATTAATAAATTCAGGATAAAGGCCGATTCCGCTAATTCGATAAGATAAGACGGTAATTGCTTTAATCATTTCACTTTGAATGACAAGCTTTTCGTCTACATTACTTTGGCTTTGCCCAATAAGACTGAATAAATTTGCCCAATCTTCATCATCAATATTATTGAGCCAGATTTTGTCACTTTCTAAATAGAAAATTCTACCAATCAAAATTTTAAGTTGGCTTGCATCTTCGATTAACGGTAGAAAATGTGCTCCGAGTCTTTGCCCCAGCTGATTCCAGAAACCATCTAAAGACAAAATTCCGCTGTCGGCATATAAGCTAACTTGTTTATAGCGATTAATCAGACTTAATAAAAAAGTTTGTAGTAGGAAGGGAGCTGTAGGTATGCGTAATAGGCTTTCAATTAAAGCCTGTATTTTTTGCTTAATCTCATCCGTATTATGAGGATCAGATGGACGAATATCATTGACTAACTCAATGAGTAGATTTTCGTCAATGACAGCTTGAGTATCCTCAAGCTGTTTCTGTATTTTTAAAAAATGATCTGAAAAATTTATATGCATAGGCAAAATAATATCTATTGTATTCGATGTAACGCAAGCTGAGTTAAGTTAATCAAAGCCTGACGATAGGGTGTATCGGGTAAGTTTGATAAAGCTTGCAGTGCTGCTTCTGTTTCTTCTTGGGCACGTTGGTGGCAATAATCTAAAGCACCAGACTTTTGTACAATTTCGATGACCTGAGATAATTGGTCCACTCCACCAGTTGCAATACTGCGACGAATAATCGCATGTTCTTCACCTGTTGAGTGTGCTAATGCAGAAATTAACGGTAAAGTTGGCTTACCTTCCATTAAATCATCACCGATATTTTTACCTAATGTTTCAGCATCTGAAGTGTAGTCTAAAATATCATCAATAATTTGGAATGCATTACCAAAATGACCGGCAAACAATCTTAATGGTTCACGGTATGCTTCTTGTCCAGCCAGAATAGCAGCGCCTTCTGTAGCCAACTCAAATAGGCGAGACGTTTTACCGTGAATAATTTTTAAATAAGTTTCTTCTGTTGTATCAGGTTGATGTTGCGATTGAAGTTGTAGTACTTCACCTTCAGCAATTTCACATGTACCTGTTGAAAAGTCTTTCAATAAAGTGATGTTGTTTAAATCGACCAATAAATCAAAAGCACGTGCAATGAGGAAATCCCCGACTAGTACAGCTGTCTGATTGTTCCATGTCGCATTTGCTGTAGGTCGACCACGACGAAGCCCGGATTCATCTACTACATCATCATGGACTAATGTCGCGGTATGCAACATTTCAATGATTGCGGCCAGACGCTGTGCGTTTGCCATGTTTTCTAAACCACATGCGCGAGCTGCGAGTAAACACATGATTGGGCGCATACGTTTTCCGCCAGCCTCAACAACATGTTTGCTGACAGACATGACTAAACCGACTTTTGAGCTAATTCCTTCATTAATCAAGTGATCCATCGCAGCAAAGTCTGAGGCAACAGGCGCAAGAATATCTTGCTTGAAATCGATGACCATATGAAGAAAAACCCCGTATTGGTAGATAAGTGGCGTTAGTGTATCAACTAAAGATGTGTTGCACAGGTTAACAAGTGGCTGATATTAATCATTTCTATTGTCTTTTAGCGTTCTTTGTTTTTTATTTAAGCAAAACATGATATTTCCGGCAAAACAATAAATTTAATGACATCAGCATTAATACAACTTGTTCTTGTCGCAATTTGTGTCTGGAACTGTATTTTAATTTTCATTCAGAATCAATGAAAACTGCTAATTTCCAATCTAAGGTGTCTGTTGATTTTGTAAAAATAGGGGAATAGACGTCACTGATAAATAGAAAATACTTGTCGTTTGATCAAATTTCACTTAAAATATGTCGCCTTATATAACCCCAGTGGCGATCGTTTTAAGATCGATATATCCCTTATCGGCACGACGACACGGGCTAATTGGAGTACATTATGTACGCAGTAATCCAAAGCGGTGGTAAACAGCACCGTGTAGTTGAGGGTGAAACCCTTAAAGTTGAATTATTGAAAGCTGAATCTGGCGCGACTATTACATTTGATGATGTATTAATGGTTGTAAACGGTGACAGCATTCAAATCGGTGCTCCAGTTGTAGCTGGCGCTAAAGTAACTGCAGAAGTGGTTGGCCATGGTCGTCACGACAAAATCCGTATTATCAAAATGCGTCGTCGTAAACACTACCGTAAACAACAAGGTCACCGTCAATGGTTCACTGAGTTGAAAATTACTGGTATTTCAGGCTAATCACGAGGAGTAAGAGACATGGCAACTAAAAAAGCCGGTGGATCGACGAAGAACGGTCGTGATTCAAACCCAAAAATGTTAGGTGTTAAAGTTTACGGCGGTCAAGCTGTAACTGCTGGTAACATCATCGTTCGTCAACGTGGTACTGAGTTCCACGCTGGTGCAAATGTTGGTATGGGCCGTGACCATACTTTATTTGCTACTGCTGACGGCGTAGTAAAATTCGAAGTGAAAGGTCAGTTTGGCCGTCGCTACGTAAAAGTTGAAACTGTATAAGTTTTAGCTTCAAAAAAAGCCCACATTTTGTGGGCTTTTTTTATGGAATCTAATCTGGTCTATCTTCATCATGATGAATGAAATTCTACAAACAACATGAATAACATAACAAAATATCTTATTTTCTCAATGATTAGCACAGAGTTTGTCGGTTAATATGAGTCTTGAATTAAGAGCTTGCTAAGTTTCATAACTTTGAAAGATGGCAAGTTGTCTTACAGCAACTAAAAAGGTGATGACATGAATATGCTTCGTAAAACTATGTGTGCTATTACACTCAGCGCGTCAGTGCTTGCTCCTGTAATGAGTACTACAGTGTTTGCTGCGCCTGTAGCAGCACCGGAGCAACAGGCGATTGGGAACCTGGTTAATCAGTTATCAGGATTACAGCGTTTGACTGCCGATTTTGAACAAACAACTAAAGCCAATACAAAAACTGTGGCACAGAAAAAGAGTTTAAGTGCTCAGCATATGAACCAGACATTTAAAGGCTCAATGAAAGTTGAACGTCCGGGGAAATTTTACTGGGAAACAGTAAGTCCGTCTAAACAAACAATTGTAACGAGCGGGAAAACAGTTTGGATTTATGATCCAGATTTACAACAAGCGGTTCGCCAAAGCTTAGATGATCAGGTTGCAGATACACCAGCGCTATTGCTCTCTGGTAACACCAATCAAATTATGAAGTCTTATCGTGTAACGCAACCCGATAAATCAAAGCTCTATTTCACATTATTTCCTAAAAAAGAAGATGGTGCTTTCCAAAGTTTAACCATTAGTTTTGGAGCAAATAAAGCCCCTACGCTTATGGTGTTACAAGACTCATTGGGTCAGACCACCTATGTGCGCTTTAATAACGTGAAAGTAAATGCTTCAATTCCAGCATCAGTCTTTAACTTTACGCCACCAAAAGGCACAGATGTTATTGACCAATAATTAATCCTTCTCAAAAAAGCTACCTTTCACGGTAGCTTTTTTTATATAAGAGAAATAGATACATTTTTTAACCCCGTCTTATTCTTACGCTTTGTATAGTGATAGAGGTAAATTCATGGGGATTATTATGCGACTTTACGATAAAAAAATTATTTGTATTCTTCCATTAATAGCGGCAATGGCAATTGTGAGTGGTTGCCAACCAAAGTCGGCAGCTAAAGAAGAGCCGGCGGCTTCGACTGCAAAAGTTAAAGAAACTAAAGAGGCTGGTGTTCCTGTAATTCAGGCAAAAGTAATCCCAGTAAAATTGCCGAAAACAAAAGTTTGTTTAGAAGATGGTTGTACTGAGTATGACTTTCAAACAGTACAAACCAATCAAAAGTGGATTAATGATTACTTTACCAATCGTATAAAGAAAGCAGATCCGAATGCTTTTGCAAATTTAGCTGATCAGCCGGTTGATGTACCTGAGGGTGAACCGCGTTCAAGTCAAAGTGCAATTTATGTTCGCTATTTAGGGCAAAATTATAATCTTGCAACCTTTGCATTCCAGACTTATTCGTACTCTGCTGGCGCAGCACACGGTATGTCTCATCAAGAATTTGTGAATTTTGATTTATTAAATAAAAAACACATTACTGTTGCTGAACTGATTCAGCCAGATGTCGAAAAACAGTTAGTCGATGCACTTTTTGATGCGAATACAAATTGGCTTCAAGAGCACAATATCAGCCGTGAAAAACTGCAACTCAGCGATAATTTCTACTATGGCGCAAATGGGGTTGTTTTTGTTTACCCAATTTACGAGTTGGCTTCTTATGCAGAAGGGATGACTGAATTAACATTGCCATATTCTGAGGCAGCTAAGTTCATTAAATCTGAGTATTTGCCAAGTGTGCCAAACTATAACTTATAAAATAGGTGATCTATTCTAACAATTGTGTGAAAGCTATTCGTTATGAAGATGATCACTATATTTTTTAGTGTTAAGGCCTTACACTATAGCCAGTTTTTTACCCATATTATGATTGATTATGATCGACCCTAAGTTACTCAGAAATAATATTGAAGCTGTTAATGCGGCTTTGGCAAAACGTGGTGTTCAATTAGATGTTCAAGAATGGGCTTCTTTAGAAACTCGCCGTAAAGAATTGCAATCAAAAACTGAAAAATTGCAGGCAGAACGTAATGCCGGTGCAAAACAAGTGGGTCAGATTAAAAAATCCGGTGGTGATGCATCTGAAATCATGGCGCGTATGCAAGCGATTGGTGATGAAATCAAAGCTGCTGAAGTTGCCTTATCAGAGCTACAAAACGAGATTGAGCAAAAAGCGCTTAGCATTCCTAACTTACCAGATGAATCTGTTCCTGCTGGTAAAGATGAAGATGATAACGTTGAAATTTTAAAATGGGGTACACCTCGTCAGTTTGATTTTGAAATCAAAGATCACACTGATTTAGGCGAGTGGATGGGCGGTTTAGAGTTTGAAACTGCAACCAAATTAACTGGTTCACGTTTTAGCGTATTAAAGGGCTCTTTAGCGCGTCTACAACGTGCCTTAACGCAGTTCATGCTTGATACCCATACTTTAAAGAATGGCTATACTGAAGCTTATGTGCCTTACTTGGTAAATGCTGATTCACTTCGTGGTACAGGTCAATTACCAAAATTTGAAGAAGATTTATTTAAACTTCAGGGCGAAAAAGAATATTACCTCATCCCGACAGCAGAAGTTCCTGTTACTAACTTCGTGCGTGATGAGATTATTGATATTGAGCGCTTGCCATTAAAATATGCAGCGCATACACCATGTTTCCGTAGTGAAGCTGGTTCTTATGGTCGCGATACTCGTGGTTTAATTCGTCAGCATCAGTTTGATAAAGTTGAAATGGTGCAAATCGTTAAACCTGAAACTTCTATGCAGGCACTTGAAGACCTTACTGCACATGCTGAGGGCATTTTGCAGGCACTTGGTTTGCCATACCGCAAAATTTTGCTCTGTGGTGGTGATATGGGCTTCGGTGCGACTAAAACTTACGACTTGGAAGTTTGGGTTCCAAGCCAAAATACTTATCGTGAAATCTCAAGCTGCTCTAATATGGGGGATTTTCAGGCACGCCGTATGAAAGCACGCTACAGAATGGATCAAAAGAAGACCGAATTGGTGCATACTTTGAATGGTTCAGGTCTGGCAGTTGGCCGTACTTTGCTTGCTGTAATGGAAAATTACCAACGTGAAGATGGTTCTATCGAGATTCCAGAAGTATTACGCCCATATATGGGTGGTTTAACATTTATTGATTAAGCTTTGCATCTAAATTGTGCACGGTTTTTGCTTAACCAAAATCAGATGATTAATGTAGAGGCTTAAGGTGGATATTTTTCCAATCTCTTTAAAGTTGCAAAAGCAACGTTGTCTGATTGTGGGTGGTGGGCATATTGCGCTGCGCAAAGCAAATCTATTAGCCAAAGCAGGGGCAGTAATTGATATTATTGCTCCAGCAATTGAAGATCAACTTTTAGAGTTGGTTCAGGCGACTGGAGGGCAGTATTTTGCCGAGACCTTTGCCGAAAATTTTTTAGATACACCTTATAGATTAGTCATTGCGGCAACCAACGATGCACAGGTCAACAAAGCTGTTTTTGAGCAATGTGAAGCGCGTAATTTACTGGTAAATAGTGTAGATGATATTCCACACTGCCGTTTTATGGTTCCAGCGATTATTGACCGTTCTCCATTGATCATTTCTGTTGCCTCAAATGGCGCATCACCAGTTTTATCCAGACAACTTCGTACTCAAATAGAAACGATTGTCCCGCACGGTATGGGTAAGTTGGCTGAATTTTCAGGCCAATGGCGTAAGCAAGTAAAAGAAAAAATTATTAACCCAGACGAGCGTCGAATCTTTTGGGAAAACTTATATGCCAGTCCATTAAAAGAACAAGTCTTTAATGACAATCTGGATGTAGCAAATGATTTGATTCAGCAAGCCTTAACAGAATGGACGGCACCCAAAGGTGAAGTTTATTTGGTAGGTGCTGGACCAGGTGATCCTGAACTACTGACATTAAAAGCATTGCGTCTTATGCAGCAAGCCGACGTTGTGATTTATGATCGTTTGGTGTCTGCACCGATCTTAGAGCTTTGTCGGCGTGATGCGACCAAAATTTATGTAGGTAAAGCCCGTTCAAATCACTCTGTTCCACAAGATGGGATCAATGCTTTACTGGTTGAATATGCTCAAAAGGGCAAGCGTGTCTGCCGTCTAAAAGGTGGTGATCCGTTTATCTTTGGGCGTGGTGGTGAAGAAATTCAAGAGTTAGTTGAGGCAAATGTCACTTTTCAAGTTGTGCCGGGTATAACCGCAGCATCAGGCTGTTCAGCTTATGCGGGTATTCCGCTAACACATCGTGATTATGCACAAAGTGTTCGTTTCTTAACTGGGCATTTAAAGGAAGGTTCACCTGAGCTCCCTTGGAATGAACTGGTTTATGAAAATCAAACTTTAGTTTTATATATGGGATTAGTTGGCTTGGAACGCATTTGTGAGCAACTTATTGCTCATGGACAACGCGCTGATATGCCAGTTGCTTTAATCTCTAAAGGAACTACACCAGAGCAAAAAGTTATTGTTGGAACATTAGCTGATATTGCAACTAAGGTGTCTGAACATCATATCGTAGCGCCGACTTTAACCATTATTGGTGAAGTGGTAAGTTTACGTGAACAGTTAAAATGGCAATAAGTTCATCTGAACTTATTGTTTGCTATTAAAGTCGAGAAAATTTGTGATTCATGTTGTCCTATACGAGCCTGAAATTCCTGCCAATACAGGCAATATCATTCGTTTATGTGCTAATACGGGCGCACAGTTGCATTTAATCAAACCTCTAGGTTTTGAATTAGATGATAAAAAGCTCAAAAGAGCAGGCCTTGATTATCATGAATGGGCGCGTATGCAAATTTGGGCTAACATTGAACTGTGTCTTGCAGATCTAAAAGCCAAAGGCGTTGAGCATGTTTTTCCACTCACCACTAAAGGTTCTGCAACTCCGCATACAGTTGATTTAAATCGACCTGTAGCTTTATTGATGGGGCCTGAAACGCGCGGTTTACCAGAGCATGTTCGTCTAATGTTTCCACAAGAACAGTGGATTCGTTTGCCGATGGCAGAAAATTCAAGAAGTTTAAATTTATCTAATGCAACAGCCGTTATTGTTTATGAAGCATGGCGTCAGCAAGGTTTTAAAAACTTGGGATAAGTTGTTAAATTTCTAAATAAAAATAAGGCCAGTAAGGGCCTTATTTTTTTAATTTACTTAAGCTTGTTCTAGTACCTTTTCATCATAAACGATTTGAGCTGCTAAAACCTGTTCAATATTGGTTTCGGCCCATTCCTTTAATTGGAACGCCATCGCAGCTACATTTTGTCCTAAGGCAGTGAGTGAATAATCAACACGAATCGGGGATGTATTTTGAATTTTTCGCTCAATGAAACCGTCTCTTTCCAGCATTTTTAGCTTCTGTGATAAGACTTTAGGGGAAATACCTTGAATATTCTTTTTGAGCAAATTGAAGTGCTGAGTTTCCTCTTCAAGAACATTTAAAATTAATAAAACCCATTTATCTGCAATTTTTTCAAAAAATAGACGAGCAGGGCAATGTTGTTGAAAAATATTATATTTTAGACATTCATTCATACCATTTACCTATAATTTTTCGAAAAAATACACTAGTTACCAACTAGTAACTAATTGACACCTAGTTTCTAAAATATATCATAAAGTGGAATTTAATAAAACAAAGGTTCTCTCCCATGTCTAACTCTAATATCGCGGTTGTATATTTCTCTGGTTATGGCCACACCAAAGTAGTGGCTGAAACTTTTGCAAACGAAATTAATGCTCAGCTCATCCAGATTGACCAGGAAGGTAATATTACTGAACAGGATTGGCAGACATTAAATGATGCGAAGGGGATTGTTTTTGGTGCTCCAACATATATGGGTACAGCGCCTTGGCAGTTTAAAAAGTTTGCTGATGCAACTTCTAAAGTGTGGTTTACGCGTGGCTGGCAAGATAAAGTATTTGCAGGTTTCACAAATAGCGCGAGCTTAAATGGGGATAAGCAAGTAACGCTTATTCAATTACAAACTTTAGCATCGCAGCATGGTGGGATTTGGGTAAGTCTTGGTTTATTACCTGCGAATACAAAAACTGCAACACGTGAAGATGTAAATAACTTGGGTGGTTCAGTAGGGCTTTTAGTTCAATCGCCTTCAGATGCAAGTGTAGAAGAAATACCGACAGGTGATCTTGAAACAGCAAAAGTTTATGCTCAACGTGTACAAAGTATTGTGAATAAGATTTACGGTTAATTTGACCATAAAAAAGGCGCTTAAAGCGCCTTTTTTATTACTCATGCTCGTTATGTTGCGGAGCATTATATTTGAAGCCTTTGGTTTTATAGGCAAGATAACCTACACCAATCACGGCCCAAGCTAAGCCAATTTGTAAGGCAAGCTTATCAATCTCTAACCACATCATAAACACACTGGCAAAACCAAGCGTTGGTATAACAATATAATTAATGATGTCTTTAAGCGATTTATTCTTACCATCTCTTAGAGCATAGCGAGAAACCACAGAGAAGTTAACGAAACTAAAAGCAGTTAAGGCACCAAAACTAATTAAGTTAACAATATGCTCAAGATCTAAAAAGCCAGCAGATAAAGCAACTACACCAACAATAAGAATGTTGTAAGTTGGAGTATGCAATTTTGGACTAATATGACCAAATAATTTCTTGTTGATAACGCCATCGCGTCCCATCACATACATTAAACGTGATACACCCGCATGGGCAGAAATACCTGATGCCATCACAGCGACTACAGCAAAATATAAAACCAAAGTTTTAAACATCAAACTACCAATCGCAGCGACCATCACAGGTTGTGATTCATCTAAAGGATTGAAGTAAGTATTTGGGTTACTTGGGAAATATAATTGGATGAAGTAAGTACTTACAATGAAAATAATACCTGCAAGTAATGCTGTCGAAAAAATAGCTTTTGGTAGCGTTTTTTCTGCATCTTTTGTTTCTTCAGCAAGAGATGATAAAGCATCAAAACCGGTAAAAGAGAAGCAGAGTACGGTCGCGCCAGCAATTAAAGAACTGACAGACGTCATATCGTTCCAAAAAGGAGTGAGTGACCACAATGCAGCTTTATCTGGATTTAAAGTTCCATCTGCATATACACCTTGAGTAAGTAAAATATATACTTGATAAACAAAATAAAAAATTACGCCAAGCTGAATAATAACAATCGTACTGTTAAAACGTGCAACGAACCGTGCACCAAATAAATTAATAACAGTCATAAGCGTTGTTAAACCAATCACCCATAACCAGTTATTTACTTCTGGAAAAAGAGCTCTTAGGTAAATATCTGCCAAGATAATATTAACAAGCGGTGACAGTAAATAGTCTAACCAAGAAGACCAACCCACCATAAAGCCAACATTAGGGTGAATTGATTTTTGAGCATACGTATAAGCTGACCCAGAAGAAGGGTAGCGCTTAATCATATGTCCATAACTGATCGATGTTAATAAAATTGCGACTAATGCAAAAATGTAGGAAGTTGGTACATGACCACCACTTCGCTCTGATACTAAACCAAAAGTATCAAATAACGTTAATGGCTGAATGTAAGCTAAACCAATAATAACAATATGCCAAAGCACAAGATTCTTTTGAAGCTTAGCTGTTGGTTTAGTCCCAGATAAATTTGTCAACGGCGTTATCCTCATAATCGTTGATCAAGGATCAGCTTGGTGTTAAGGATCGTTTGAGACGAACGATCCCCCCTACAGAAAAAGATAAAGTGCGCCAATCTATCCTAAATTGATATAAATTGTCAGTACTTTCATCTATTTTTTAGCAAATTTTTTGCCATATATTCCAAATAAAATAATGACTAAAAATTCTTAGTCATAAAAAAGGTCTGATTTAATATATAAATCAGACCTTTATAGATTTTCTTGAAGTTTGGCTTATCGAATTACCAAGCTTTTTGTAAGATATCTCGGATATCTTTTAAGCTTGCTTCTTTCGGGTTGTAAATAATTGAGCCATCATTTAGTGCTTTTTCTGCCACTTCATCAAGTTGTGCTTCAGTTACTTTGCCTGTTTCACGTAAGGTGCGTGGTAACTTGGTTAAACTAAATAGGCGATCACGCATTGCCAAAATTGTCGCAATTGCTCTATCTGCACGCTGGGTTGCTGGAGTTTGTGCATAAATATCCGCACCAGCGAGTGGTAATAATAACTCACCAATTTTCTGACCATTCACTTGTTTGTTATATTCAAGTACATAAGGTAAGAATAAGTTCATGCATAAACCATGGGGGAGGTGAGCAACTGCACCTAAAGCATGTCCTAAAGAGTGTACAAGCCCTACCATTGAATTAGAAAATGCAATGCCCGCCATAGTTGAAGCTTGTGCTAACTCTAAGCGGCCTTGTGAGTCATTTGGGTTATCTAAGACATGAAATAGATTTTCACTGATCTTTTTAATTCCAGCACTTGCATAAGCATCACTTATTGGATTCGCGCCTAAACATGTATAAGCCTCCACACAATGCGTTAAAGCATCCATTCCTGTCATTGCGGTTAAATGCGGAGGTAGGGTAAGCGTCATACGTGGATCTAAAATTGCAGCATGTGGCATTAAATATGCAGAAGTGAAAGCTAATTTCACATTTCTTTGTATATCGGAAACAACTGCAACCATTGTAACTTCTGAACCTGTGCCTGAAGTTGTTGGAATTACAAAAAATGGTTTTAATGGTTTTGGTAAGTTATGCGCACCAGAATATTGCAGAAGATCATCTCCACCTTCTGAGACTAAAATATTCGTTGCTTTAGAGGTATCAATAACAGAACCACCACCTACAGCAATAATCGCATCACATTTATTGTTACGATAAGCTTCCGCTGCAAGACGAACGACTTCTAAACTTGAATCTGGTGGAACATCATCAAAGATATGACCAATTACAGCATCAGTCGTACTAAATGCAGCTTCAATAGGGTTTAGTAGGCCATTTGCACGGACACCTTTATCGGTAATGATAAGAGGACGCTTTGCACCTAAAGACGCAAGTTCAAACGGAATATGTTCTAACGCAGTATTGCCAGCAATGACTTTTACAGGACAAAAAAATTCGTAATATGGTTTGGCCATGTTATGCGCTCCGCTTGAAGTAAGACTTGGCTACTTTTAAATAAATATTGGCAGCTTCGTTAAATTTTTCTTTTAGGGTGAGTTCGGTTGGGTATTCTTTAACTGCGAGTGATGCTACCAATTTTGGTAAAATAAGAGATTCCATTCTATTTAAGCAACGAACAAAGCGAATCCCTGCTGATACATCTCCATCTGCAATCATACGGTCATGAGCATATGCTTGAGCTGTACTTTCCTGAAAAGAGAAAACCAGAAATGCATGAGTTACATGCTTAAAAGTAATCGTTAAGTCAGGTTTTCTTTCAGCTCTTTTAAGTAGCTCTAACTGTTTGTCTTCTGTCACTCGCGCAAAAAATGCTGGTCCATTAGGGAAAACATTCATTGAAATTACAAAGTGAACTGGAAATTTAGAGATTTCCTCTTGTATTTCACTATCTACTTGACTTGCCATGACTAAGCCACGCCCGATGACATCCATCATCAGCTTCACGTAGGCAAGTTGCAGAGTGGGCTTTACAGCTTTTGTTGAAATCACTTGCTATCCCTTCTTAAAATTATGCAAAAGTAATTTTAGAGTAATTACTCTAATCCATTTTTATTTCATCGCAAAGCGATTTATTCATATTTGACTTTAGGGTCATTAAAGTACCCAGTGCTATTAATATACTCAATAAAGTCTTGGCAAAGTTGACCAAATGATGGATAGGGAGTCACTAAATCTTGTATACGCACCATTTCTAAACCTGCATAACCACAAGGGTTGATAGTTTGGAATCCATCTAAGGCACAGTCCAGATTTAATGCTAATCCATGGTAACTACGGCCACGACGAATTTTAAAACCTAAGGAACCAATCTTACGGCCATCGACATAGACGCCGGGTGCATCGGGCTTGGCGTAAGCCTCAATTTCATATTTTTTCAAAATATCTATCATAAATTGTTCAGCAAAACTGACCAATGTACGTACGTTCCACTTTAGACGATTAAGATCGAACATGAAGTAGGCCACGAGTTGACCGGGGCCATGCCAAGTCACTTGTCCGCCACGGTCGGTTTGTACTACAGGAATGTCTGATGAAATTAGAATGTGTTCTGGCTTACCGGCTTGACCTTGTGTTAGGACATTATGATGTTGAAGTAACCATAACTCATCAGGCGTATCTTGATCGCGCTCATTTGTTAAGAGTTTCATGGTTTCAAATTTGCTTTGATAATCTTGTAAATCGTTCCATTGCCGAATAATCAAGTTTGGTTTATCAAGGCTCATCACAATATATTCCTATAAGTTAGTTTATGCGGCACCCAGTTAATAGCTGCAAGATAGAAACCGAAAACCTTGTAATTTTAAAGGATTTTATAATAGGAGTTCTAAATATTTATATTGTTTTTTACTGTTGAATTGCTTAAAAATTTCCCAAAAAAATACCACAGTAAGAATATCTGACTGTGGTATTGATTGAAGAACTTAAAATTAAAGCGCAGTTCTAATCTGCGGACAAGCAGCCAAGTCAGCATAAAGTGCGTGAACTTGTTCTAATTCTTCAAAGCGCAATTGTGCTGTTAAAGAATGATACTTGCCGGTGCGAGATTCTTGAACTTTAAGTGTTGAGTGGTCGAAGTCTGGAAAATGTTTTACCAAAATATCAACTACAGCAACACGTAATTCTTCACCCGCATCGCCAATAAGTTTAATTGGATAATCCATCGGAAATACCCAAAGATGTTCTTGTAGTTCGCGAGATGGAGTGCGGTCTAACATAAGTTACCTCATGATTTGAAACGCCTGCATTATCGCAGGCGTTTATAGCTCTTTCTATTAAATGGGGCTTGGTTTTGAAATTTCAAGCTTTCAAAACTTAGTCATTTTCCAAGAAAGAACGTAAGTGTTCAGAACGAGAAGGGTGACGCAATTTACGCAACGCTTTCGCTTCAATCTGACGAATACGTTCACGTGTTACGTCAAACTGCTTGCCCACTTCTTCTAGTGTATGATCGGTTGGCATATCAATACCAAAACGCATCTTCAATACTTTTGCTTCACGTTCAGTTAAGTTTTCAAGTACTTCGCGTGTTGCTTCTTTTAAGCCTTCTGAAGTCGCAGCATCAATTGGAGAAGTGATGTTTTGATCTTCAATGAAATCGCCAAGATGCGAATCTTCATCATCACCAATAGGTGTTTCCATCGAGATCGGTTCTTTGGCAATTTTAAGTACCTTACGAACCTTCACTTCGTCCATTTCTAAACGTTCACCTAATTCTTCAGGTGTCGGTTCACGGCCCATTTCTTGTAACAATTGACGAGATACACGGTTGATCTTGTTAATCGTTTCAATCATATGTACAGGAATACGAATTGTACGAGCTTGATCTGCAATCGAACGGGTAATCGCCTGACGAATCCACCAAGTTGCATAAGTCGAGAATTTATATCCACGACGATATTCAAACTTGTCTACAGCTTTCATCAAACCAATGTTCCCTTCTTGAATCAAGTCAAGGAACTGTAAACCACGGTTGGTATATTTCTTCGCAATCGAAATTACCAAACGAAGGTTGGCTTCTACCATTTCTTTCTTAGCGCGGCGTGCTTTCGCTTCACCAATCGCCATACGTTTAGAAATATCTTTAATTTCAGCAACGCTTAAACTAAGTTCTTTCTCGATATCTGCAATCTTTTGCTGGAATGCTAAAACATCCGGACGAACCTTTTCTAAATGCACCTTGATTTCAGCAGGAGCTTTAGCAATTTGTTCATCTAACCAAGCTGGATTAGATTCTTGCTTAGGGAAAGAAGTACGGAATTGAGTACGATCCATACGGCCACGACGTACTGCATAACGCATAATTTCACGTTCGTTGGCACGAATTTGCTCATGTGTACCACGAATCATTTCAGAGATAATGTCAAATAAACGTGGTGTAAATTTAAACATCATGAATACAGTGGCTAAAGATTCTAAAGCTTCATCTGCTTCTGGGCTGTTACGGCCATGTTTCTCAATAACAGCTTTTGTTTTAGTCCATGCAGATTCAAGTTCATTAAAACGAACTTTTGCAACTTCAGGGTCTGGACCAGACTCACCTTCAGAGTCGTCATCGCTTTCTGACTCTTCATCTTCTTCGTCATCGTCAAGCTTAACTTCTTTTGCTGGTGTTGCTGGTGCATCTTCCTCAAGTTCTGTTTCTTCTTCTAGAACCTCAGGAATATCTTCGTCAGTTTCCGGATCAAGATAGCCAGATAAAATATCGGCAAGGCGGCGTTCGCCAGTTAAGAAATCATTATATTCTTTTAATACAACTTCAACAGCATTTGGCCAGTACGCAATTGAATTAAGGACATCACGAATCCCTTCTTCAATACGTTTAGCAATGCTGATTTCACCTTCACGGGTTAACAGTTCAACTGTACCCATTTCACGCATGTACATACGTACAGGGTCTGTCGTACGTCCAGGCTCATTTTCAACCGATGCAAGTACGGCAGCAGCTTCTTCTTCAGCAACTTCATCGGCTGTGTCAGTTGACTCACCGAACATGGTATCGTCAGATTCAGGTGCACGCTCGTGTACAGGAATACCAACGTCTTGAAGCATTTGAATAATGTCTTCAATCTGTTCGCTTTCAGTAATCGAGTCCGGCAGATGATCGTTAACCTCAGCGTAAGTTAAGTAACCTTGTTCTTTGCCTCGGCTAATCAGAGCCGCTACTTGAGAAGTAGGGGAATGCATATCGCTCATCTTTGCTTACTCTTCGTTGAATCTGTGGCAGTGAAAAACCGTGCATGATAGCACAATTTGCTTGAAATGTTTTGGCTTTGGTCGGTAACCGTTAAATAAAAAATATCTTTGAATTCACGTCTGTTTTTTGAATATTGGGCTAAAATCATTTTTTTCAAGCTTAAATCATCGAAAAGATCATAGAATTTTTTCTTGATCAAAAAAATAGTTCAGTTTTATAAATACACAATTTTTCGGGTGAAAAAAAGTACAAATATGCAGTTTAATGAAAAAAATATAAATAAAACTTGACATGATTCTGTAAGAGCGATAAATAGCGCCTAGACCCATTCACATTTTTTCATTAGAGGTAGTTTTAGTGTCTTCTACAGATTTTGAACTAGATGATAACTACGGTGATGATGATGATGTCGGTTTTGATGAGTCATCAGGCAAAATCACTGCAAAAGAATCATTAGAAAAACGTAGATTAATTGATGATCTATTAGCTCAACGCCGTTTAGAGCGTGAGTTGAAAGATTTTGATTATGATTTAGACGATGATGATCTTGATGATGAAGACTAATCAAATCTGAATAGGGCATCGTCAGCTTAAATGCTATGCTATCGTAGATTTCTTTTTTATAGTCAGGTAACACAATGAGTGCGTTAGTTTTAGACCAATTAAGTGAATATCTAGATGGAGACCACAATGAGTATGGTCTAGATTTCGCTGCGACTCATGGTTTTCTGTGTGCAATTGCAGTAGGCCCTAAGTTTGACCGTTGGTTAGATGAGCTGTTTGATAATAACCATAAAAAGGTTCCTGCTGAAATTATTCAGCAAATCAAGGCATGGTTAGAATCAATTCGACAAGACTTAGCAAATGAAAATGGAATTGCATTTCCATTTGAAATTGAAGAAGCTGATGTTGAATCTAGCTTAGGCGACTGGAGTGTGGGATTTGTTGATGCAATGTTCTTAAATGAAGAGGCATGGTTTGCCCCTGAATATGAAGAACAATTAATTGATTTAACTTTGCCAATGATGGTATTTAGTGGAATTGATGAAGAAGATCCACAGATGGAATCTTTCCGTCGCAATGGACAGTTAATGGATGAACTGGCAGAAGAAATTCCAGATAATTTGAATGAATTATACTTGATGTATCATACGCCAAATTAAACTTTAAAAATTTAAGTAAATAACGTCCTTTCTAGGGCGTTTTTTATTTAGAAAAATTTAATTATATAAAGATAAAAAAGGCATTTAGAAATCTAAATGCCTTCTGAAAACTTCCTAATAGTGTCTTACAGACGTTTACGCTTTGCAGCAGCAATTTGTGACTGGCGCATACGGAAACCCGCTTTTTGTTTTTCAGTGGTCTTGTTGATGCAATATACGCAAGAAACACCATGTTCATAACTTGGTAAAGCAGACTCTTCTGGAGTTAATGGCCAACCACAAGCATGACATTTAATATTTACGCCTTCTTCAACGCCATGAGTTACAGCAGTACGTCCGTCAAAAACGAAACATTCGCCTTCCCATAAACTTTCATCGGCAGGGGTTTCTTCTAAATATTTAAGAATTCCGCCTTTAAGGTGATAAACCTCTTTAAAGCCTTCTTGCAGAAGTAAAGACGTAGATTTTTCACAGCGAATACCGCCTGTACAGAACATGGCAATTTTTTTATCTTTATGTTGCTCTAATTCTTTCTTAACATATTCTGGAAACTCGCGGAATGTCTCAGTTTTAGGGTCGATTGCCCCTTTGAAAGTACCCGCTTTATATTCATAATCATTACGCGTATCGATTAAAATTACGTCATCACGTGCAATTAAATCATTCCATTCTTTTGGATCAAGATAGTGACCAACTAAGTCACGAGGTTTAACTTCAACACCTAAAGTCACAATTTCATCTTTAAGTTTAATTTTCATTTTGCGGAAAGGCTTGTCAGAGCTATGGGATTCTTTATATTCCATAGAGGCAAAACCTTCATTGAGTAAAAATTGATAAAGGCTATCAATCGCTACACGGTCGCCTGCAACAGTACCATTAATTCCTTCACCTGCTACAATCAGAGTTCCACAAAGGTTAATTGTTTTCACTAAGTCTAAGAGACGTTGCTGAAGATCTTTAGGATCTTGAACTTCTTTAAATTGATATAGTGCGGCAACAACCCAACCTGTGGTCGCTTGCTGTTCTACAGGTGCAAGCTGTTCTACAGTAGCGTTCATGGAAAACTCCAAATGTATTAAGATATAAATTTAAGGCGCATATTTTAGCGCGAAAATGTGTAATAAGCGAGAAAACCATAAAAAGTATATGGTTTATTTAAGGAGTTTGTTTTGAGTAATGATCATCGAATGCTCTCTCTCACCCCATGTGCAGGGCGTTGTTCAACAGTTTTTGGTGATCAGGTTTGCCGTGGTTGTCGTCGTTTTAACCACGAAGTGATTCAATGGAATACTTATACAGCAGAGCAACGCTTGGCTGTGTGGAAGCGCTTAGATGATCAGTTGAATCAAATTTTAGTACCTATGTTACCTCATGCGAACTTACAGCATGTAGAGGGATTTATTTTAAGTAAGCGTGTTCGGTTGATGGAAGGGGCGAGTAAAGGCCGCAAGCTTTATCATGCTTTGAAAATATGTGAAAAAAATAAGCATCTGGCAACAGAAAGTGGTTTGGGTATTTCAGAGTCTCAAGTCAAAACAATATGGGTTGAATTTGAAAGACGTGTTCTAGCTTTGGCCAAAGCGAGTTATGAGTTGGCTTGGTTGAGGGCTGATGGAATTAGTCATCATTTACTAAGCGTGTTTGACGAAGAATAAGTTTGTAAATTGAATTGAAAATACCACAATAAAAAAAGCTGCCAGAAGGCAGCTTTTTTATCATTAATTTTCTTTCGAATATTAACGTTTGATGTCGCGCTGAGTCGGGCCAGTGTAAAGCTGACGAGGACGACCGATTTTGTATGGTGCGCTGTGCATTTCTAACCAGTGGCTGATCCAACCTACTGTACGTGCAAGTGCAAAGATTACCGTAAACATTTCTGTTGGGATACCAATCGCTTTAAGGATGATACCTGAGTAGAAGTCTACGTTAGGGTAAAGTTTACGTTCAACAAAGTACGGGTCGTTCAATGCAATACGTTCAAGTTCCATAGCAAGCGCTAATTGAGGATCATTGATATTTAATGCTTCAAGAACTTCGTCACAAGTTTGTTTCATGACTTTAGCACGTGGGTCGAAGTTTTTGTACACACGGTGACCGAAGCCCATGAGCTTAACTTCTTTACGTTTTACTTTTTCCATGAACTCAGCAACGTTTTCTACACTGCCGATTTCATCAAGCATCTTAAGAACAGCTTCGTTTGCACCACCGTGAGCAGGTCCCCAAAGCGCAGAAATACCTGAAGAGATACATGCGTATGGGTTTGCACCAGTAGAACCAGCAAGACGTACTGTAGATGTCGAAGCATTTTGTTCGTGATCAGCATGAAGCGTGAAGATACGATCCATTGCGCGAGCAAGAACAGGATTTACTTTGTAATCACGGTCAGCAGGAGTAGCAAACATCATGTGTAAGAAGTTTTCCGCGTAATTTAAGTCATTACGTGGATAGATGAATGGTTGACCTACTGTGTATTTGTAACTCCAAGCAGCAAGTGTTGGAATTTTTGCAATTAGACGAATCGCAGTGATTTCACGGTGATTGATGTCTTCAATGTCAAGATTGTTGTGATAGAACGCAGATAATGCACCAACAACACCAACCATGATTGCCATAGGATGAGCATCACGACGGAAACCATTGAAGAAACGGCTAACTTGATCGTGAACCATCGTATGAGCACGAACTTTGGCATCAAATTCTGTTTTTTGTTCAGCAGTTGGGAGCTCGCCATTTAATAATAAATAACAAGTTTCAAGATAGTCTGCTTGAGTTGCTAACTGATCAATTGGGTAACCGCGGTGTAATAAAATACCTTTGTCGCCATCAATGAACGTAATTTTAGACTCGCATGCAGCTGTCGCCATAAAACCAGGATCGAAAGTAAAATGACCTTCTTTCAATATGCTGCTGACATCAATTACATCTGGACCTAAAGTGCCACTGTAGATTGGTAATCCAATTTCTTTGCCATCAAGATGTAATACGGCTTTTTTGCCATTTGCTTCAGACATTCAATAGATCTCCTGTCCTGGTGAATGTTGATCTGACCCGAAATCCTAATGTTCTCATGTGCGAATCAGACGGTGTCAAAATTTGCTATAAGATTAGTGAGTACTGAAATTTTGTCAATTATACTTATGGATAAAAAATGACGATCCCACAGAGAGTTAGTCATCAAGACCCGAGAAAAAAAGTCAGTAAAATCACTGCATCGGGATGGTATAATAAGTCAATTCAACAACAACGTGCAGAAAAAAAATGAAGTATGAGTACAATTGTAAGCAAATTTTAAAATTAAGATGAGAAATGATAAGGCGGTAGAAAATGCCAATCCAATTAAAAAAATCATAAAACTCATGGTGTAATTTCAAATTGCTAATCAAAAAAAACTCTGTTTTTATTTAGTTGTAACAAAGAATATTGCTGTTTTTTTAAGTTTAATTGTATAAAAAATAGCTAATTGAACGGCGTTAAAATAATAATTACTCTTATTTTTGGTAAAAATTGCTTTCCCCATCGTATTTTAGATTGACTGATTTGAGTTGAATATAAGTACCTTCACTTATTCGAATTGTAGCTTTTATTGAAAATATGAGGTGTTACTAACATTTTTTTATTTATATGATGAATTTATAACTTTATCTTTAGTCTAAAACTTACTTATTTAAAAGAAATTTCAGAAAAAATGAAATTAAATAAAAAGTTATTTTAAACAATAACATGATAGAACTATGTGTAGCTTTTTAATAGGGTTAATAGGGTGATATCATTGTTAATGATTCTTATTTAATTGTTTTTTGCTTAAATGGTAAAGTGGATTGTTTGTATTTTGATACTTCGCGTTTTATAATTCAGTGTCGTTTATAGGTTAGGCATGAGCTGTGCTTGCCTAACAATGCCAGCTTTCCTTGGAATTAATTCAACAAACTCCGGTCGGAGTTTCTACCTACAGGATGCCCGCTGTGAAAAGCAACAGACCTGTCAATTTGTCCATGGGTCAGGTGTTAGCGGTAAATTTACGCTCACCCGTGGCTATTGCATCAATTTTACACCGTTTATCAGGTGTCATCGTTTTCTTATTAGTACCAGTTCTCTTATGGATTTTAGATAAATCATTATCTTCACCAGAAGGATTTGACTACGTTAAAAATGTCGTGTTTGGAAATATCCTTGTACGTTTTATCGTTTGGGTATTTGTAGCCGGCTTGCTATTCCACTTTATTGCTGGAGTGAAGCACTTACTTGCAGATTTAGGTTTTGCTGAAGAACTGCAAAGTGGTCGTATTGCAGCGACAATTTCATTGATCTTATCTGTGGTAGCTATTATCGCAGCCTTTGTATGGATTATGTTCTAATGAAAAGTGCTACAGGTTTAACTGGTTCAGGTTCTCGTGATTGGTTTATCCAGCGTGTAAGTGCGGTTGTACTAGCAGCCTATACTGTTGTTCTTTTGGGTTGGATTCTCTGCAAAGGTGGATTTGACTATCAACAATGGGCTGGTTTCATGATGACATTACCAATGAAGATTTTTTCTTTATTGGCAATTTTATCGCTTATCGCACACGCATGGATTGGTATGTGGCAAGTTTTTACTGACTATGTCACTACTCGTCAAATGGGTCCTTCAGCGAAAGGTTTACGCCTTGTACTGACGACGGCTGTCATTATTGCAGTGTTTGTGTACGCAATCTGGGGTATCCAGATTTTCTGGGCGAATTGATAGGAAGACATCATGGGCGCGATAACCCCTAAAGAAGATTATTCAAATATTCAAAACCTCACTTTCGATGCAGTTATCGTTGGTGGTGGTGGTTCTGGTATGCGTGCATCTTACCAACTCGCTCAAGCGGGTTTGAAAGTTGCAGTACTCACTAAAGTTTTCCCTACACGTTCGCACACTGTAGCTGCTCAAGGTGGTATCGGTGCGTCGTTAGGTAATATGCAAGAAGATAACTGGCATTTCCATTTTTACGATACAGTAAAAGGTTCTGACTGGTTAGGTGACCAAGACGCAATTGAATTTATGTGTCGTGAAGCACCAAAAGTTGTGTATGAACTTGAACACATGGGTATGCCGTTTGACCGTAACGCCGATGGTACAATTTACCAACGTCCGTTCGGTGGTCACTCTGCTAACTATGGTGATAAGCCAGTTCCACGTGCTTGTGCTGCTGCTGACCGTACAGGTCATGCGTTATTGCACACGCTTTATCAAAGCAACGTGAAAATGGGTACACAGTTCTTCGTTGAGTGGATCGCTCTTGACTTGATCCGTAACGAAGCTGGTGATGTGCTTGGTGTAACAGCGATTGACCAAGAAACTGGTAACATTTCAGTATTCCAAGCAAAAGCGACATTATTTGCTACTGGTGGTGCTGGTCGTGTTTACCGTGCATCAACAAATGCTTATATCAACACTGGTGATGGTCTTGGTATGGCTGCTCGTGCTGGTATTCCATTACAAGATATGGAGTTCTGGCAGTTCCACCCAACGGGTGTTGCGGGCGCTGGTGTATTGTTGACTGAAGGTTGTCGTGGTGAAGGTGCAATCCTTCGTAACAAAGACGGCGAACCGTTCATGGAACGTTATGCACCGACTTTAAAAGACTTGGCTCCACGTGACTTCGTTTCACGTTCTATGGACCAAGAAATTAAAGAAGGTCGTGGTTGTGGTCCAAAAGGTGATTATATCTTACTTGATATGACTCACTTGGGCGCTGAAACAATCATGAAGCGTTTACCATCTGTATTTGAGATTGGTAAAAAATTCGCGAACGTTGATATTACAAAAGAAGCGATTCCTGTAGTACCAACAATCCATTATCAAATGGGTGGTATTCCTACGAATATGCATGGTCAGGTGTGTTTACCTGAAGTGGGTACAGACAACTACACTAAACCTGTAAAAGGTTTCTATGCAATTGGTGAATGTTCTTGCGTATCTGTACATGGTGCAAACCGTTTAGGTACTAACTCACTTCTTGACTTGGTTGTATTTGGTAAAGCTGCTGGTGAGCACATTATCGATTACGTAACTAAGCATCATGGTGATGAATATGCACCACTTCCAACAGATGTATTAGAGCAAACACTAGCTCGTGTACGTAAGTTGGATGACTCAACTTCTGGTGAAAATGCTCAAGAAGTTGCTGATGCAATTCGTGATATCGTTCAAGATCACGCTGGTGTATTCCGTACTCAAGCATTGCTTGATAAGGGTGTAAAAGAGATTCTTGCTCTTGAGCCACGTGTACGTAATATTCACTTGAAAGATAAATCTAGAGTATTTAACACTGCACGTGTTGAAGCGCTTGAAGTTGAAAACTTGTATGAAGTTGCAAAAGCAACTCTAATTTCAGCTGCTGCGCGTAAAGAGTGTCGTGGTGCGCATACTGTAGTTGATTATGAATTACCAGCTGATCACCCAACTTATTCATACGGTCGCCGTGATGATGAGTGGATGAAACATACGTTATGGTATTCATCAGACAACCGTTTGGAATATAAGCCAGTGCGCTTCAAACCGTTGACTGTTGATGCAATTCCGCCAGCACCACGTACATTCTAATCGGGAGTATAAAGATGAGTAGAGGTACTCGTACATTCGAAATCTACCGCTATGATCCTGATAAGGATAAAGCGCCGTACATGCAAACTTTCAAGCTTGAATTGACTGATAAGCACCGTATGTTGCTTGATGCATTGCTTGCATTGAAAGTTCAGGACGAAACGTTAACATTCCGTCGCTCTTGCCGTGAAGGTATTTGTGGTTCGGATGGTGTGAATATCAATGGTAAAAATGGTTTGGCTTGTTTAGAAAACCTAAATGATTTACCAGAGAAAATCGTAATTCGTCCTTTACCAGGTTTGCCGGTAGTTAAAGATTTGGTTGTTGATATGAACCAATTCTATGATCAATATGACAAAATTCAGCCATTTTTGATCAATAACCAACCAGCTCCACCTAAAGAACGTTTACAATCTCCAGAAGAGCGTGAACACTTAAATGGTTTGTATGAATGTATTCTTTGTGCATGTTGTTCAACTTCATGCCCATCATTCTGGTGGAACCCTGACAAGTTCTTGGGTCCTTCAGCATTGTTGAATGCATACCGTTTTATTATTGATTCTCGTGATACTGCTACTGCAGATCGTTTGGCTCGTCTTGATGATCCATTCAGTTTGTTCCGTTGTAAAGGTATCATGAACTGTGTGTCAGTATGTCCTAAAGGTCTAAATCCTACAAAAGCAATCGGTCACATCCGTAATATGCTATTAGATCAAGCGGGTTAATTCTGCACAAATAGAAAACGCACATCCTTGATGTGCGTTTTTTTTTAACTTTATAATGTAAACTTTAGACTTTGGTCGAAAAAGATGAGTTTTTTATATATTGCACCATATATTAAAAGATAAAATCGCATATGTATTTCGCCAATTTATAGATGGTATGTGTCAAAAAAATCAATCGTTCGTTAAGAACATGATACGATTTGCCACAAAGTTATAGGTGAAAAAAGCGTATACTAGTGAAATTAATTTAAGTAGCACGATCTTAGATCTGTGCTTAATTTTTATGGTTAAAGTCATTTTAGAAAAGTTAATTTTAAAGTTAATTTTTCTAAAAAGATTTGCAAAAAATTGCTCGGTTTTAATCGAGTATAAGGTGAGTGATGATGCCATTGAGGGTGTTGTGATTCATTAATTACCTATGGAGTTTTCTCTCTAGGTAGTATGACGCCCCATGGTCGTAAAGACCTGTTGGGTAAGTAATGCCTTTTTTACCAATTCGGCATTATGCATCATGGGTGTGCTTAAAAGGCAGCCTGTAATATTTTTTGCAATAGGAAATGGGTCCACAAATGCAAGAAGTTGCTGACGCATTGCGTCTTGACACTGAACTTTCCGCTGATAGTGCAGCGTATATTGAAGAACTTTACGAGCAGTACCTGACTTCCCCAACCTCTGTAGCTGAGGACTGGCGCCAATATTTCGATAAATATCCAAAGGGTGACCAACCACACAGCGCTGTACGTGAGCAATTCCTATTACTAGGACGTAATGCTAATCGTGTTCAACCTGTTGTACAAAGCACTGTAAGTACTGAGCATGAACGTCGTCAAATTGGCGTTTTACAACTCATTGCGGCTTATCGTAATCGTGGACATCAAAAAGCTAAATTAGATCCATTGGGTCTTGCTAAGCGTGAAGATATTCCCGATTTAGATCTTTCAGCACATGGTTTAACCAAATCAGATTTAGACACAGTATTCAACACTGGCAATCTTGAGATTGGCAAAAGCGAAGCAACGCTTGCTGAAATGATTGAAGCAATGGAAGCAATCTATTGTGGTTCAATCGGTGTTGAATATATGCATATCGTGGACACTAAAGAAAAGCGTTGGATTCAACAGCGTCTTGAAAGTGTTCGTGGTCAGCTTAATTTTACAAATGATCAAAAGAAAGGGTTCTTGGAGCGTTTAACCGCTGCAGAAGGGCTTGAAAAATACCTAGGTAATAAATACGTTGGTGCTAAGCGCTTTGGTGTAGAAGGTGGTGAATCTTTTATTCCTATGGTGAATGAAATCATTCAACGTGCTGGTGCGGTTGGTTGTAAAGAAGTTGTTATTGGTATGCCACACCGTGGCCGTTTAAACCTTCTTGTTAATATTATGGGTAAAAACCCTGCAGACTTGTTTGGCGAGTTTGAAGGTAAGGCTATTCATAAGAAAGGTTCTGGTGACGTTAAATACCATCAAGGTTTCTCAAGTAATGTAATGACCCCAGGTGGCGAAGTTCACTTGGCATTAGCATTTAACCCATCTCACTTGGAAATCGTTGGTCCTGTAGTTGAAGGTTCTGTGCGTGCACGTCAAGTGCGTCGTAGAGACATCGGCGGTGATGATGTATTGCCAGTGATTGTTCATGGTGACGCTGCATTTGCAGGTCAAGGTGTGAACATGGAAACCTTCCAAATGTCACAAACTCGTGGCTATACGGTTGGTGGTACTGTACACATTATCGTAAACAACCAAGTTGGTTTTACAACTTCTGATCCACGTGATGCACGTTCTACTGAATATTGTACTGACGTTGCAAAAATGATTCAGACGCCAATCTTCCATGTGAATGGCGATGATCCTGAAGCGGTAATCTTTGCTACTCAATTAGCACATGATTTCCGTCACGAATTCCGTAAAGATGTTGTGCTTGACTTGTTCTGTTACCGTCGTCGTGGTCATAACGAAGCAGATGAGCCATCTGGTACTCAACCATTGATGTATCAAGTGATTGCTAAAAAAGCAACAACTCGTACTCTTTATGCAGATCAACTTGTTCAACAAAAAGTAATTGATCGTGCTGAAGCAGACCAAATGGTTGAAGATTACCGTGCAGATTTAGAAGCCGGAAACCATGTGGCAAACGCTTTAGTACTTGAACCAAATACAAAAATGTTTGTTGATTGGACGCCTTATTTGGGTCATGACTATACAGACGATTGGGATACTTCATTTGACTTAAATCGCTTAAAAGAATTAGGCGAGGGCATGAGCAAACTTCCGGAAGGATTTGTTATGCAGCGTCAAGTGCAAAAAGTAATTGAAGATCGCGTGAAAATGCAAACTGGTGAAATTGCATTGAACTGGGGTGCTGCTGAAACTTTAGCTTACGCAACCTTAATTGATGAAGATTACCTTGTTCGTATTACTGGTGAAGACGTTGGGCGTGGTACTTTCTCACACCGTCATGCAAAATTGCATAACCAAGTAGATGGTTCAACGTATATTCCACTTTGTCATGTCAAAGAAAATCAACCACGTTTCGCAATTTACGATTCTTTGCTATCTGAAGAAGCTGTTCTTGCATTTGAATATGGTTATGCGACTACCATTCCTAAGAGCTTAATTATTTGGGAAGCACAATTTGGTGACTTCGTAAACTGTGCTCAGGTTGTAATTGACCAGTTCATTGCTTCTGGTGAGACTAAGTGGGAACGTGTTTGTGGTTTAACAATGTTGTTACCACACGGTTTCGAAGGTCAAGGTCCAGAACACTCATCAGCTCGTTTAGAACGTTTCTTACAGTTATGTGCTGAAGATAACATGCAAGTGATCACTCCAACGACACCTGCACAGATTTTCCATGCTTTACGTCGTCAAGCTGTACGCCCAATTCGTAAGCCATTGATCGTAATGTCACCGAAATCTTTACTTCGTCATAAACTTGCAACTTCTACTTTAGAAGAACTTGCAAATGGTTCATTCCAAACTGTAATTGACGAAATCGATCAAATTAATAAGTCAGATGTAACTCGTCTTGTACTTTGTGGTGGTAAAGTTTATTACGACTTACTTGAAAAACGTCGTGAACAAAACTTAACTAACGTAGCAATCGTACGTATTGAACAGTTATATCCATATCCAGAACAACGTCTTGCGGAAATCTTGGCTGCATATCCAAACGTGAAAGAACTTGTTTGGGCACAAGAAGAGCCGAAGAACCAAGGCGCTTGGTTATTTATCGCACCGCGTTTATATGACGATATCTTAAAATCTGGCAAACAAATCCGTATCAGTTTTGCAGGTCGTGAAGCTTCTGCTGCACCAGCTTGTGGCTCACCGTACTTGCATGCAAAACAACAAGCTCAGCTAATTAATGATGCATTGGCAATCGAAGCTGAACAATCAGGAGATTCTCAATAATGGCAACCGAAATTAAAGCACCGGTATTCCCAGAGTCTGTTGCAGATGGAACCATCGCAACTTGGCACAAAAAGGTGGGTGAACCTGTATCACGTGATGAAGTGATCTGTGATATTGAAACCGACAAAGTTGTTTTAGAAGTGGTTGCTCCTGCAGATGGTAGCTTAGTTGCAATCATTAAAGGTGAAGGCGATACAGTTCTTTCTGACGAAGTGATTGCTCAGTTTGAAGCTGGTGCTGGTGCAGCGGCTGCTCCTGCAGTAGAGCAAGCAGCAGCTCAAACTCAAGCTGGTGCAGCTCCTGTTGTTGAGCGCACAGAAACTGTATCTGATCAAGCTCCTGCGGTTCGTAAAGCTTTGTCTGAAACTGGTATTGCTGCTGCTGACGTACAAGGTACTGGTCGCGGTGGTCGTATCACTAAAGAAGATGTAGCAAACCATCAAGCTAAACCAGCTGCTAACGTTACTCCGTTAAGTGTAGCTGTTGGTGAGCGTATCGAAAAACGCGTTCCAATGACTCGTTTACGTAAGCGTGTAGCTGAGCGTCTTCTTGCTGCAACTCAAGAAACTGCAATGTTAACTACATTTAATGAAGTTAACATGAAGCCAATCATGGAATTGCGTAAGCAATATAAAGATGCGTTCGAAAAACGCCATGGCGCTCGTTTGGGCTTCATGTCATTCTTTGTTAAAGCTGTAACTGAAGCACTTAAGCGCTATCCTGCGGTAAATGCTTCAATTGATGGCGATGATATTGTTTATCATGGTTACTATGACATCGGTGTTGCAGTATCTTCTGATCGTGGTCTTGTTGTTCCAGTATTACGTGATACTGATCGTATGAGCTATGCAGAAGTTGAAGCTGGTATTGGTGCTTATGCTGCTAAAGCGCGTGATGGTAAATTATCTATCGAAGAAATGACTGGTGGTACTTTCACTATTACTAATGGTGGTACTTTCGGTTCATTACTTTCAACTCCAATTTTGAATCAGCCACAAACTGGTATCTTGGGTATGCATAAAATCCAAGAGCGTCCTATGGCAGTAAATGGTCAAGTTGAAATTTTACCAATGATGTATTTAGCGCTTTCTTATGACCACCGTATGATCGATGGTAAAGAAGCAGTAGGTTTCTTGGTAGCAATCAAAGAATTGTTAGAAGAACCAGCTAAACTCATCCTTGATCTTTAATTTCTTCGAATAATATTACCGAGATAGAGTGATCCTCTATCTCGGACCATGGAGATAAACAATGTCTCAACAATTTGATCTTGTTGTTATTGGCGGTGGTCCTGGTGGTTATGAAGCTGCAATTCGTGCTGCTCAACTAGGTTTTAAAGTCGCTTGTATCGAAAAACGTATTCACAACGGTAAGCCATCTTTAGGTGGTACATGCTTAAACGTAGGTTGTATCCCTTCTAAAGCATTACTTGACTCTTCACATCGTTATGAAGATACAGTGCATCATTTAGCTGATCACGGTATTACTACAGGTGAAGTGAATTTTGATCTTGCTAAGCTTCTTGCTCGTAAAGACAAAATTGTTGACCAATTAACTGGTGGTATCGATCAATTGCTTAAAGGCAATGGTATTGAGTGGTTAAAAGGTACTGGTAAATTACTTGCTGGTAAAAAAGTTGAGTTTGTTTCACACGAAGGTGAGACTCAAGTTTTAGAACCTAAATACGTAATTCTTGCGTCTGGTTCTGTACCTGTAAATATTCCAGTAGCTCCTGTAGATCAAGATATTATTGTTGATTCAACTGGCGCATTAAACTTCCCAGAAGTACCTAAACGTTTAGGTGTTATTGGTGCTGGTGTAATCGGTTTAGAGCTTGGTTCAGTTTGGCGTCGTCTTGGTGCTGAAGTTGTTGTATTTGAAGCAATGGATGCATTTTTACCAATGGCTGATAAAGCTTTGGCAAAAGAATACCAAAAACTTTTAACTAAGCAAGGTCTTGATATTCGTATTGGCGCTAAAGTTGCTGGTACTGAAGTTAATGGTCGCGAAGTGACTGTTAAATACACTCAAGGTGGCGAAGAAAAAACTCAGACTTTTGACAAATTAATCGTTTGTGTAGGCCGTAAAGCTTATGCAGAAGGTTTATTGGCTGATGATTCAGGCATTAAATTGACTGAACGCGGTCTAGTTGAAGTAAACGATTACTGTGCAACTTCTGTAGAAGGTGTATATGCAATTGGTGACTTAGTTCGTGGTCCAATGCTTGCTCATAAAGCAATGGAAGAAGGTGTAATGGCTGTTGAGCGTATCCACGGTCATGCAGCTCAAGTGAACTATGACACAATCATTTCTGTTATCTATACACATCCGGAAGCGGCATGGGTTGGTTTAACTGAAGAACAAGCTAAAGAAAAAGGTCATGAAGTTAAAACTGGTCAATTCGGTTTTGCTGTAAATGGTCGTGCTTTAGCTGCGGGTGAAGGTGCTGGTTTCGTTAAGTTTGTTGCTGATGCAAAAACTGACCGTTTATTAGGTATGCATGTCATTGGACCTGCTGCATCTGATATCGTACACCAAGGTATGATCGCACTTGAATTTGTATCTTCTGTTGAAGATCTTCAGTTAATGACATTTGGTCATCCAACATTCTCTGAAGTTGTTCATGAAGCTGCACTTGCTGTAGATGGTCGTGCAATTCACGCGATTCAACGTAAGCGTAAATAAAATAAAGAGCGGTTCTCCGCTCTTTTTCACATTTGATGGTGTGATTAAAAAAACATCAAGGTGATAGAGGTAGACAGCAATTTGCATATACAACATGAGAATGTTGCGCAAATTGAAGACAACAAACAAAGTTAAGTAGGTAACTAAATGAACTTACATGAGTATCAAGCTAAAGCGTTATTGAAAGAATATGGTATGCCGGTACAAGAAGGTATCTTGGCAACCAATGCAGACGAAGCAGTTGCTGCATTCGAACAGCTTGGTGGTAAATTCGCGGTAATGAAAGCGCAAGTTCATGCTGGTGGTCGTGGTAAGGCTGGTGGCGTTAAAGTTGCAAAATCTAAAGAAGATGTTATCGAGTTTGCAAATAACATTATTGGTACTCGTCTTGTAACGTATCAAACAGATGCAAATGGTCAACCAGTAAACAGCATTATTGTTGCTGAAGACGTATACCCAGTTGAGCGTGAGCTTTACTTAGGCGCGGTTGTAGACCGTTCTAGCCGTCGTATTACTTTCATGGCTTCTACAGAAGGTGGTGTAGAAATCGAGAAAGTTGCAGAAGAAACTCCAGAAAAAATTATCAAAGTTGAAGTTGATCCATTAGTTGGCTTACAACCATTCCAAGCGCGTGAAGTTGCGTTTGCTTTAGGTTTGAAAGACAAGCAAATCAGTCAATTTGTTAAAATTATGGCTGCTGCTTACCAAGCATTTGTAGAAAATGACTTTGCATTATTTGAAATTAACCCACTTTCAGTTCGTGAAAATGGCGATATTTTATGTGTAGATGCAAAAGTTGGTATCGACTCTAACGCGCTTTACCGTTTACCTAAAGTTGCTGCTTTACGTGATAAATCTCAAGAGAATGAGCGTGAATTAAAAGCATCTGAATTTGATCTTAACTATGTTGCTTTAGAAGGTAACATCGGTTGTATGGTTAACGGTGCTGGTCTTGCAATGGCAACAATGGACATCATTAAACTTTATGGTGGTCAGCCTGCAAACTTCCTTGACGTTGGTGGCGGTGCAACTAAAGAACGTGTAATCGAAGCGTTCAAAATCATCCTTGCTGATACATCTGTACAAGGTGTTTTAATTAACATCTTCGGTGGTATCGTACGTTGTGACATGATTGCTGAAGCGATTATTGCAGCGGTTCAAGAAGTAAACGTAACTGTTCCAGTTGTTGTTCGTTTAGAAGGTAACAACGCTGAGTTAGGTGCTAAATTACTTGATGAATCTGGTTTGAAATTAATTTCTGCGAACGGCTTGTCTGATGCCGCAGAAAAAGTTGTAGCTGCAGTTAAAGCGTAAGGGGAGTATCAATCATGAGCGTATTAATTAATAAAGACACTAAAGTATTGGTACAAGGTTTTACTGGTAAAAACGGTACTTTCCACTCTGCACAAGCTTTAGACTACGGTACAAAAGTTGTTGGTGGTGTTACTCCAGGTAAAGGTGGTACTACTCACCTTGACTTGCCAGTATTCAACACAATGAAAGAAGCTGTACGTGAAACAAATGCAGATGCATCTGTAATTTATGTACCAGCTCCATTCGTTTTAGATTCTATCGTTGAGGCGGTTGATTCAGGTGTTGGCCTAATCGTTGTGATCACTGAAGGTGTTCCAACAATTGACATGCTTAAAGCAAAACGCTACTTAGAAACTAACGGTAACGGTACTCGTTTAGTTGGTCCTAACTGCCCAGGCGTAATCACTCCGGGTGAATGTAAGATTGGTATTATGCCTGGTCACATTCACCAACCAGGTCGTATTGGTATCATTTCACGTTCAGGTACATTGACTTATGAAGCTGTTGCTCAAACAACTAAGCTTGGTTTAGGTCAGTCTACTTGTATCGGTATTGGTGGTGACCCAATCCCAGGTATGAACCAAATCGAAGCTCTTCAATTGTTCCAAGACGATCCAGATACTGATGCAATCATCATGATCGGTGAGATCGGTGGTACAGCTGAAGAAGAAGCTGCTGAATTCATCAAATCTAACGTGACTAAGCCTGTAGTAGGTTACATTGCTGGTGTAACTGCACCTAAAGGTAAGCGTATGGGTCACGCTGGTGCGATCATTTCTGGTGGTCAAGGTACTGCTGAAGAGAAATTCGCAGCGTTTGAACGCGCGGGAATGGCTTACACTCGTAGCCCAGCTGAACTTGGTTCAACAATGTTGCAAGTTTTAAAAGAGAAAGGTTTAGCTTAATCGCTTTATCCTGAATCTTAAAAAGCACCGCATCTGAAAATGATGCGGTGTTTTTTTATCTATTAAATAAAAATAATTAATCAAGAAAATAAAATTTCTAAAGAAAACAAAATATTTAAGCAAAAAAATACGCAATGATTGGGGTGATCATTGCGTAGAACAACGAATCTGTAAAAACAGTTTCGGTTTAAGGAGAAATGTCGTGAGGTTCATATAATGTAACCTACACGATGAATAATAGAGATAGTTAAGAAATTCTTCATCGCTATTAGCGTTAATAAGTGTTACTTCACGTTAATAGGGTAAAAGCATGTGAATGATAGTAAATATATTAGTTATTCTAAAAAAAATAATGTGATGAATTAAACAAGCATAAAAAAAGCCCCGAAGGACTTTTAATTTATAAGAGAATTAGAATTTGAATAATCCTAAACCATCTTTAACTTCATCTAAAGTTTGCTGAGTAATAAGACGACACTTATCTGTACCTTGGCGTAAAACATCCATAATGTAGTCAGGATCTTTAGCAAGTTCTTCACGACGTTCACGGATAGGGCTGATCAATTCTTTCAGAACACCTTCAAGGCGTTTTTTAACCGTTCCATCACCTAGACCACCGCGACGATAATGCGCTTTTAATTCTTCAACTTCTTCTTTATTTGGATCAAATGCATCTAAGTAAGTAAATACAATATTTCCTTCCACCTGACCTGGATCTTCAATACGAAGATGATTTGGATCGGTATACATTGCGTTTACAGCTTTTTTGATGTCTTTATCAGACGCATTTAAAACAATAGTATTACCTAATGATTTAGACATTTTTGCCTTACCATCAAAACCAGGTAAACGTGCCATATTTGAAAGCAAAGCTTTACATTCAGGCAAAAGGTCTTGGCCAATCTGACGGTTTATTCGACGTACAATTTCATTGGTTTGTTCAATCATTGGAATTTGATCTTCACCCACTGGAACCACTGTCGCTTTGAAAGCCGTAATGTCGGCAGCTTGTGCAACAGGGTAGCAGAGGAAACCAGCCGGAATGTCACGCTCGAAACCACGCATTTGAATTTCAGATTTAATGGTCGGGTTACGTTCTAAACGTGCAACCGTCACGAAGTTAAGATAGAGCATGGTGAGCTCATTCAGTGCTGGCAAGCATGATTGTACGCAAATCGTGGTTTTTGATGGATCAATGCCTACAGCTAAATAATCTAGAGCAACTTCCAAAATATTGCGACGGACTTTATCTGGATTATCTGCGTTGTCTGTTAAGGCTTGAGCATCTGCTAACAAGAGATGTTGATGATGGCTATCCTGTAAACCTACACGAGAACGCAAAGAACCGACAAAATGCCCAAGGTGAAGTTGTCCGGTTGGGCGGTCGCCTGTCAAAATAATTGGACGCTGATCAACATTACTCATTATTTATTCCACTGTCTTATTGGCTTAATCAGGGGTAGTAAGCCCTGCAATATAAAAGATTGGCATTATTGTACGGGAAATAAAAAAAATTCGTCAGCGATTGGGTAAACTTTTCTTAAAATAATATTGTGAATTTATTCAGTAAAATTACAGAAATTAAAAAAATTCATCTTACAATAGCCTTATAAATACAAACTTGGATAAGAAATGGCAAGTGGCTTACTTTTACTACTAGATGATATTGCATCAATTTTAGATGATGTTGCTTTAATGAGCAAAATGGCAGCAAAGAAAACTGCTGGTGTGTTAGGTGATGATTTAGCTTTAAATGCGCAGCAAGTCACAGGCGTTCGTGCTGATCGCGAACTACCCATTGTTTGGAAAGTGGCTAAAGGCTCATTTGTTAATAAACTTATTTTAGTTCCTTTAGCATTGTTAATTAGTGTGATTGCCCCGTGGTTGATTAATCCACTATTAATGTTGGGAGGCTTATTTTTATGTTATGAGGGAGTAGAAAAAGTTCTTCATACCATTATGCATAAAAAGCCCTCTACATCAGAAGAAGCGAAAGCAGAATTTGATAGTGAAGAATTAGATTTAGCAAATTTTGAAAAAGAAAAAGTCAAAGGAGCGATTCGAACAGATTTTATTTTATCTGCTGAAATTGTTGTTATTTCTTTAGGTACAGTAGCAACAGCGACTTTAATGACCAAGGTTAGTGTACTTAGTATTATTGCAGTCATCATGACAATTGGCGTTTATGGCATCGTTGGCATGATTGTTAAAATTGATGATTTGGGATTATATTTAACTAAGCAAACTGCCTCATTTAAGCAAACTATAGGTCGAGGCTTATTAGCTTTTGCACCTATTTTAATGAAATTACTTTCGATCGTGGGCACTATTGCAATGTTTTTAGTTGGGGGCGGGATTATTAATCATACGATTCCGTTACTTCATCACTTAACTGAAAACACAGTGGACCATGTTGAGACGATACCAGCGGTAGGAAATATCATTGGTGCTTTAACACCAACACTGATTAACTTTGGAATAGGACTAGTTGCGGGTGCAATTGTTTTATTAATCGTAAGTTTAATACAAAAAATGTGGCCCAAAAAAGCATCGGGTTCATGATGCCATACTAAAATAAGAGGGAAATTATGCGCTGGAAAGGTCGTCGAATTAGTACCAATGTGGAAGACCGTCGAGGTGGTGGCGGTGTTAGAGCAGGTGGTATCAGTATTATTGGTTTGGTTGTTGCATTTGTTGCGTGGAAGTTTTTTGGGGTTGATCCACAACAAGCTTATCAGGCAACTCAGCAGGTCACTGCATCACAGCAGTCAAATGCAACTGCACCAGAAAGTTTAACAGCCGAGCAAAAAGAAGCCTCTGATTTTGTTGGAACTGTTTTGGCTGATACAGAAGATACGTGGACACCTATATTTAAACAGTTAGGTAAAACATATACACCACCAAGATTGGTGTTATTTAGTGGAATGATTCAGTCAGGATGTGGTACTGCCCAATCTGCAATGGGACCATTTTATTGTCCAGCAGATCAGAAGGTTTATATTGATACAGAATTCTTTAAAGATATGCGTCAGCAAATGGGAATTTCTGGTGAACAAAACCAAACTGAACTTTCAAGACAAGATCAGGCGGGTGATTTTGCTCAAGCTTATGTTGTCGCACACGAAGTAGGGCACCATGTTCAGACCTTACTTGGTATTTCTTCACAAGTGCAACAAGCTCGTGTGCAAGCGAGCCAAAGAGAAGGTAATCAATTATCTGTTCGCCAAGAATTACAAGCCGATTGTTTAGCTGGTATTTGGGCGAGTCATAATCAGCAACGTACTCAATTTTTAGAGCAAGGTGATATTGAAGAAGCAATGGATGCTGCTCAAAAAATTGGAGATGATTATTTGCAGAAGCGCTCTACTGGTCAGATTGTTCCCGATAGCTTTACGCATGGTAGTAGTGAACAGCGTATGCACTGGTTTCAGGTTGGTTTAAAAACTGGCGATATTAACCAATGTGATACTTTTAACAATCCAGTTTAGGATTTTATAGGATGAGTCTTGTTAAATATAAATTAATAAGCTCATCCTTTTTTCTTTAACTCATAACTATAAATAATGTTAAGAAATTTAACAGAGTGATAGATTGTTCATTCAATTCGTTAAACTTGTGTCCTAATTTCTGTTTTTATGATTATGGCGTTCTTCATGCCAGTTTTTTATTAACTTTGGTCGATCTAACAAAGTTTCTCTTATTTGGTCGTTGACCCAGAAGAAGGGTATTCATGGGTAATTTTTTTCTACTACAAGCATTCACAGTGGTTTTTGCGCTATCAATAGCAACCACGATCTTTAATAAGCGAATTTTAGGCTTTCCACAGGCTATTGGTGTGCCGCTAGTCTCAGCAATTTTTGTCTTTATATTGCAATGGGGCGCAAGCCTCTTAAACGGTAACCAGTTTATTACCATTAATATTCATAATATTGAAGAAGCCGTGCGCCATATCGATTTTTATGACTTTTTAATTAATGGCGTTATTTGTTTTATTCTAACCTCTTCAGCACTTAAATTTAAAATTTCTGATTTAAAAAGTTACTGGAAGCAAATTAGTATTTTGGCCACCATTGCATTAGTCATTTGCGCCGTTTTATTTGGTGGATTGCTCTATGGGTTCCAACTGCTGGTTGGATATCATGTGCCAATTCTGGTGCTGTTACTTTTAGGTGCAGCTTTAGGGGCAACAGACCCAATTGGAATCAAAGGTGTACTTAGTTCGATACGTGCACCGCATCATTTGATCGTTAAGCTAGAAGGCGAATCACTCTTTAATGATGCAATGTGTATTGCATTATTTATGACTCTGCTCAATGTTTTACAGGGTGAACATTTCTCGTTGATGGCGACGTTAGAAGCTTTACTCTATGAAATTGTTGTTGCTGTCGGCATTGGTTGGGCATTTGGGGTAGGGGTGTTACGTCTATTACGTGGTAAACATGAAATGGAATCCCTAATTTTGACAACAGCTTTGCTTGCGAGTGGAGCATATTTAGTGGCTTTGTTTGCACATGCATCAGCACCAATTGCTTGTGTAATTGGTGGTTTGATTGTTGGAAACAAATGGAAAGAGATACGCGAAGAGCGTGAGATTCAAGAAGTTAATCATTTTTGGCATACCGTAGAAGGAATCATCAACTCATTCCTGTTTACTTTAATTGGTCTAGAGTTATTTATTCTTGATTTAAACTTTAGCCTAATTTTAGGCGGTATTGTTGCGTTCTTTATTCTCCATATCTCTCGTTTTGCAGCCAACTTCATGGCTTTTGCCTTTTTCCCGAACATGCGGAAAATGAAAAGTTATAATGGTAGCTTGACCATTTTATCTTGGGGTGGGGTGAGAGGGGGGATTTCACTTGCATTGATTTTGGCCGTTGCCAATATTCCTGCCTTAAGTCCTTATAGCAGTATCCTGATTGGCTATACTTTTATTAGCGTGTTGTTATCAGGCATTGTTTGTGGTTTAGGTCTACCAGCTGTGATGAATGCTTTTTATTACAATCCGAATGAAGAAACTGAGGGCTTAAAAGGTTTCTATCAGAGATTGTGTCATAAAATGAACCGAAGAGGCTTTCAATATATTGTGGGTGAAGATGCACTGGGTAGAGAGACAATCACTGTTTTTAACCCAGATATTCTGGTAGACCAAAAAACTGAAGATGGAATTGCAACGATGCATGACCCTAATAAGTTACAAGAAGTAAAACGATTTGAGAGTCCCGATAATTTCTAAATATAAACAGTTTTAAATTTTATAAACCATTTAAAAATTAGGTTTTAGTGTAATAGTAAAATATTACCTAAAGCCTTTTTCATCTATATATATCATTAATAATATATTTTATTTTATTAAGATATTAATAATTGTTATATGAATATTTTAATTAAATGACATTTCAACAAATGGTAAATAACAAAATATTAAATTTGTTTTATATATAAAACGTTTAATGCGATTTTTCATTAAATTAACACAAGAAAAACCTAATAAAGACTTATATATAATTTGTATTAATTAAAATTTTTTCTATAGGTACTTTAGTATTTGTTTTTTTTATTTTAAAGTGGTTAATGTAAAAATGATCACATTACTTAATGTTTTTAAGTTGTAGGTCAAAAACTTGAAAACATTAAGTAAAAAGAATTATACATAAAATCATTTAAATCAATAATATAAAAGGAATACAGATATGCCTGAAATACAAATTATTGCTAAGGACAATCATAAAACCTTAGTAACAACAGAGGGAACTTCCGCATCGCTTACAGAAGCATCGGTTGTATTGGTAAAAGTGGCTGCCAGTGATGTATTGGTAGTGAATAGGGAGGGAACCAATGCAGTCATTCGCCTTAAAAATGGCGAGACTATTGTTATTGAAGGCTTTTTTAGTGGAACAGCTGAGCCTAAAGATAACAGCCTTGTTTTTCAAGACGAAAATGGACAGTTAATCTGGGCAAAATTCAAAGATGCTGAAAATGATGCAGACGCCGATGCAGACGCTGATGCGGATGCTGACAGTGATGTTGAGCCACAAGCACTTGTAGCTGAAGATTTACCAGCCGCTTTACCTGCAGAGGCACCACAAGAGTTGGTGTCTGATGTTATTTATCAGCCTATTTCTTCAATTGAACCATTGCTTTACCATGATGGGGGCATAAATCCATGGTTATGGGCTATCCCATTAGTTGCGGGTGGTATTATCGCAGCAGCATCAAACCATGATAGTAATAACGACTCTTCAACGCCTGCCGATACCACTCCACCAAATACGGATGGCGTAACTTTCTCTGTTAATTCCGTTACATCTGATAATGTATTAAATGCATCAGAAGCAGCAGGTAATGTCACCATTACTGGTATTTTGAAAAACATTCCAGCAGATGCGGCAAATACAGTGGTTACTGTCCTTATTAACGGGCAAACATATACTGCAACAGTAGATAAGGTAGCAGGCACTTGGACAGTAAGTGTACCTGGTAGCGGCTTAGCTGCAGATGCAGATCAAACAATTGATGCAACTGTAACGTTTACAGATGCAGCAGGTAATAGCAGTACTGTTAAAGATACACAAACTTATACAGTTGATACTACTGCACCAAATGCCCCAGTGATTGACCCAGTGAATGGGACAGACCCAATTACAGGTACAGCAGAACCAGGTTCAACAGTGACAGTGACTTATCCGGACGGAAGTACGAAAACTGTTGTAGCAGGACCAGATGGTAATTGGTCAGTAGATAATCCTGGTCTTAATGATGGTGATAAGGTAACAGCCGTAGCAACTGACCCTGCAGGTAATACATCAGGACCAGGAACTGCTATTGTCGATGCCGTTGGGCCAAATACAGATGGTGTCAACTTTGCAGTTGATTCAGTAACTGCTGATAACGTAATTAATGCCTCAGAGGCATCAGGCAATGTCACCATTACAGGTGTCTTGAAAAATGTTCCGGCAGATGCGACGAATACAGTGGTTACTGTCCTTATTAATGGGCAAACATATACTGCAACAGTAGATAAGGTAGCAGGCACTTGGAGTGTAAGTGTACCGGGTAGCGGCTTAGTTGCTGATACAGATAAAACCATTGATGCGAAAGTAACGTTCACTGATGCAGCTGGTAATAGCAGTACTGTTAACGATACACAAACTTATACGCTTGATACATCAGCACCGACAGTAGCCCTTGATGATGTATCAACTAACGACAGTACGCCTGCGTTAACTGGCACAGTGAATGATCCAACAGCAACTGTTGTGGTAACTGTCGATGGGGTGGATTACCCGGCAACTAACAATGGTGACGGTACCTGGACACTTGCAGACAATACACTGCCTGCATTAACTGATGGCTCACACACTATTACCGTGACTGCAACAGATGCTGCAGGTAATGTGGGTACCGATACAGGTGTGGTGATAGTTGATACTGCAGCACCAAATACAGGATCAGTAAATTTTGCGATTGATTCAGTAACATCTGACAACGTGATTAATGCCTCAGAAGCATCAGGTAACGTTACCATTACTGGTATTTTGAAAAACGTTCCGGCAGATGCGGCAAATACAGTGGTTACTGTCCTTATTAATGGGCAAACATATACTGCAACAGTAGATAGTACATCCGGTACTTGGACAGTAAGTGTACCTGGTAGCGGCTTAGTTGCTGATACAGATCAAACCATTGATGCGAAAGTAACGTTTACAGATGCAGCAGGTAATAGTAGTACTGTTAATGATACGCAAACTTATACAGTTGATACCACTGCACCAAATGCGCCAGTAATTGACCCAGTGAATGGGACAGACCCAATTACAGGTACGGCAGAACCAGGTTCAACAGTAACAGTGACCTATCCTGACGGCAGTACAGCAAGTGTTGTAGCAGGGCCAGATGGTGACTGGTCAGTACCAAACCCGGGTGATCTTAAAGATGGTGACAAGGTAACAGCAATCGCAACAGACCCAGCAGGTAACCCATCGTTACCTGGAACAGGTATTGTTGATGCAGTTGGGCCGAATACAGACGGTGTGAACTTCACGGTTGATTCAGTAACATCTGACAACGTGATTAATGCCTCAGAAGCATCAGGTAACATTACCATTACTGGTGTGTTGAAAAACGTTCCGGCAGATGCGGCAAATACAGTGGTTACTGTCCTTATTAATGGGCAAACATATACTGCAACAGTAGATA
>NZ_AMSS01000042.1 GCF_000313935.1 Acinetobacter sp. WC-141 | reverse complement strand
GCAAGAAACAGAAGACTTACACCGCAGAATTTAAAGTTGAAGCAATAAAATTGATTGAAGCCAATCAAGGCAATGTATCGGAAACAGCCAGACAACTTGGCATTTCAATGCAAACTCTTTCAAATTGGAATAATAAAGCAAAGACTGGCACCTTAGCAGGCACTAAACAATATTCACCTGATCTAAATGCCTTACTCGAAGAAAATAAAAAGCTCAAACAACAGCTCAAAACAGCTGAAATGGAACGTGAATTTCTAAAAAAGGCAGCAGCGTACTTTGCGAAAGAAAGTCAGTAAGGTACGCCTATATGAAACAGCAAAGATATTTATTCCCGATTAGCTTTATGGCTAGATTACTTCACGTTTCAGTGTCACGATTTTATGATTGGCTAAAACGAGGCATGAATAAAAGATTGGTTCAGCGAAATCAACAGACAATTTTGGTCAAAATAGCTCATGAGGAAACTAAACAAAGCTATGGCTATATTCGATTAACTAAGCATTTACAAGCGCAAGGTATCAAAATCAGTACGTATGCTGTACGTCAAATAAAAAAGCTCAACCAGCTGTATTGTAAGCGTCATAAGCGTTTCAAAAGAACTACGAAGAGTGATCATAATCGAGCGATCTACGCAAATTTACTAGAGCAACAGTTTTCAATGACTAAGCCCAATCTTGCATGGTCAAGCGATATTACATACATTTGGACTGCTGAAGGTTGGTTATACTTGGCAGCAGTAAAAGACCTGTACACGAAACAAGTGGTTGGCTATAGCTTAAATGAGCGTATGACCGCACAACTTGTTTGCAATGCACTGACTATGGCGATTCGTAATCAAAAACCAACGAAAGGCTTAATTATTCATTCGGACAGAGGCAGCCAATATTGCAGCCATGAATATCGAAAGATACTGGAAAAATGTGATTTTCAAGGTTCAATGAGCAAACGTGGGGACTGTTACGATAATGCACCGATTGAAAGTTTCTGGGGCATACTCAAGAATGAATTAGTGCATCATTGCAACTATAAAACCAGAGATGAAGCTAAAGCAGATATTACAAAATACATTGTGTTATTTTATAATCAGCGAAGAATTCAAAAGAGTTTGGATTTTAAAACGCCAAATCAAATAGCAGAGAACTTTTATCGGTTAGCTGCCTAGCATATCCCAAGTGAAAGTCTCCTGCTAATTCAGCACATATCAGGTTTGAATGACGCGGACATTGACCACAGTGATGATCAGGCGACCAAAGCAGGTTGGATACAGGCGAGTCTTGAGAAGATTAAGAGTACGCCTTTTGCGCTAGAGCCTAAGCACCTGACACACTAGATGTACCCGAAAAGGGGCTAGTGAGACTAACGGACACGTTAGCTGGTGGATATGCGATGCAATTGATCTAAATTAATTTCAAAGCACCAGAACCGGCTCAGTTGTGCCCAAAGCGGATGTTCGCAAAAAATAATCTTCTCTTGATACCGCAGATTAAAGTGGATGTTCGATATGGCCTTTTAAAGGTAGAAAACTTAGTATTTAGACGCCTACCTTCTAGAGAAATAACGCAAATGAATAAAATGCTACCATCAACTTAAAATCATGATATGTCACGGCAAACTTCACACTTTCTAACTGTTGGCATAAACAACATACCATCCATCTACTGAAGTAGAAATTTTTTGAAATGTGCCGATGGTGTATTTTCAAGCATATTGCTACGACAAATAACGTAAAGATTTTTGTAGGGGGTGATCCCTTCAATTTTAACGCTTCTTAGTCGACCACTCTCGCACTCATCGACCACAGACGAAGAGATCACCAATGAAATACCCAAGCCTGCCTGTACTGCCCGTTTAACCGCCTCTGTGCTTCCAAGCTGCATAGATACACCAATAGAATCTGCCACGCTTCCGAAAAAATGCTGTAACAGACGCCCTGTGCCGCTACTTGTTTCTCCCCCCAGCAATTTCTCTCCCTTCAGCCAATCTAATGGAATACTCGCCAATTTGGCCCACGGATGCTCCACCGGCACAATCACAGCTAGTTCTTCACTTCGCCAAACGCATGCATCAAATCCCTCTCGTTGATCCCACCATTCCATAATGGCCACATCGACTTCAAAGTTTTCCAGTTTTTTCACAATGGTAAGATTATCGCCAATGACTACATCAAAATTGCAAGTTGCTGTTTTCTTGAACCGCCTCAAGTGCGGTGGCAATACATAGATGCCGATATTCGAGCTCGCGCCTATTACAAGACGATTTGTGTCGAATAATGCGCACGCTCTGGATCCGGTGCGCACTAGGTTTTCCGCATAAGGCAAAAACACTTTGCCTTCCTCTGTGAGCGTACAACCTGCGTTGTTTCGCACAATCAGATTGACACTCAGCGACTCTTCTAGGCGCCTAACATGCTGAGTCACAGCTGACTGTGAGAGCCCTGTGTGCTTGGCTGCTTCACGAAAGCCACCCCGATTCACGACAGCCAGAAAAGTAACTACGCGTTCAAGATTGATCAATTAACGCCTTCCAAAATTGGATTATTGATAGCATCGGATGGCCTTTGGCCGGTCAGTGCCTGTAAGATATTATTGGCTGCTAGTTTCTCGATTTCGAAACGCACGTCGTCGACCGCAGACCCCAAATGTGGGGTGAAAAATGTTTGCGCTGTATTGGTCAGTAACTCCTGCGGAATAGCTGTTGGCCTATCAACACGGATCCACTCTTCCAATTCGAAAACATCTGCCGCATAACCCGCCAATTTTCCAGATTCAAGTGCTTCGGCAACAGCTAATTCATCGACAACTGAACCACGACACGCATTGATCAAGTAGCTTCCTGTGCGCATTGTGCCAATTGTTTCTGCATTCAATAAGTGCAAAGTTTGCGGCGTCATTGGCAGCATAGGTACAACAAAGTCACTGCTACTTAATAATTCATCGAGACTCACCTGTCGTGCATTCCAGGCCTTTTCCTGCTCTTGATTCAAGGCGATGTCATCGCAATAAAGCACCCGCATATCAAAACTCGATAAGCGCTTCGCAATCGCTCGCCCGACCGCACCCATACCGATGATTCCGAGTGTGCGTCCTGTTAAACCCGTTCCGTATAGTTCCGGTCTCCACCCGTTAAATCCGTGAGTTCGGATACGGCGATCCCCCTCGGCCAGATGGCGAGTCAGGCCAAGAAGCAATCCAATTGTCAGCTCCGCCGTTGGGATGGTCAGAAGGTCCGGCACGATGCTGAACCAAATACCACGGCGGGTACAAGCATCGACATCAAAGTTGTCATAGCCTTTGAGTGCTGCACCTACAATCTTCAATTTAGGGCAGGACGCAAGAAAATCATCATCGATACTGTCAGGCATGAATACCATTAGTGCGTCAGCATCCTTTGCTCTCTCCAGCAATTCTGCGCGCGACATAGTATCGCGGGTCATGTTGGGAACGACATCCGCAACAGATTGTAAATAATCGATAATTTCAGGATGAACCCAGTGGGTAAGAACTATTTTTTGTTTCATGTGGACCCTCATGTGTATACCGGATTTTTTATATGGGTTAGCTACTTGAACTTGCGACGCAAGAATGAACTGAATGTATCAACTAGCGTCACCATCCCAAGAATGACCAGCAATATCGCGGATACTTCTTGGTATTGCATAAGACGCAGCGATCCTATCAACTCGAAACCTATACCGCCGGCACCGACCATTCCCATCACCGTTGAGGCGCGAAAATTGTATTCCCACCGATAAATCGCGGTGTCGGCCATTTGCGGTAATACTTGCGGAAAAATGCCATGAAATATCACTTGTAGCGGGCTGCAACCTGCGGCCTGCGCAGCTTCAACTGGTGCTTGATCTGTATGCTCAATCGCTTCCGCAAAAAACTTAGCGATCATGCCGATTGAGTGCAGGCCTAATGCCAACACACCCGGCAGTGCACCAAAGCCGACAGCTGCCACGAAAACTATACCCATAATAAGCTCAGGAACAGATCTCAACACATTTAACAGAGCACGCGCAGCCTGATAGACCGCTGGATGTGGACTGGTATTGCGTGCAGCCAAAATACCCAAGGGCACGGACAAAAGCACAGCGATGGCGGTTCCAGCAATACTCATGGCTAAGGTATCGAGCACTGGCTTGACCCATGCTCTCCACTCACTAAAGTTGGGAGGGAACATCTCACCAATGAGACTAACAAGACTTGGCACGCCTTCGCCTAAACGCTCACCATCAAATAGACCAACGTAATACCAACATCCGACGACAATAGCTAAAATCAATATCACATACCTAACTACTCGATTCCAGCTTTGGCGCTGCTCTGACAATATGGCTTCGAAGTTCGTATTCATTGTAGAGACCTCAAAAAATTAGAACTTGGAAAAATCTAGCTTTAGCAAACTACCTAAATCACGCACGACATCGTAATCCTTATCTGTTACAGGCCCGAATCCTTCAGCCTTGAATGGTTTCAACACGTTCGGATCTTTCAAATCGAGGAAGGCAGCACGAATTTTTTCTTTAAGCTCTGGTTTTAAGTTAGAGCGCATAGCCCATGGGTACTGAGGAAACGGTTTTGACTCCGCTAAGACCTTCACTTTGTTTAGATCGATCAAGCCGCTCAGAACGAGCGATTTGAAAATGGGCTTGCTCAGACCACCGGCCTGCGCGTGTCCATTCTGAACTGCCATCGCCACTGCATCGTGAGCGCCTACGAAATGCTCCTTGTAATCCGTTCCGGCAAATAATCCTTTATCAGCAAGCATTGATTTGGGGATCAGGTGGCTGGATGTAGAGGCCTTGTCACCCCAGGCAACGGCTTTTTTCTTGATATCTGTGATGTTGTTGATGCCCGCCGCCTTATTCACAATTAGCACTGACTGATAAGTTGTTGTGCCTTTTTGTTGCATTGCTGCAAATGGTTCAATCTTACTTTTCTGTTTGGCCAATACATAAGACAAGGGCCCAAAATATGCAAGATCAATACGACCGAACCGCATTGCTTCAATCATTGATGAATAGTCAGTGGTAACAATAAGCTCAATCTTTTTGCCCAGAGCTTTTTCAAGATACATCTCTAGAGGCTTATTATTTTTAATGACGGTTGATGCATTTTCATCAGGCAAGAGAGCAACTTTTAATGTGCCGGGGTCAGGATTAGGTGCGGCATATGTGACACTACCTAAGAGGCTAAACAATATTAGAGCCAGTACAGCGAATAGCTTTTTCATGGTTATTTCTCCTCAGTTCTTAAGTTAAACAATGGTTATGAGTAATATTTGGAATGTTTGAATTCAATTGCGCTTTTTGTTCATAGAGTTCAGTTACATGCGTTTGTGTCAGAGCCGCTGGTATTGCATCGAACACAACCTTGCCATGAGCCAGACCGACGATTCGGTCAGCATAGCGTTTAGCGAGATCGACTTGATGTAGGCTGACTACAGCGGTTATGCCGTCTTCTTTGCATATCTGGTGTAAGAGCGCCAAGACTTTGTTGGCGGTTGCTGGATCAAGGCTTGCCACAGGCTCGTCTGCCAAAACAAGTGCCGGTCGCTGCGCTAATGCCCGAGCTATACCCACGCGTTGTTGCTGACCGCCACTTAACTCATCCACTCGTGAGAGTGCTTTGTGAAGTAGCCCAACGCGGTCAAGGCTGTGTAATCCAATAGATTGATCCTCCTTCGATAGAGGAAAAAGAGTACGAAGCGTCGAGTGATAACCTAGTCTACCCATTAGCACATTTTGCAAAACAGAAAGTCGACCAATTAATTGATGCTGCTGGAATATCATGCCAGTACGCCGACGATGCTCTTGCAATATTTTTTTGTCCAACAATGAACCTAACATTGTAATGTTTATATTGCCGTTAGTGGGTTTTTGCATCAGGTTAAGACAACGGAGCATTGTTGATTTGCCTGCACCAGAGGCACCGAGCAACACTGAAAACTGTCCCTGTTGAAACGTGAGTGAAGTTGGATGCAACGCAATCATTTGTCCGTACTGGACGGTAATATTTTGAAGTTGAATCATTGCTGCCAGACCCTCGTTGTTGTAATCAATCTTTATTTTTGATTACGAAATCAGATAATGAGGTGAGCATAACGACTCAATGTTACAGTTTTATTGCGAGCAATTAGCAATCGCACTCAAACGCTTGGCTATAAGACTTCCAATTGGTATGCAGTGAGGCGCCGGTAATTGGCGGAGCTAGCTGGGAGGGGTTTAGCAGGATTTTAAGGCACACCCTGGCGTCCGCTTCTGGCCGAACGCAGCTGGAAGGCTCAAAATAGGTCGAGACACATTAAAATTACGTCACTACTCATAAGTGGCGATTATGTAAAATCGTTTGCGTGGCTTTTAACCTACTACTAATCAATACAGAGAGTGCTGTGGATAAGTGTCTTTACGGATTCCTTTTACTACAGACTCGTTGAAGTTGTAGCAAAACTCGAAGTACAAATATTTTATTTTTGGTGATGCGCGGCTATTTGAAAAGTAGCGAAGTTGTTGCGCTTTAGTGAGCTGGAATTTGAATAGCAGCATGAAATATGTTTGTTATTTGGACCGCTTTAATGGGTAAAATTCGGCTGGGAGTTTCGCTACAGCCTCGTTAGGCATGGCCATGAAAATATTCCTAGATAGTAATATTGTTAGGCACTCTGCAACTACATATCGCACTATGGATATCTATTTTGGCGGGGGTAACGCATCATTGTCATATCGTCGAAACAGGCAATGAGTCTTGGCGCTTTAAAGAATCGAGTACCAAGGGAATTGCAACAAAGCGAACTAAACCACGACAAACCAAAATAGATCAGGAGGAGTTAGCCATCAATTAATTGAGTTTCACGACTGTAATATTTTAACAACTACGTGGGTCAATTTTAGATGCAAATAGTGGGTCAGTTTTTAGTGACATTTGACAATTGCAGCGTTAAAGTGAACGGATAGCGCGAAGAATGCGGCCATAAAAATAAGTGTGCCGAGCAGACTCATAAGGGCAGGGAGATGCTTTTTAATTTCGTTTTTGTAAATCGTTATTTTGATATGCAACATATGGATCAATCCTGATAAATTAGGCAATACCTGCATGTCAATGCAGATTCATTTTATACGCCAGCAACCCCTTGCTGGCGTTTTTTTTATGGGACTAACCATACCTGTTAATTCTGACAGGTAGTCTCCTGATGTGTGCTGAGAAAACAGGAGGTTTTAACTTGGTAAACTATAGACACTCATCAGGAGTTTACCATGAGCAAGAAACAGAAGACTTACACCGCAGAATTTAAAGTTGAAGCAATAAAATTGATTGAAGCCAATCAAGGCAATGTATCGGAAACAGCCAGACAACTTGGCATTTCAATGCAAACTCTTTCAAATTGGAATAATAAAGCAAAGACTGGCACCTTAGCAGGCACTAAACAATATTCACCTGATCTAAATGCCTTACTCGAAGAAAATAAAAAGCTCAAACAACAGCTCAAAACAGCTGAAATGGAACGTGAATTTCTAAAAAAGGCAGCAGCGTACTTTGCGAAAGAAAGTCAGTAAGGTACGCCTATATGAAACAGCAAAGATATTTATTCCCGATTAGCTTTATGGCTAGATTACTTCACGTTTCAGTGTCACGATTTTATGATTGGCTAAAACGAGGCATGAATAAAAGATTGGTTCAGCGAAATCAACAGACAATTTTGGTCAAAATAGCTCATGAGGAAACTAAACAAAGCTATGGCTATATTCGATTAACTAAGCATTTACAAGCGCAAGGTATCAAAATCAGTACGTATGCTGTACGTCAAATAAAAAAGCTCAACCAGCTGTATTGTAAGCGTCATAAGCGTTTCAAAAGAACTACGAAGAGTGATCATAATCGAGCGATCTACGCAAATTTACTAGAGCAACAGTTTTCAATGACTAAGCCCAATCTTGCATGGTCAAGCGATATTACATACATTTGGACTGCTGAAGGTTGGTTATACTTGGCAGCAGTAAAAGACCTGTACACGAAACAAGTGGTTGGCTATAGCTTAAATGAGCGTATGACCGCACAACTTGTTTGCAATGCACTGACTATGGCGATTCGTAATCAAAAACCAACGAAAGGCTTAATTATTCATTCGGACAGAGGCAGCCAATATTGCAGCCATGAATATCGAAAGATACTGGAAAAATGTGATTTTCAAGGTTCAATGAGCAAACGTGGGGACTGTTACGATAATGCACCGATTGAAAGTTTCTGGGGCATACTCAAGAATGAATTAGTGCATCATTGCAACTATAAAACCAGAGATGAAGCTAAAGCAGATATTACAAAATACATTGTGTTATTTTA
>NZ_AMSS01000041.1 GCF_000313935.1 Acinetobacter sp. WC-141 | reverse complement strand
TAAAATAACACAATGTATTTTGTAATATCTGCTTTAGCTTCATCTCTGGTTTTATAGTTGCAATGATGCACTAATTCATTCTTGAGTATGCCCCAGAAACTTTCAATCGGTGCATTATCGTAACAGTCCCCACGTTTGCTCATTGAACCTTGAAAATCACATTTTTCCAGTATCTTTCGATATTCATGGCTGCAATATTGGCTGCCTCTGTCCGAATGAATAATTAAGCCTTTCGTTGGTTTTTGATTACGAATCGCCATAGTCAGTGCATTGCAAACAAGTTGTGCGGTCATACGCTCATTTAAGCTATAGCCAACCACTTGTTTCGTGTACAGGTCTTTTACTGCTGCCAAGTATAACCAACCTTCAGCAGTCCAAATGTATGTAATATCGCTTGACCATGCAAGATTGGGCTTAGTCATTGAAAACTGTTGCTCTAGTAAATTTGCGTAGATCGCTCGATTATGATCACTCTTCGTAGTTCTTTTGAAACGCTTATGACGCTTACAATACAGCTGGTTGAGCTTTTTTATTTGACGTACAGCATACGTACTGATTTTGATACCTTGCGCTTGTAAATGCTTAGTTAATCGAATATAGCCATAGCTTTGTTTAGTTTCCTCATGAGCTATTTTGACCAAAATTGTCTGTTGATTTCGCTGAACCAATCTTTTATTCATGCCTCGTTTTAGCCAATCATAAAATCGTGACACTGAAACGTGAAGTAATCTAGCCATAAAGCTAATCGGGAATAAATATCTTTGCTGTTTCATATAGGCGTACCTTACTGACTTTCTTTCGCAAAGTACGCTGCTGCCTTTTTTAGAAATTCACGTTCCATTTCAGCTGTTTTGAGCTGTTGTTTGAGCTTTTTATTTTCTTCGAGTAAGGCATTTAGATCAGGTGAATATTGTTTAGTGCCTGCTAAGGTGCCAGTCTTTGCTTTATTATTCCAATTTGAAAGAGTTTGCATTGAAATGCCAAGTTGTCTGGCTGTTTCCGATACATTGCCTTGATTGGCTTCAATCAATTTTATTGCTTCAACTTTAAATTCTGCGGTGTAAGTCTTCTGTTTCTTGCTCATGGTAAACTCCTGATGAGTGTCTATAGTTTACCAAGTTAAAACCTCCTGTTTTCTCAGCACACATCAATCAGTCGGTACGACTGGTGATTCATATGATATTGCTTTGGCTGAAACGGTGAATGGCTTATACAAAACAGAGGTGATTGAATATTTAAAAGCAGATTGGCAAGGTTTAGAAGATGTACAACTTGCGACACTAAACTGGGTAATCGAGAATAAGCGAATTCCTATTCCTGAACACGTAGAGCCTTAACCGGAAAAAAGAGGCTTTGGGAGCCGATTCTTTAAGCCGTATGGCTGATCTGATTGTTCACCTTGGCTTATTAAAACCGTGGAACATTGATCAAATAGTAAGCGTGGAACATAAAAAATCATTAAAAAAGCCCATTCGAGGGTAAATGAGCTTTTTAATAGTATATAAAAAATTGATTTTTAAAGGAATAAAAATAGCATTTCGTATAAGAGTTTTTATGTTAAATAGGACTAAAAATATACTCTAATTTTAGAGTTCTCTTTTAGGTATGATGTAAAAACATACAAGCCTAAGAGTTTAATTTAAAGGTTAAGAATTGAATAAATTAGTAAATATTTTTATGGCTTTAGGAGTTTGCCTTTCAATGGAAACATTTGCAGAACCTGTTTTTTCTAATGATTTATTAGCGAAAGCAGAAAGTGGAGATACTTCTGCCCAGTTAGAATTAGCTGAGATTTATCTATATGGTCATGGTGTTGATTCAGATGAAAATCAAGCTGAAATTTGGGCTATTAAATCAGCTGAAAATGGAAATGTAGCAGCAATGTTTTGGTTAGCTGATGGATATGTTACCTATGCTAGATTAATAGAGGATGATGACAAAAACGATTCTTTAGAACATTTCCAAAAAGCTTTTAAGTGGTTTCAGAAAGCTTCAGAAAATGGTCATTCTGAATCAATGGTTGAGTTAGCTGACCTATATACTCGCGCAGATAGCGGAATAGAAGTTAATATTAAGAAAGCTTTAGAACTTCGTGAAAAGGCTGCAAAGTTAGGTAATAAGAAAGCAATGCGAAGTCTTTCCGTTATGTATCGTGATGGTATAGGCATTCCTAAAAATACTGATTTAGCTCAAAGTTGGTGGGATAAGTCTGAAAATTAGTCTTAAGACTTCCTAAAATTAACATAATGGCGGTTACACGAAGCAAAAAACGTAGGAAATTGGCTCAGGCTTTGTATAACTCGTATTATGTTAATTTTAGTAAAAGTTAAGGATTTTTAAGAGTTTAATAAATGAATAGTGTTCATGAAATTATAGCAAAAATACATAATGAATGGGAGATTGAACCTAAGAAAGCTATTCAGAGAGGTATGGAATGTCCCTTTCCTTTGCAGTGTTCATTAAACCTAAAAAGCAAAATTTACTCACAAATACCCCAAGTACTTTTACCAAAAGTATTAGAGGATTTTTATACAGTATCTAATGGTGCAGATCTATTTAAAGATCAAGAATACGGACAATGGGGCTTAAAATTATATTCTATTGAGGAAGTAATTTTTGCTTCAAAAATTTATAAAATTAATCGTAATAATGACGCTCTTCAAAGTGACTTAATTATTGGAGAATTCTATGGAGATTCAGACTTATTGTTAGTTCGATGTGATCCTAATAGTGATGATTACGGCTCTATTTTTGTTGTCTTACCTATAGATCAAAGACAAGATTGGTACATTGTTGCTAATACTTTTCAAGAATTCATTAGTAAATTTTATGAAACTCAGGGTGATAAATTCTGGGAACCTTAAAATTATATGGCGGACATAAGCTCTATTTAACTTATGTTCACCTAAAATTTATTTAATTATCATAAAAATAGTATCATTTTTTGAATTTCATATAACGCGTATTATGTTAATTTTAGAAAATCTATACAGTTCCTATTAATAAAATTTAGATATTTCTAATGGATAAAAACAGTATAATAATTAAAAGAAATTTAAAGAGTGCAATATATGTTTGGTATTTTTTCTTCTAAAAAGCAAAACTCCTTAAAAAACCCTGTTTACTTAGAAAAATTCATAAATAATGCCTACTTAGAATTAAGTAATAGTATTAAATCACCCAATGAGCTTTATCTTTTTTTAATTGAGGAACTTTGTGGAGCATCACAAGGGAACAATGATGGAAAACAACTAGTAGATTTTTCACAATTTCATGAAATTGAATATAGGAATGCATTAAATAAAGAATCTGCAATGGACTTACCTATGATATGTGCTGAATTAGCAGGAGACTTTCACTTGGGATATGCTAGGCAGCTAACCGATAAAAGTTCTCTGCTATTTGATTTGGCGTTTTAAAATCCAAACTCTTTTGAATTCTTCGCTGATTATAAAATAACACAATGTATTTTGTAATATCTGCTTTAGCTTCATCTCTGGTTTTATAGTTGCAATGATGCACTAATTCATTCTTGAGTATGCCCCAGAA
>NZ_AMSS01000040.1 GCF_000313935.1 Acinetobacter sp. WC-141 | reverse complement strand
TGTACCTACTGCTTCTTCAGCAAGCTCTGATCTATTCCACGACGGAAAAGTTTACTTCTCTTCAAATGGTTTAGTTCAGGATCGCTCAAATCTGGATGACGTTCAGGATTTCACCTTAGGGCAATCCTCACGTCCTCAGGCAGAGATTATGCCTTCTTTTGAGCAATCTTCACCAACAATCAATTTCAAGATTGAAGTCGTGAATCAAGTCAGTGGTGCAACGGTTGAAGCTGAACAATTGGATGAGAAAACAGTCCGAATCATCGTCAAGGAAGAGCTGGATAAGCAACTTCCAAAAGCGGTACCGAAACTTGTAAGCGATCAAATCGCAAATCCAAACTCAACTATTAGTCGGTCTTTGACTGAGAATACGACAGCAAGAAGAAATCGTTAATCAGTGAAACCACCATTCGAGGTGGTTTTTTATTACCTGAAGGAAAGTTATGTACAAGTTAAAGCTAAATCCTCAGACCAGCGGCTATGGCGTAACACCAGGTGATGATGTGAAACGTCAGCAGATGGATGGCGGTCGTGGGCGCTATTACATCGATGTAAAACGTAATAGCCACATTGTTGATGTGAACTGGAACTTAAGTAAACCCGATTTCAATAAAATGATGGCTTTCTGGCGGATCTACCAGAACAAGCCAGCCTCATTTTATGCAGACTTGGTGATTGATCAGGGAGCACGTCAGCAATACCTATGTAACTTCATTCCGAACTCGTTCAAGACCAATGAAGTTAATGGCAACCTTTACCGGGTAAATGCTCAGCTCGAAGTTGTTCAAAACCAGCCAAACCTTACTGCCGATATCGCTTTGATTAAGGACTGGGAGGTCTAATGGATAACGAATATGCCAAGTTCTTTTTCAACCGGAAAGTTGATGTCTATCAACTGGAGTGTATTGAGCTTTCTCATCCATCT
>NZ_AMSS01000039.1 GCF_000313935.1 Acinetobacter sp. WC-141 | reverse complement strand
TGGAACTGGAGCTGCCGCTGTAATTGATGGCGTATCTTTTGTTGATGCTTCATACAAGCTTGGGGATGCCGTAGACAAATTAACGGCTATTGCCATGCATTCGGCAACCATGGCTGCACTAGCTAAACAAGGTTTGATCGAAACCGTACGTGACGCTGATGGTGTCGTGCTCTATAAAACCTTCATGGATCGCCGTGTGATTGTTGATGACGGTATGCCAGTTGATGGGGATGTATTCACTTCATTCTTATTCGGTCAAGGTGCAATCGGTTTCCAAGATATTGGTGCACCAGTTGGTGTAGAGACTGACCGCGATAGTCTAGCGGGAACTGACATTCTTATTAACCGCCGTCACTTTGTATTGCACCCTCGTGGCATTAAGTGGGCAGGTGCGACTGGTATTGCACCTAATAACGCAGGTCTTGCTACAGCTGCAAACTGGGAACGTGTTTACGATCCAAAACAGATCCGTATTGTGGCATTCAAGCACAAGATCAAATAACTAATAGGCGGGCTATCCCGCCTTATTTTTTGGAGATCCTCAAATGGGACTTTCATCATTTAACCGTGCACGGGAAAGACAACAAATGATCGAAACAAAAATTGCTGAGCTAGAAGAACAACTGGCAACGTTGAAAGGTGAGTTCATTGCCTTTCAGAATGATCCAGAAGCCATGAAAGCGCGTATTGCTGAGCTTGAATTGGGTGAAGGAAAACAAACGCAAGATGGTGACAACCAGCAAGCTCAAGGCAACCAAAACCCGGATGGCGAGCAAAAGACTGGTGGTGAGCAAGAACAACCAATTAATTATGCAGGGCTTAAAGTTGATGAACTTCGAGCTTTGTTAACTGAAAAAGGTATTGCATTTGAACCAGGTGCTAAAAAAGACGAGTTATTAGCGCTTCTTCCAAAGGAATAATCCATGAGCTTTATCACTGAACAAGAAGCGATAGAACATGTTGAAGGCTTTGATGCTTTATCTGCCAGTGATAAGGCTCAATACCTTCAGATGTCAGAAGCTTATCTATTAGCACGTAATGTTAAACCTTATGTAGATGCCACTCTGGTTCCTGAGCCCTTGAAAACAGCCTCATATCAAATCATCAAGGGCATTATTAAAGGTGATCTATATCAAGGACAGGAACAGGCATTAAAGCGTAAGAAAGTAAAGGCTGATACGGTTGAGACTGAAAAGGAATATCAAGACGGGTCAGCAAAACTTAATGCAACTGAGCAATTCATTCTTGATTTGATCAAACCATACTGCAAAAGAAAATCTGTATTTTTTGTCAGGAAAATCTAATGGGCCTACGCGAAGAATTACAAACTGAAATTGCTGAAGCATTTAATGAAGATTTAGCTGACGCCGTGCATACCTTTACATGTGAGCGGATCTCAAAAACTAACTGGGATCCTAAAACTGAAACTTCAATCGAGGTTAAGGAAAACTATTCCGGCCGTGGTGTTCTATTTGGCTCTTACAGTCAATATGAGATCCAGACGCTTGGAGTACTGGCCACAGACAAGAAGGCTATCGTTCTTCAAAATGAAGTGGGTATGACACCAAAAATAGATGATGAATGGCTAACAGCCTTAGGGTCATTTAGAGTTATTTATATCCAACAAGATCCTGCTTCTACTATTTGGAAATGTCAGTTGAGGAAAGTGTAATGACTTGGTCCGTTCATGAGTTTTATAACAGCATTCAAGTGCTGCCTGATGATGATCTAAAGCCACATTCATTATTTCACTGCGAATGCCATCCCAAATATGAGGATGGCATTTTTATTCATAACTCATTTGATGGTAGAGAAGCGACTGAAACGCCTTTACCTAGTTAACAGGTTAAACCATGGTTAATTCTGATTATGTTCCTGAATGGTATATCTCGCCATTTCAACATGTGCAGTACACGCTTGCTCGAAATCAACTACACATGGATTTGTTATTTGAAGATATGGATAAAGCCGATCAATTTTTGGATATGGGGGCGGATGCACAGGTTAGTACTTTTTCAGATGGTGCTTATGCAATTGTTCAAATTGGTGATACGGAAGATAGAGATCAGCTCCAAGTTTATGGGCTACTTTTGCATGAGGCAGTTCATGTCTGGCAAATAGTTAAACGAAGAATGGGCGAGAACGATCCAAGTGCTGAATTTGAAGCGTATTCAATTCAATCAATCGCACAAGACTTATTTGAAATGTACGAAGCAAGCGAGGTGAGCAATGGGATGGAAGGGGAAAAAGCCGACTAGCTTTAGTGTTGATGTGGTGAAAAATGCTGAAGAACAAGTTAAGAAAATCACGATGGATACGGTGCAATCTTTAGTAGTTTCAAGCCCAGTTGATACGGGCACTTATCGTGCTTCTCATATCGTTTCAATTGGATCTGCTGATTTCGGCATACGTGGACCTGAAACTAACCCAATTCAAGATGCTGCTATTCAAGCTGTAAAGATTAAATTGGGTAATTTGGTCTACATACAGAACAACCAGCCTTATGCTGAGCGCTTAGAAAATGGGTGGTCTGATCAAGCACCACAAGGAATTTACAACACCACCTTTACCTTTATTTCTCAGAAGTATGGCGGCTAATATGGCAATGACTTTAGAGCAGGCGAGGCAAGCAATTGCCGAACGTATGCAAAGCTTTACTAGTATTTCCCAGGATAGAATCCAGTATCCAAATTTACCAGGCTTTAAGGTTCCAAAGGAAGGTTTGTGGTGTCGCTTAACGATTGCGGGCGGTCCAAGTTTTATTTCAGGCATTGCTGATAATCCTTGTACACGCCGTACAGGTAATATTATGGTCCAATGCTTTGCTCGTCCCAATTCTGGAATAATGGAAATCACAAAGCTGAGTGATGCTTTGCTTGCCCATTTTGAATATTACTCAATCGATCATCTAGAATGTTTACAAGGACAATCAACTTTTGTTGGGCAAGATGCTGACTTCATTCAGTATAATGTTTCGATTGGGTTTAAGGTAAATTGATATGTCGTGCATGCTGACATTAGAAGAAATCGAAATTAAACGGCAAGAGCTTGAGCGTCATTTAGAAAAAGTTATGGCTGTTGAGTTGAGTAAATGGCAACGTGAAAACAAGCTGTGTGTTTCGGATGTAAACATCCGATTGGCAAAGGTTCAAAGTATTGGTGGAACCAAACATAATGATGTTACTGGTGTGAGTGTTGACCTCGATTACAAGCCTTAATTTTACCAATAATATGGCCAACAAAATGGGGGTAAATTTTAAGGATTAGCTAATTAAAATTAAAGCAGATTTCAATTCATGATTACATTCTGTTACTGTGAAGGAAATATATAACAAATGGTAAAACATGAAAAAATCTACTTTAGGCTGGGGTGCCGCAGGAATAATAGCTTTAGGAATTTTTGGTTCTGGAAATGACAATACCTCAAGAAACAATTCAAATTCTGAAGAAACACAAAACGCAGTTGAAGAGGTTATAGAATCCAAATATATCAATACCAATACACTTAATATTAGAGATAAGCCTAATGGTAGTGTTGTAGCAAAACTTGGACGTGGTGAAAAAGTTGATATTTATGAGAAAAAAGGAAACTGGGTACGTATTTCTCTAAATTCATCATCACCTCAATGGATCTCCGAGAAACTTTTGTGTGAAACAGAAGACTGTTTTAAACAAAAGGCTAGAAAGTCTAAGTCTAATAATTATCAGGCTTTAAAATCGCAATCGCATCATTCAGTAAAAAAGCAGTCTCAAAAATACAATGCTAGCGATTGTTCTTGTGCCGTAGTTGATTATTGTGTGGGACCAAGAGGTGGGCACTATTGTATTACTAGTGGAGGCAATAAGAGATATAAACCAAGGTATTAACAAATTTATTAAATATTGAAAATCTCTATTTTTGAGAGGTTTTTACATCTTATTCACTACCACCTCATCGGTGGTTTTTTTATGTCTACAGGAATCACTTATGAGCAATTTTTGTTTTAAGCGTGGTGACACATTCAACTTGAATTTGCAGTTGGTCGATACGGACGATGCCTTGCAATATCCAGCCGATGATGTTCGCCGCGCTATTGATCTAACAGGCTACACATTTACCTCTCAAGTCAAAACTACAGAAGGTGCTGCTGTTGCAACTTTGACATGTGTGCCTTTAAGTCAGTCCACTCAGAAAGGATGGCTTAATGTGAAATCGGGTGCTAGCACATCTGCATGGCCATTGGGTTTGGTCCAAATGGATATTAAAGCAGTGGTGAGTGGTACTACACAGCACACTGAAACTTTGACATTCCAGGTGATTGATGGAGTAACCGCATAATGGCAAATCTACTATTTAAATTTAGTTGGGATCATCGGCCATTTCCGTACAACTCGGCTCAAGGCAAGCGGCAGTTTATGTTGCCTTTTGCTTCAGGTATTCCGAATTTGAATCCGCAACTTTCTCAAGTTCAAGGAGCTGGTACAGCTGCAGCAGGTACTCTTACCACATCATATTCTGACGATACGACTGGACGAGTACTTAGAGTTGGTGATTTTGGTTTAGGTAAACCTCTTCGAAATACTGATGTCGGAGGCGCTGACCTTAATAACATGACTACAGTAGGGTTCTATGGCAACGATACATTTGCTAGTGCAACCCTTGCCTTAAACTTTCCTGAAGCCGGGGTTGTGGGCTCTTTACTTGTTTTAAGCATTTCAGGTTCAAACAATTATCGTAATCAGATTTATGTTTCTGCTTCAAGTGGTCGTATCTGGTATCGATCAACTGCAGATCTGGCTACTTGGTCCGATTGGAAGCGTCTTGTAGATGCCAGCTCACCAGAATTTCAGCGAATCGTGAATAATGGCTTTGCTGCAAATAAAAACTTGGGGTCAACAGCATTATCCGGTTTCGATAGTGGAGGATCGTTTATCGGGCTCCAAACTACAGGAGCGGGCGCAACTGCTGCAGGTGATTATCCTACGGCACAGGCCCAATATATTCTTGGGTTAAATGCGAGCAGTGCTATTGAACATGCTGCTAATTTAAGTATTGCAACTTCAGCAACATATATCGGCTTTAGACGCAGATCATATCAGGGTGCTTATACCCCTTGGTACGCTTTGCGCGGTGAACACAATACAACTGTTGATGGTTCTGGCTTCATCAAAGCAGCTTCACCAGTCGTAAAACTATTCAGTGATTATATTGAATTAAATACTGATGCTGAAAAACAACCTATTACTTTCGAAAAGCATGGAATTGGTGATTACCTGATTAAAGGCTCATTAGGTTTTGCTCAGGAAGGCTGGTATGTCGAAGTGCCGAAAGATGCGAATGGGAATACAGTTGTCGCCGTTGTTTATGAAACGCTAGAGAATGGTGATATTTCCATTAAAACCTATAAGCGCAAGTTTGATATTGAACTCGCAGCAATCGTTGCTGATCTGGAAAATCCTATGGATATTCCTTTCTCACGCTGGATCGATATTCGTTTACATGAAGAGCCTGAGCCAGAATTTGAAGGAGAAGGGAGTGAAACGCCAGTAGATTTTCAACCGACAAACTTATCTCAAGCTGTAGCAGCGGCAATGGAAGGCATTGAACCGCCCGAAATTTCAGATACAGATGAAACACTTTAACAACCCGCTAATTTAGCGGTTTTTTTATGCCTAAATTTTGGAGAACCATAAATGAGTTCAGGTTCAAAAATTCGATTATATGCTTGTGAAGAAGCAGTATTGGGAACCACTCCGGCAAATCCTATCTGGTACACCGTTCGCCGTGTAACAGATGGGTTATCAGAAAATGTATCTACTGAAGAAAGCAATGAAGTAGTGAATTCGCGTTTTCGCCAAGGTGGTGTAGTAACTGAAGCAGAAGTGGCAGGTCAGTTAGAATTTGAATTATCTCTCGGCACATTTGACCTTTTCTTGAGTGCACTGGCTTTTAATAACTGGGCGGGCAACTCTTTAAGTTTTGGTGGTACCGTACGTAAATCACTAACCTTAGTTAAAGTTTTTGAGGATGTTGGTCAGGTCTTTATTTACCGTGGTGTACAGGTGAATACAGGTGAAATCACTATTCAGACTACAGGCAAGATCACCGGGAATTTCGGTCTGGTCGGTAGTTCCTTTACCCGTCAGCAAGTTAACCCGGTTACCAATCCTGTAGCTGCATCAAGTCGCCCTTTAGTCAGTATGCCAAACGTTGAAAACTTGCTTGTAAATGGCCAGTCCATTCAAGGTAAAGCCTGCATGCAATCTCTGACGCTTTCATTCAATAATAATCTAGAAGCAATTCGTTGTATCGGTTCGGGCAAGTACACGCCAGAGTTCTACATTGAAAAGATGATGGATATCGAAGCAAATGGATCATTCATGTTTTCGGCTACAGCTGCAGCCTGGATTGATGCAATCAAAACCCGTGATGTATTCACACTGACCTTCGATATTAAAGACAGCAAAGGCAGTAAATATTCCCTTAATTTCCCACAGCTCGAAGTCATGGAAGCCAATCACCCGGATGGCGGTGGTGATGACATCATCACTTTAGATATTAACTTTGCTCAAGTTCGTACCGCTCCAACCATTGTGCGTGCTCTTGTGTAATTCAAATTAATAAACCTTAGAGCCTATGGAATCCCATGGGCTTTTTTATTTCTAAAATTTCAGAGGTTGTTATGGCTTTAAAAGTCGGAATAATTAAAAGCTCGGACGTTTCAAAATGGTGTGAATATAAAGGACCGGATGGCGAGGTACAGGCAGAGTTCAAAGTGCGTGGTGTCGCTTACAAGCCTTTTCAGGTAGCCATTGAACGGGCTGGAAACCAGATCTCGTCTAAAGGCTATGATGTGATGGTTAAAGATGAAAATGCCAAGCTTTATCACGAGTTGTTAATGGATGCTTGTGCAGCTCACTTAATCGAAGACTGGAAAGGTGTGGTGTTTGCCCAAGTTGTTGATGGAAAGACTAAAGAAACTGAAATGGCCTATACACCCGGGAATGCATCAAAACTGCTTAATTTGGGTGATATTGGTATTTCGATCTGGTTATTCGTGAAAGAACAAGCACAAAAGATCCAAGAAGAAGCTGATAAAGAAAAGGCTTTAATTCTGGGAAAGTCATCGAGCTCTACAAATACCAGAAAACGTATGCGTCGAAAACGCCGCACGAAATCGAACAAATCAAATTCTTAGGTGGACACATTCCGGATCCACCAGAATATTCTTATGCGGCTGACTCAATCCTTGCTGCCTTTAGTACGATTATCAGATCTAGACGATATGAGCAGAGTATCCCGTTATCTTTAGATCAGCAGGCAATCAATGTTTATGCTGAGCATAATGATTTGCCAGTTGATGCACATATCTTTAATGACTGTATTTTTGCTTTAGACAATTTATTTATTGAAGAAGCCCATAAGAAGATCTCATCAAAGCCTCAAAAGTAACGATCTATTTATTGGTGGAAATTTATACACTTAAATTACAAGTTATGTAGCTTAATGTAAATATATGTAATAATTTTGATGTGTGTTTAAGGAGTTTGTAACTTATGGATATTTTGAAATTTCTTAAAAGCTTTAATACAGTAGATACGTACTTAATTTTTGCTATCTTATTATTAGTCAGTGAAATTATATATTTCTACTATATTAATCCTATTTAAGTTTATGAATGACAGATAATTAAGCCACCTTCGGGTGGTTTTGCTTTATGTGACATTTATTAATCAGTTTGATAAATTACTTGTAAATATAGGGGTAATTTCATGAAAAAGTTTATTTTTTTAAGTTTAATTTTCTTACCGGTTTTTTCTATTGCGAACACGCCACAACCACTTAATTATAATGAGAACTGCAAATTAAGAGGCTTTAATTTACTTGCCTATGATGCAAATTTTAAAGAAGCATTTGATTTAAAATTAATGAAATTTGGAGCAATGAAATCCACAGATTTTGATGAAGATAGTTGTATCGGTGAAAATAATCTTATAAATGGGGTATTAACAGCTGAGTTTCGTCAAAATAAAAATAAGTTTGTTGGGCAGCATTTAAAAACGTTTGTTGCATTTGATTCAAAAAATAAAGAGATACTGGTGGTTTTAATAGATGAAGAGTCGAAGAGTTACATAGTTGGTGATAAGACGTCTAACTTAACTTCCGCTTTAAAATCATCGTTTGGTTCCAATGAGTATTTTAAAAAAGTAGATCTATCATCATCTTTAACATTCACCAACCTCAATGAGAATTATCAAACAAATAAAGTTGAAAAAAAGTTTTCTGAAATTATTGAAAAAAGAATAGAAGAAAACAAAAAACTTTATAAGTTGGCAAATGAAAACCTTAAAAAAAAGAATTTAAAGGATTTGATTCATAAAGATACAAAGTACATTGCTCAACTTAAGGATGGAGAAGGGAAACAAACTAACATTAGTGTAATAACAGTATTAGATCCAAATATTAATTTACCCCTTTCAAAAAATGGTATTTCTCAGAATTTATATTTCGTGTCAGTTTTAGAAAAGATTGGTTTAAAAAACCCCTATTCATTTAAACCAAGAAGTGCAGTTGTAAAGCAAGAAGGGGCACTGCTTAAAATTGGTATTGAATATACAGCTCAAAACTCGTATGGGGCTGATGTTGTTGGATTTGCAAATAAAGTCTTATTTTTGGGAAGAGATGGTCAATATCATCCTGATCCAGAAAAGTAATTTTTTCATGTAAGAGAACCCACTCCTTGAGTGGGTTTTTTATTGCCTAGAGGAAAGTAAAAATGGCACAAGAGTCTCGGTTGGTCATTGTTATTGAATCGCAAAATGCTGAACGTAATGCACGTAATTTAGGCAATGAGCTCAATAGTATTGAACGTAAAGGTGAATATGCTTCCAAGTCTATGGATGGCTTATCTGTCTCGACACGTGCACTTGCTGGCTATATGGCAGGATTGGTTACTGTTAGTGCTGCAATATCTAAGATGGATACATACACAGGACTTCAAAACCGTCTTAAATTAGTGACTAATAACCAAGTTGAGCTAAATAAAGCAACTGAAGATACGTTCCGAATTGCTCAAAAGACATATTCTGCTTGGGATTCAGTTTTACAGGTGTACCAGCGCTTTAGTGATAATGCCAAGACATTAAATCTTACGATGGAAGATACTGCCCGATTAACTGAAACCGTATCAAAAGCTGTGGCTATTAGTGGAGCAAGTGCGGAGGCCGCTGATGCAGCATTAGTACAGTTCGGACAAGCTCTTGCCAGTGGTACATTACGTGGTGAAGAACTGAATTCTGTAATGGAGCAAACCCCTGCTTTAGCAAAAGCTATTGCACAAGGCATGGGTATTACAGTGGGGCAATTACGTTCAGTAGCCGCAGAAGGAAAGATTACTTCAAAAGAAATCGTTAAGGCCCTTAATAATGTCCAAGACGATGTTGATGCGCTGTTTGCTAAAACTGATATCACAATTGGTCAATCACTCACACTTTTAAATAACGAAATTACTAAGTTTGTGGGTGAGGCTGGTAAAGGTAGTGGGGCCGCACAGGTATTAGCTGGATCAGTTCAAACTCTTGCAAGTAATTTAGATTTAATTGCAGATGGGGCATTGGTAGTTGGTATTGGGTATATCACTCATGCAATTTTAATGAAGAGCGCAGCAGTTAAGGATGGAATAACATCGACTTTAGCTAGCCGCCAAGCATCAGTATTAAACGCTCAAGCTGAATATGCAGAAGCTACAGCTACCTTGAATGCGGCTAAAGCGCATCTCGCGAATGTCCGAGCCACAAACGCAGAAACCCAAGCTAAATTTGGTGCAACTGCGGCAGCTACACGTTATGCACAGGCACAAGCAGCAGTAACTGCTGCTACAAATGCACAAACCGCTGCTCAATCAAGACTCTCAGCAGCTTCTTCTTTGGTTGGCAGTATTGGCAGTCGAGCATTAGGACTTATCGGCGGTCCAATTGGCGCAATTACCCTAGGTGTATCCGCTCTGGCTGCAACATATACTTATTTTAAAGGTAAGGCAGAAGAAGCGAATAGAACACTTGCTGAACAAGCCGAAGTGGCTAACCGTACTGCTGAAGAATTAAAAGGGTTAAAAGGTGAGGCAAAAACCAAAGCTATTAATGACTTAACAACGGCCTTTAAAGCTCAAAATGAGGAGTTGAAAAAAACAGAATTGGCCGTTGGTTCAGCCTTAATTGATATTCAAAACTTCGGTAAAGGCAATGTTGAACTTACAAGGATTTCTAATGAAGCTCGATTGGGCACAATTAGCTACAAGGAGGCTATGGAGCAACTTGCTAAACAGAAGTTACCCCCAAGCTTAAGAGATGCATTAAAGGAGCAAATCGACAAATACAATGAGGCTTATGAAAAGGCTGATAAGACGAAAACAGCCATTAAATTGTTTGGTATCGAAGTTACCTTAACGGGTAATAAAGCCCAAAATGCAGCAATTGAGCAACAGAAGCATGCTGATGCTATCAAGAATACAAAACAGGCTGCAGATGAGGCTCAAAAGTCCTTACAGAAATTGTATGCAGATAAATTGTGGGATACGCAATTTGTCGAGATAGTAATGAAAAAGGGTTTTTCTGAGTCTCAGGCTAATGATTTATTGAAGCTTTATAAAGATTCATTAGCTAAGGGTCTTAAGGCAGCAGACCGAGAGGCTATGAAAGCATTAACGGATACTTGGAAAGCAGAAGAATCAATCAAAGCCATCACGGATGCTAGAACTGATTCTATACGGGAGCAAAACAAGGAGCTTAAAAATCAGCAAAAAGTACTAAATGTAAATGCGAAAGTCCTAGCAAATGCTTCAAAATTCGGCTTTGCAGATCTAGAGTCTAAATACAAACTCCCATCAGGAACATTATCCGCGATTCATATGATCGAATCTCGAGGTAATGCAAAAGCCTATAACAAAGAAACCGGGGCCACTGGTGGATTTCAGTTTCTCGAAGGTACTGCCAAGCAATATGGCATAAAAGACCGCACTGATTTAGCACAGTCTGCTGAAGGTGCGGCTAAGTACATGTCTTATCTTTTGAAGCTTTTTAAAGGTGATTTAGAAAAGGCTGTACGTGCATACCATGCAGGTGAAGGCAATGTAATGAAGGGTAAAGGTATTGGTAAAAATAATAATCAATACTGGAAAGACTATCAAAGTTACATGGCTGGTATTAATGGCTATTCTGCTGGTGATATTTCATCAAAAGACTTTGATAAGCTTATTCAAGATACCACTAAAATGGCCGAGGAGCAGGCAAAACTTCGCCTTCAATTAGAAAATGAGGTTGCTAATCAAGTAAAAAAGATTAGGAATGATCTGGCCAAAAAACTTGAGGATGTTGATAAAGCTAACTTTAGCCCGGAACGTAAGGCTGAAATAAAAGCAGAACTTCAAGCACGTGCAGATAATGATATTGCTATTGCTGAGCAAGCTACAAAGACTAAGTTTGATTCATTCCGTGATTTCACCAAGTCGGAAGAGCAGCTTTTAAAGGACAGTTTTGCAAAACGTCAATTTGAAGCCGAACACGACTTAGAGATGACAAAAGAACAGCGTAAAGAAGCTGTTAATTTGTTAGCTCAACAGTTGCAACAAGAATTAGGTTTACTAAAACTTGCTCAAGAGCAACGTTTGTTTCAAGCTAAATTATTCTTGCTTTCAGAAACTGAGGCAATGCAAGAACGCTACCGATTGGAGCGAGAAGAAATTGCTAAAACAGTAAAAGATGAGGAGGAAAAACGTAAGCGACTGGCATTATCACGTGATCAAGAACGATTAGAAGCACTTGATCGTGCAGCAAAAGCTGGTCAAGCATGGGGTGGTATTCAAGCTGATATGAATGGCAGTGGTGAGTTCTATAGACTAGATCAAGAACGATCTAGCCGCCTAAGTGCCGCGACAAATCTACTTGATAGTCAGCAAGGTGTGGTTAATTTAAATGAACAAAATTCTATTGAGGCTTTAAATGCACAATTTGAGCAACAGCTTATAAGTCAGCAGGATTACGAAAACCAGAAAACTGCGATCATTCAAGCTGCTCAAGAGCAACGGAATCAAATTTACAGTGATTATGCTCAGAACGTTAAGGACGTTGAAGACAAGTATCAACAAGATCGATTAAACGCTCAGATTGCCCTTGGTGGACAAATGATGGGTTCAGTCACTTCGATGTTTGGTTCAATGTTTGGTGAACAGTCCAAAGCCTATAAGCTCATGTTTGCTGCAGATAAAGCTTATGCAATTGCAGCTGCAGGTATTGCCATCCAGCAAAATATCGCAGCTGCTTCAAAAGCTGGTTTCCCTTATAACTTGCCTTTGATTGCTGGAGCCGTTGCACAAGGTGCTAGCATTATTGCTAACATCAGGGCAATTAAAGATCAAGGCTTTGCGGACGGTGGTTTCACTGGTCGAGGTGGGAAATATGAAGTTGCCGGTGCTGTGCACAAAGGCGAGATCGTATGGTCCCAAGAAGATATTAAACGCTGGGGTGGTGTTGGCTTAGTTGAGAAAATGCGTAAGAGCTCAGGCCCTGAAGCATTCCTCAACAATAATGCTTCAGCTGATAATATCATGCGCCGTGCAATGATGAGCTCTAATGCTTTTATAGAAAGCCAAAAGCAATCTGACATCTTCAATCAACCGGTTCAAGATGGCCAGATTATTTATAAGGGTAATAGTCGTGTACCTACTGCTTCTTCAGCAAGCTCTGATCTATTCCACGACGGAAAAGTTTACTTCTCTTCAAATGGTTTAGTTCAGGATCGCTCAAATCTTGATGAC
>NZ_AMSS01000038.1 GCF_000313935.1 Acinetobacter sp. WC-141 | reverse complement strand
GTTAGATTGGCTTACACCATTAGAGAAATTTGCTCAGCTTGTTGATTATCATATGGCTTTTGAAACTGTCGCACCTCATGTTTGAATTCGCCACTTTTTCTATGATGTTCGGTGCAATAACACTTAGCGTGTTGAGTATGATATTTGAAGACCCTCTTACAGCGATCGCCTCTGCACCTGTAAATGCGCATTTGGCCATGGGCTATGTCATTATCTGCTCTACCATGATTGCTTATTTATTTTGGTTTAATGGCATACAAAAGTTAGGAGCTGGACGCGCCTCCGTCTTTTTTAACTTTGTACCTGTGTTTAGTATGCTGATCGCCCTACTTACAGGTCAGTCTCTTAATATCTGGCAATTGGTAGGAACGGCTTTAGTCATGCTAGGTGTAATGAGTAGTGGAGGTTTTATAAAAATTAAAAGCACGCCTCTTGTAGTGAAACATTGTTCAAAATAGGAAATATGCTGCTACATTAAAAGTTCTATATTTATCATGGAGCAGCATTTTCAAATATAAAATAGAAAAATTATTTACCTAATAACTTCTTTAATTTTATAAGTTTTATTTCTACTAATATCTTTTTACATTTTTTATTATTTATCACAAAAGCTCATCTTAATTATTCCGTTGTAACAAATAATGTATGTTTCTTTAAAACTTAATAAAAGATTGCCATATATAGTTTAAAAATAACCAACGGAGATATTAAAATGAAGCTGGATTTCACAACAATTGAAAAGCAAGCTAAATTGCTACAAGAAGAGCAAGAAAAATTAGGGCAACAAGATCAAGACTTTCAAGCTGCTTTAGATAAGCACAGAGAATCTTTAAAGAATTTATTTAAAGATCTTTTCTCTGATCGTGAAATTAAAACTGAAAATGGAGGTCATTTTTGTGTAACTTTTGGAGATTTTAAAATTTCTTTATTGATTGAAACTGCTAAATTTGAAAATGGTGTTCCTGTAAAATTAAATTCGGTAAATCCCGTTATTATTAAATGTAAAAAAGATAAGCCGATTGCGAAAGCTCAGTTTACTGATGCAACACAATATCTAGATAACCATTTAGAAGCTCCAAACTATCAGTACTATTATAAACAAGACGATAAAACCCAACTGGTTCAATTTTCTGAACTTCCAATTTTTTTTCAAACGATATTAGACACTAATGTATAAAGTCAGGCCCTCGATGGAGGGCTTTTCTATATATTATTTTTTTATCATGTAAATCTATTAAAAATAAAAACGGCCTAATTATTTTTTCTATTTAACTATGAAATATTTAAGCTACTTTTAGCTTCAGCAGCCTCAAAAACTATTTGATTCTTTTTAAAATTACTTGTATATACATGTTTGTATTTGTTTGTACAAATGCGTACTTAATAAAAATATAGAGCAGACTCTTAAAGGACAAGGAGAGTGAAATGGACTCATCGGCTGGGAAACCAAATCGTAGTTTTATTGAAAACCGAAGTATTGACTTTATTCCAGAGAATGAAAGACATGGTGGAGTATTTGCTCAATTCACCCTCTGGTTTGGTGCCAACTTACAAATCACGGCTATTGTGACGGGAGCACTAGCAGTTGTATTAGGTGGTGATGTTTTTTGGTCGATTATTGGTTTATTGGTGGGACAGTGTTTTGGTGCTGCTGTCATGGCTCTACATGCTGCTCAAGGTCCTAAACTTGGTCTTCCCCAAATGATTTCAAGTCGTGTGCAATTTGGGGTATATGGTGCGTGTATTCCGATCATACTCGTTTGTCTCATGTATGTTGGTTTTACCGCAACTGGTGAAGTACTCGCGGGTAAAGCCATTGCCCATCTAGCACATGTCAGTAATACAACTGGCATCTTAATTTATGCTTGCTTTATTATCTTATTTGCAACGATCGGATATCGTTTAATTCATTTGGTAGGCAAAGTAGCCAGTATCATTGGTTTAATTGCTTTTGTTATTATTCTTACTCAAATTTTAGCACTTTCTGACTTTTCAGAACTCTTAGCAATACGTCATTTCAGTTGGTCTTCATTCTTGTTAGCAGTTTCACTTTCTGCTTCTTGGCAAATCTCTTTTGGGCCTTATGTTGCAGACTACTCTCGCTATCTTCCAACCAAAACATCTTCATCTCGTGTTTTTTGGGCCGTCGGCTTAGGTTCTTTAATTGGCTCACAAATTTCCATGACCTTAGGCGTTTTGATTGCTCAGGTTGCAAACGGGAATTTTGTTGGAAATGAAGTGCAATATGTTGTAGGTATGAACCCAATTGCCCTCGTGGTGACCTTTTTATATTTTAGTATCGCTTTTGGCAAAGTTACTCTGACAACCTTAAATGCTTACGGTAGTTTTATGTGCATTGCTACGATTTGGAATAGTTTCAAATCGACAAATCAAATCTCAAAAATAACAAGATTATTCATTGTCCTTGCCATGGTTGTGATCTCGACTTTTATTGCAATTATAGGCGAGCACACTTTCTTAAGTGCATTTAAGGCATTTATTTTGTTTTTACTCACCTTTTTTATTCCTTGGAGTGCCATTAATCTTGTTGATTACTATTTTATCTCTAAAGAAGAATGTGATGTAGATGCGCTCTATGATCCAAATGGTAAATATGGCCGTTGGAATCGGATTGGTATGATGTGTGCTGAAAAAACAGGAGGTTTTAACTTGGTAAACTAAACACACTCATCAGGAGTTTACCATGAGCAAGAAACACAAGACTTACACCACAGAATTTAAAGCTGAAGCCATCAAATTAATTGAAGCCAATCAAGGCAATGTCTCGGAAACAGCCAGACAACTTAGCATTTCAATGCAAACTCTTTCAAATTGGAATACCA
>NZ_AMSS01000037.1 GCF_000313935.1 Acinetobacter sp. WC-141 | reverse complement strand
TTCAATGTTATTCCCAAGTAGAAATGTCCTACCTAATAACCAAATAGAAATGTCCTATATGGACATTTCCAAGTCAAGCACAGGATTTAGATTTCGTTGTTCAATCGCTGTTTTCTGTGCTTGTCTACGTGGCATCTTTTGAGAACGATTGCGTTTGTTTTGGTGTTCCAGTTGTTCATGCTGTTGTTGAATATGTGCCAGCACAGAACCCAAACGTTTATTCTCAACGATCTCTCGCTGGTTGAGCTGACTTAATTTATCAAAGATGCTGTAATTGATTTTTCTTCCCTGATATTCAATGGCTACAGTACCATCCGGATATTCCAGGAACTCAAGATACTTGCCGCCCAATCTTTGATTTTCTTCGCTGTTTTCCAAGATATATACGCATTTATCATAAGTAATCGTCAAGCTGTTCGTGACCCTGCGGGGTTCACGCCAGGTAAAAACATCATCTAATTCTTCGGCTGTTTCAGCGATAGGCCGATGTAGATCCTTGGAATTAAAAGCCATCTTGGCGAATTTACGATTAAATTGCTCAATAAAGCACGGCAGCCACTTATTGGCATCTGCAATTGAACTGATGCCTTCTAGACGCATCTCCTTAATCAGACGATCCTGAAGTGTTCTATTCGCTCGTTCTACACGACCTTTGGCTTGAGGGGAGTTAGCGAAAATGATATCGATATTGAGAGTGCTCAGAACACGTCCAAACTGGGTAATCTTGGTGTCTTTCTTGCTACTTTGATTCACCCTAAAAACTGAATGTTTGTCACTGTAAAATGCCAATGGCTTACCATGCTGTTCGATATATAAACGTGTCGAAATCATATAGTCAAAGGCTGACTCTGACGCACAGAAGCGTAAATGCTGCAATTTTCCTGTGGCATCATCGATGAATACTAGCAGACAGCATTTAGGTGCTCGACCTTCAAACCAATCATGGTGTGAGCCATCAATTTGGATCAATTCACCATAACAATCTCGGTTATAACGAGGCTGATATGGTCGTTTCAGGCGCTTGCAGCGAGGGATCCATAAATCGGCTGCAATCATCCAGGAACGCAGGGTTTCTACTGAAAGATCGAATCCATGCACGGTGGTGAGCTTTTCATGCGCTAAAGTGGGTCCGAAACCATAAAGTTGATCTGAAACAATATTGAGACACTTAAGTCTGAGTTCTTCAGGAAGTTTAGAATTGCTGATTTGGCCACGACCGGCATGGGCTAATGCAGCGGGACCTTGAGCTTTGTATTTCTGCAGTAAGCGTCTGATGTGACGTTCTGAGATATGAAGTAGCTGAGCAGCCTGGGATTGAGTTATACGTTGATCACAGATTTCTTGCAAGACCGACAATCGTTTAAGTTCTTTATCCGACATAGACACCAACATATCAAACCGTCCGCTAAGGAAATTGCAAAAGCGCATATTCTAAAAGCGGACATTTTTACTTTGGAGAAACCGGACATTTCTATTTTGGGCTTACATTTCAAGATTCGCATAAGAAATTTTATGTTAAATAGATATGAGAAAGGCCATAAATTGTGACTTTCCCATATACGAAGAGAGAGCTGAGAACTTTCGTTTTATTGATTTATTCAAAATGAAGCTGATATTGATGTGTGGTGATTTTAATTTTTAGTTGCTTATATTTTCTTTTCGTAGTGCTCAGAGCTGAATTAGACACTTCTGTATAAAATATAGAATCATACATCAAATCAGAAAATAATTTATATTCAATCAATAATTTACTGTATTTATTCCCATCTTTGAGATTCGTTTCAATTAATTGATCTAAATCTTTTACAGAAAAACTATGCATATTAGCCTCGGATAGAGTGTTTCTGAACGGGCACCATACAGGGTTGGCGATAGGAACTAAAGTTAAATTAGGTATTGATATATGGAATATTATTGTAAAATAATAGATTAAACTTATATCGAGGCTAAACTTTACTCCTTTAATACTAAAAATCTTATTCAGGATCCAAGATATGTCCTTCTAAAAGACTTTAGTCCTTCTCTTTTCAAGTCAAATTTACCCGTAATTCTGGCTAGAATACTCTCTCAAAATTGCATATACCCTATATTTATCTTGATATAAGGTCTTTTCTATAATTTTTTGGATATCTTCACTAGTCCATTTTTGCTGCTTAGCTTTAAAAATGAACTGTGATTGCAGAACAAATGAGTGTTCACCTTTTCTTAAATAAAGATTCTTGACTTTTTTTTGCATAAGAAACAATTCAATAACCTATAATCTTAAACTTTATACTAGTTGGGAAAAATTTACTTTTAATTATAACTTAATAAAAAACTTAACTTGTAAAGAAAACTAAATTTCAGTTACTTAATAGACAAAAAAATATTATTATTTTTGTATCAGTAATGTTTAATATTCTTTGGATTGTATGTTTTCGATTCTTATAGTATTTCTAGTTTTAATCAGTACACTATTAATTATTTCCATATTAAAAGAGTATTTTAAGAATCCTTTCAAATAGAAGAATAAATTCTAGTTTGTTAAACATAATAGAGCCTCTACGAAGTAAAAAAATGGGAGAGATTAACGCTCCCATTTTGTTTGTTAAACATTGAATCCTATATGTTTTCCTGTTGGAAGCTCTACATCAATACGGAGTTTCCCCCCCCATAGCTTCAACATACTTTTTCATGGTTGAAATCTTAAGATCATTGCCACGGTTTTCGATTGCTGACAATGAAGGTTGTTTGATTCCAAGAGTTGCAGCCAGTTCCTTTTGGGAAATCTCTAATTCTTCTCGAATAAAGTGAAGCTGAGTTTCTAAAAGTAGCTCGTCAGCCATTTGTTGAATACGAGTTTGGCTCTCTGGAGAGCGACTAGCCAATAATTCCTGTAAGGTTTTAGCCATTAGATTGATCTCCAAGGGTTGAGAGATGAAGTTCGTATTGCTGCTCTGCAATGTTCAGCATCTCTTTATAGAAACGCTTTTTACCGCCTTTATCACCGATGCACAGCACAATTGCCTGTCGAAATGGATCAAATGCGAAAAAGGCTCTCAGGGGTTTTCCTCGATGCTGAACGCGTAGCTCTTTCATATTGGTAAATTTAGAGTCATATACGGTATCAACTAAAGGGCGACCTAAACTTGGTCCCTGCTGCTGTAAAACAACTAAAGCGGTTAAGACTTTCTCTTGTGTTGATTCGTCTTGCTGTTCAAGCCATTCATTAAACAGATCTGTCGTGATGACTGTCCACATACAACAACCACAATATAGATTATAGTCTATGTTTTATAGCGAACTCAGCCAGTTTTCAAATGGCAATAAAAAAGCCCTACATCCTGTCGGGCTTTTTCATATCGGGTTGCTCGTCTTACTGATCTCATGCTGCCCATTCCTTGCGCAATTTTCTTATTCTTGTTGTCTGGAAACATCCAGTTTCGTTATATATTCATCATACGGCTAATGACTTGAATTACCAATCCGCAAAATCCTTAAATCTGTGTAAGTTTTAGCTTACAAAGTTGGCCTATTTTATCCCAAGAGTTGTCCGCAGAAATTGGGGGTTATTTCTGAAATGTGAACATTGATAAATCAGGAAAAAATGCAAAATAGAATGTTTTTTGATCAATTTTGTTGGCTAAAAGTTACAGTTTTGCTTAAAAAGAAACCGACTTGTTTCCAAGTCGGTTGAACGAGAACGTTCCAGAGGGTATGAATAACGATAAGATACTAATCTTAAAGTAATATTAAAAACACGTTCCGTATAAGCACCATTATGTTAATTTTAGAGAAACTAAAAATTTGAGTGCTATATGTTTCTAAAAAATAAAGAAGGTATTGAGAATAAGTTTTGGCGAGCAGTTTGTATACTAACAATCTTAGTCATCGTAATCTCGGCAGTATCTCTACCTTTTATTGATGATATTCTTAGTTTTATTAAAGATATCTCAGGCACGGCAGCAACAATACTTACTGCTTACATTGCTGTTATCCTATTTCAAGATTGGAGAGATATTAAGAAAGCCGAAATTCTTAGCCAACACTCAACTGAAGTATTCCCGATGCTAAATGATTTAGCATCATCCTTATTTTTTCTGAAAAATTCATTGGGATGTACTATTGGCCAATTCTATAAATTAAAAGAATATGAAAGCGAAAAAGGAAAATCAGAAGAATTTAGAGCAAAAATTTCCGATATGATCACCAGTACAAGTATTAGTGAGTTTGTTGAATCTTCTGAAAAAATCAAATACAAACTTTTCTTTATATCTCAATCTTTAGACACTAATATGCAAAAAAAAATAGATAATTTTAAAAGCATATTAGATGAGTTTATGTGGCTCTCTGAAGAAAATAGAGATCTATTTTTAGATCTCTCTGAGATAAAAAATCAAGAAGATAGAATTGAAAATTTATATACACAATTGAGAGTTTTAGCTAAAGAAATATTTGCAGATAAATTAGTTAGATACTCAACGTTTAATGATTTAGATTAAATTTTTAGATAGCGTTATTGATGATTTGTTAAAAATGAAAAGATTTATTTTATTGAGTGTATTAGTTTTTACAGGGGTTGAAATGCAACTGATTACAAAACTGTTTTAACAAGAAAAACTCTTTATATGAAAGGCGGAAATTGTGCTGGCCTATCTCTTTCAAAAAATGCTGGTTTAATTGGAGATCAGTTTCCCTGTACGGTAGACTTACCAACTAGAGTACGATGGATAAGCAATGATACTTTCATGATGGTTGAGAAACATCAAATTTCTCTATACCGCCTTTATTATTGATGTGTTCTCACGAGCAATTGTTGGATGGAAAGTATCTACACGGATGAATACAGATATGGTGCTCGATGCACTTGAGCAAGCATTGCATGATCGAGGCATGCCAAAGAATGTGATTCATCATTCCGATAGAGGTGTTCAATATCTTTCTATTCGCTATACCAATCGTTTAGAAGCTGCAAATTTACGAGCATCAGTCGGTACAACTGGTGATTCATACGATAATGCTCTGGCTGAAACGGTGAATGGCTTATACAAAACAGAGGTGATTGAATATTTAAAAGCAGATTGGCAAGGTTTAGCAGATGTACAACTTGCGACACTAAACTGGGTAGATTGGTTCAATAAAAAGCGTGTACACAGTGCACTGGGTTATGTATCGCCTTTTGAGTTCGAAGCAATGTACTATGATAAGATTAACCCGTTAGGTCAGGTGGCCTAACTTAAATAAAAAGTCTCCGACAAACCCGGTACGGTTCATAGACTCCAGTAAGCATAGATTTCCCTATTTTTAATTTGCACGATTTAAAATTTATTTTTTTAGATTATATAGTTACATACAAATATCATCTACTAATTTTAGAAATATAAAATCGTCCCATAATAAATAACGGTCGTTTTCTTACATTCGGAACAAGATTCTGAAATGATTTAATTTTTGCTATCCCGTATAAGGTCTTAGATATGAATCGATTAACTTTTATAAACGGTGCGATTGTTTCTGCGACTGATGTTCGCAAATCTTGGAGCAAAATTGTTCAATGTGTCAAAGATAGTCATAAACCTGTTTTTGTTTATACGAAGAATGCGCCCGAAGCTGTTGTTCTGAGTTTTGAAGAATTTCAAAAAATGCAGGAAATTATTGAAGCTGTCCGGCGTGAACAGCTAGGACAACAAATGGTTTATGATCTTTTGGATATTAATCAGCTCACTGGTCAACCGATCAAACACATGCTTTTGAACCCAAAAGGTGTATTTGAAGAAGTAAATGGACAAGAAAAATAGCTTTTTGAGGATATTAACGGATTCGAGATTAGAGACAAGCTGATTTAAAAGTCATCTTATATTTATATTCGTTGAACAATGAGCTTTTATTTTCGTAAAATACTAAGAAGTGGAAAACATATTCGTAAGTTAAGTAGCACTGACATCATAGAGTTGACTAATTTTATTGAAAATTAAAAAGAACACTTGGATGTCTATAAAATTATATTAAATAACGTACTGGGTAAAGTAATAGACTCACCCTAATAGGCAAGTCTATTAAACCAAAAACTATTTAAGATTCTTATTGACCTCTTTAAAGATAGTTTCAAATCTTGATAAAGTAGCTTCTGAAAGGCTATTAACAAAATCCTTATTACTAGCAAATTCTTTTGCAGGTAAATAATGATTAAATCTATTCTTTTTAATAACTTTATTAATTTTTGATAATATATCTTCAATTTCAGTACTTAATTCTTCCACCTTAATTTCAGCATGGGTAGATGAGAGAGAAATATTAAAAAGTTGCAGATATTCATCAATAGTAAATATATCTTCAATATCAGCTTTTTTTCTATTATCCAAAAAATCATGGAAAAATTTTATATTTTTATCAGATATAATTTTTTGAATAGTTAGACTATCAAATCTTGCCTGAGACTTTTGGTCAGTAAACGAATCTAATAGGCAGAAAATTGATAGTTTTGAACCTCGAAGTAATGAAATAAAACTAGCAACTTTATCTAAACCGCCTGTAGGCACAATTGTAATATCTTCATTTAAGCCAGTTCGTTTATTCGCATTCAAATATTCTGAAATTGTGGTCAAGTATAGTAAGTCTGAGACACCTTCTACCAATAGATTTTTTTTAGAAATAAATAAATTCTGTGCAACATCATACCCTAAAGCAGCTTGTAAAGGGAAAAGTGTATTAGGGTCTTTTTGTTGAATACTATCACTAACGATAGAGCTATCGGAGTCACTAAATACCGTTCTGACCCGATTTAATTTCGTTGTTTCTACCATGAAAGGTGAGTGAGTTGTATAAATAACTTGATACTTATCAACCAAACTTTCTAAAAAACGTAGTAAATCTGCTTGAGCAGTTGCATGCAAGTTAAGGCCTGGCTCATCTAAGAGTAGAATATATTTTGAATTTGAATCAGCCTGAATTTTGTTAAACCAAACTAAGAATGAAAAAAACCAATTAAATCCTTTACTTCTATTCTGAAGAGGTAAAGAAACTCTCGTTTTCGAGTTTTTTACTCGAATATCTAAGACATGTTCAACAATATTTGTATCGACCGTTGTAGCACTGCCATAACTTGTATTTACTTGCCTTTTCACAGTAGCTGTTTTTTTATCAATTTTAAATTCAATATTTAAGTTCTGATTTGCAGACCAATATTGAAATAGTGTGTCAGAAATCAAAGCCTCAGTTGCTTCTAATTCAGCAATAAAGTCTTCGAAATCGTCTGCATTAATAAGTTCATTCACATTAATTTCGGATAAATCTAAGAGTGCCTTTGCTGTTTTTAGATCATCCGATAGATCAACATCATCATCTAAAAAACTTTCTAGAATAATCCTTGATGGGAGTTGATAATATTCATCATAGTAAATAAATTTTGGTAAATGTCTTTTTATTAAAACACTATATGCATATCTTTCAATAAAAGTCATCCATGTAGAACTTTTGAAGAAATATTTTCTTAAAGGCTCTAACCTTTCGGTTTCATCTGGGAACTTCTTTAATATTTGATCAAATTTCTCTTCTGTTAGAGCCAACTTCAACTCAGTTTTTACATCATCACCAATATCAGATAAATTTAAGTGTTTTAAAAATAATTCAAAATTTATCGATACACCACTTATTAATGTAGATGAATCACCATAAGAACTTGTTAGGGTGATTTCATTACTTCCTTGCCAAGTTCCTTTACCTAACCTATTTTCGATTAAGCCAATTAGTTCATCTGAAATATGATAAGTGCAAATAATTGCTTTAGGTTTGCTATCCGACTTACTGATACTTTTTAGTTCTTTTCGAGGATAGTCTAACGTTTCGTTAAATTTAAACTTTTCATCATCTTCAAAATAATTAGTTTTAGCTAAACATTCTAAAACAGAAGTTTTTCCCGATTCATTCATTCCTACTAAAACAGTTATATCTTCCTCAATGTTTATTGATTGAGGAGTTGTAAATGACTTATATTTTAATATCTCAATATTTTTAAGTTTAATCATAAATATTTCTCCCTAAAATTAAATATATAACATTGATAAAGATTAACAATTTCATTGTTTCTAAGCTTACTATTGAATAGCCACCAAAATTCTAGACACACATAACCATCTTTTGATGGGCCTTTTCATAATCTAATGGAGAACGCTGACCATTGGAACCATGTCTGCGTTTTGAATTGTAGAACATCTCAATATATTCAAAGATATCGGACCTTGCTTCAGTTCTTGATGTGATGTGTGCTGAGAAAACAGGAGGTTTTAACTTGGTAAACTATAGACACTCATCAGGAGTTTACCATGAGCAAGAAACAGAAGACTTACACCGCAGAATTTAAAGTTGAAGCAATAAAATTGATTGAAGCCAATCAAGGCAATGTATCGGAAACAGCCAGACAACTTGGCATTTCAATGCAAACTCTTTCAAATTGGAATAATAAAGCAAAGACTGGCACCTTAGCAGGCACTAAACAATATTCACCTGATCTAAATGCCTTACTCGAAGAAAATAAAAAGCTCAAACAACAGCTCAAAACAGCTGAAATGGAACGTGAATTTCTAAAAAAGGCAGCAGCGTACTTTGCGAAAGAAAGTCAGTAAGGTACGCCTATATGAAACAGCAAAGATATTTATTCCCGATTAGCTTTATGGCTAGATTACTTCACGTTTCAGTGTCACGATTTTATGATTGGCTAAAACGAGGCATGAATAAAAGATTGGTTCAGCGAAATCAACAGACAATTTTGGTCAAAATAGCTCATGAGGAAACTAAACAAAGCTATGGCTATATTCGATTAACTAAGCATTTACAAGCGCAAGGTATCAAAATCAGTACGTATGCTGTACGTCAAATAAAAAAGCTCAACCAGCTGTATTGTAAGCGTCATAAGCGTTTCAAAAGAACTACGAAGAGTGATCATAATCGAGCGATCTACGCAAATTTACTAGAGCAACAGTTTTCAATGACTAAGCCCAATCTTGCATGGTCAAGCGATATTACATACATTTGGACTGCTGAAGGTTGGTTATACTTGGCAGCAGTAAAAGACCTGTACACGAAACAAGTGGTTGGCTATAGCTTAAATGAGCGTATGACCGCACAACTTGTTTGCAATGCACTGACTATGGCGATTCGTAATCAAAAACCAACGAAAGGCTTAATTATTCATTCGGACAGAGGCAGCCAATATTGCAGCCATGAATATCGAAAGATACTGGAAAAATGTGATTTTCAAGGTTCAATGAGCAAACGTGGGGACTGTTACGATAATGCACCGATTGAAAGTTTCTGGGGCATACTCAAGAATGAATTAGTGCATCATTGCAACTATAAAACCAGAGATGAAGCTAAAGCAGATATTACAAAATACATTGTGTTATTTTA
>NZ_AMSS01000036.1 GCF_000313935.1 Acinetobacter sp. WC-141 | reverse complement strand
AATCTTGTACTTCATCCAAAGTATCAAATAAATGCTTGCTCAGCCAACTATAACGTATGGTCCGATTATAGCGTTCAATATACGCATTCTGCTGTGGCTTACCCGGTTGAATATATTCAATACGAATACCGTGCTCAGTAGCCCAGCGCACAAATTCGTGACTGATAAATTCGGGACCATTATCGCATCGGATCACTAACGGTTTTTCTCTCCACTCCAGCAATTGATTCAACGTACGAATAACCCTGATTGTGGGCAATGAGAACCCTGCTTCAATGGCTAGGCCTTCGCGGCGGTAATCATCAATCACATTCAATAATCGAAACTTGCGACCATCGGAAAGCTGATCATGCATAAAATCTAATGACCAAACCTGATTTTCTCGGATTGGTTCTTTCAATGGTTCAGGCGCATGCCGTTTTAGTCTTCTTCTCGGTTTAATACGCAGATTCAGTGCCAACTCACAGTAAATGCGGTAAACCCGCTTGTGATTCCAGCAGCAACTCTCAACATGCCGTAAATACGAGAAGCACAAACCAAAGCCCCAATCGGAATTTTCCTCAGTGAGTTCAATGAGCTGTTCAGCAATGAGTGCATTGTCATCGCTGAGTTTGGCTTGATAGCGGTAGCAGGTTTCACTAATGCCAAATGCTTTACAAGCCAAACGAATACTAATGGCATGCTGGGCAACTGCCTGTTGTGCCATCTTACGCCGGCAAGATGGCTTTACCACTTTTTTGCCATCGCTTCCTGGATGATTTCGGCCTTTAATCGCTCTTCCGCATACATCTTTTTAAGTCTGGTATTTTCGGCTTCTAGCTCTTTCAGTCGAGCCATTAATGATGTATCCATACCACCATATTTGGCACGCCATTTATAAAAGGTAGCATTACTCATGCCGTGTTCACGGCAAAGGGTCGCTACAGGTGTGCCAGATTCTGCCTGTTTCAAGATGGACATGATCTGACTGTCAGTAAATTTAGATGTTTTCATGCAGAATCTCCTGCTCGTATCTTAAGAGAAAATTCTACTTTTAGATCCTTTTATTTTTAGGGGGGATTACCGGTATAACCCAGCTAATAATATGCAGAAGAGATACTTTACCAAAGGTGAAATCATGCCTGAAATTAAAGATAATTCTTGGGGAGAGACTATTTGGTATTTAGATATGGAAAATCAATAATACTATTATCTTTTTGAGTTGATCTATTGATATATAAGTGGCCTATCCAATTGATAGGCTTTTTTATGTGAGAGAGTATTTCTAAGATGAATTAAATAATCGAATTACGACCAGATGGACAGAAATAGATTGGCTCACTTATGGAAGTGGACATGTCTATGGCATGGCTTTAAATGGCGAAGATGTTGTTAGTTTTGAGCGTGATGATTTACATATAGAGACATTACGTCACTATGCAAATGGACTTAGCCAACAACAACGTTATGATGAAGTCGGGCGCTTAACTCAGCAATTAATGTTAAGTGGGCATGACAAAGGCTATCAGGCTCAAACTCAAAATAATGCTATCCAGCATACCAACCAATTGATTGAGCGCTTATATCACTACGATAAAACAGGTGAGTTAACGCTCATTAAAGATACACGTCGTGGAACCATTCACTATAAATATGATCCTGTTGGGCGTTTATTAGAGGCAACCAGTAAGCTTGGCAAAGAGACTTTTAATTTTGACCCGGCAAGTAATATTCTAGATCGATATAACAGTACCAAAGAGCAATCCTCACAGCACACTGCCACTGAAAAAGGTCTTGGTTATAACCGCTTAGTTAATAACGTCGTGCAGGAATATCTTGACCAACAATATCAATATGATACTTTTGGGCAACTGATTCGACAAAAATCATCACAAGGTGATTTAAATCTTGAGTGGGATGTGTTGGGACGTCTTGTTCGTAGTAGAAACAATCAATACACGGCGGATTATCGTTACGATGCTTTAGGCCGACGTATTCAAAAAAGAAGTAAGCATCACCATACTGGACAAGAACAGAACATTATTTATGGTTGGGATGGCGATACTTTAGCTTATGAATCTAGCGCTGATATAACTAAACACTATTTCTACGAAAAAGATAGTTTCGTGCCTTTGTTGTAAGCGGCGTATCATCACTCAATTGAGCTGCATCAAACCCAAGACTGGACAGAAAAAACATATAGTATTTATAAAGATCCATTGTGGAATACCATAAGACAAAGCCAAGTTTTTGATGATGTATGGTTTTATCACTGCGACCAGTTAGGCACACCGCAAGAAATGAGTAACCAGACAGGTGCCATTGTTTGGAAAGCTCAATATAAAGCTTGGGGCGAATGTAAGGTTGAACAAGCTAAGTCAGATTTCTTTGAAAATTCAGAGATTATAAGCAACAACATCCGTTTCCAAGGTCAGTATTTTGATGGGGAAACAGGACTTCATTACAACCGTTATCGTTATTATTCGCCGTATGTAGGACGGTTTATTAGTAAAGATCCGATTGGATTATTGGGTGGTTTTAATGTTTATGCTTATGCACCTAATCCAGTGGATTGGGTTGATCCTTTGGGGTTGAATAAATCATGCCCTAATCAACCTATGAAAAAGGATCATTATGATGCTTCATCTAGGAGAGAGGCTTTAAGAAAAGCTAAACAAGATGCAAAGATTCCTCAAAGTCAACAGCCTAAAATAACGAGAGAAGATTTAGATGATGGGTATGGAAATAAAGTCATGAAAGATGGACAGCCAGTTACTACAAGAAACTATCATTATACAAATACTGATGGTAAACAAATTGTTATTCAAGAACATACTTATGGCCATACGAAGGCAGAAAAAATAAAGGTTTAGAACCACATATTAATGCTAGACCGATTGAAAACACTAAGACTGGTTCTGTTCCTGGTACATATGGGCATTACAATATTAAACCTAAAGGTGGTAGTTAACTTATGTTTATTAATGAAATAAGTAATAATGTTTTTTTAAAGAAACTTTATTCAGATGATATAACTTCATCTATATTAATAGGGCGATTTAGTATTGACTTGTCGGGTTACTGTGATATAGATTTTCATGTGAATAAGGAACCAGATATTCTTGTTGAAAAATATGGGGTGTGGGGGGTGATTATAATACTGTTGTTATTAAAACTAAAGGTAGAATATCCGGAGATGTTTTAATCAATGGGTGGTTGCTTAATGATTATAAAGAATTAACTTTTAAAAAGACTCATAATGGTATTTTTATAAAATCAACAAATGGTAATTTTAATTTTTCTGTGGAAGTGAATGGATTGATATTTCAAGGTATTTCTGTTTATTTTGATGGAAAAGATTAGAAACTCTGATATACGCTGAATTATCAGGAGACTTTCCCTTGGGAGATTCTAGGCAGCCAACTTATAAAAGTCTTCGGCCATTTGATTTGGTGTCTTAAAACCCAAACCCTTTTGAATTCTTCGATGATTATAAAATAACTCAATGTATTTTATAATATCTGCTTTGGCTTCTTCTCTGGTTTGATAGTTGTAATGATGCACTAACTCATTTTTCAGTATTCCCCAAAAGCTTTCAATCGGTGCATTATCGTAACAGTCTCCGCGCTTGCTCATTGAACCTTGAAAACCATATTGCTCAAGTATATTTCGATATTTCTGGCTGCAATATTGACTTCCTCTGTCTGAATGCACAATCAGTTCTTTGGTTGGTTTTTGATTGTGAATAGCCATATTTAGCGCATTACAAACAAGCTGTGTTGTCATGCGCTCATTTAAGCTATAGCCAACCACTTGCTTCGTGTAAAGGTCTTTTACCGCTGCTAAATACAGCCATCCTTCAACAGTCCATATGTACGTAATATCACTTGACCATGCTTGATTTGGTCTAGTCATTGAGAATTGTTGCTCCAGCAGGTTTTCATAGATCGCTCGATTATGGTCACTATTCGTAGTCCTTTTAAAACGCTTGTGTCGCTTACAATACAGGTGGTTCAGCGCTTTTATCTGACGTACAGCGTACATACTCATTTTTATACCCTGAGCTTGTAAGTATTTGGTTAATCGAATATAACCATAGCTCTGCTTTGTCTCCTCATGGGC
>NZ_AMSS01000035.1 GCF_000313935.1 Acinetobacter sp. WC-141 | reverse complement strand
CTACTGGTTTCTTTAAAGAAGACGAAAAGTCTTATCATGTGATGTATGGCTACGATTTTAAAGATTATGTGCCAGGCCTAAACGCGATGGTGAAATATGTTTACGGACATGACTTTAAAGCCGCCAATGGTGAAAAGAACCATGAAACTGAGTCGAATGTAATTTTAAATTATGCGTTTCAGCAGCCCTTCTTAAAAGGTGTTGCTCTGCAATACATTCGCATTGATTACAACGTTAAACATGGCAATGACTTTGGCGAAGATCGCTTGTTTGTAAACTACACCAAAAAGTTTTAAAGACTTTTTTAAAACTCATCATTAAAAAGAGACCGTAAATGGTCTCTTTTTTTCTCATACTTCAAAATCTAGACTATCTATTTATTGGTATCTATCGATACTAATACCGATAATCCAGGACGTAATAATTTAACGTCTTTTTGATTTTCAATGAGCTTGATGCGTACAGGAAGGCGTTGAACGATCTTGGTAAAGTTACCAGTCGCATTGGTCGCAGAGATCGGAGAGAAAAATGCGCCAGTAGATGGGGAGAAGCTGTCTACCACGCCTTTTAGCTCAACGTTATAAGCATCTACATAGACATTAACAGGTTGTCCGATTTTAATTTGTTTTAGCTCAATTTCACGGAAGTTTGCTTCTACATAGACTTGGTCTAAAGGCACAACGACCATTAATGGATTACCAGCGCTCACAAAGTTACCTACGTTAGCTGACTTTTGACCAATCATGCCATCAATAGGCGCACGAACTTCTGTATAACTCAAATTCAGTTTTGCTTTATCAAGTGCCGCTTGTGCTTGTTTAAGAGCAGCTTGTTTGGCTTGTACCTGAATCTTATATTGGTTGAGCTGATACTGTGCATCAATCACTTTTTCTTTACTGCTGTCTAAGTCAGCATATTGTTCAGTCAATGTGGTTTTTGACTGTTGCGTAATCAATCTAGATTCAGCACCAAGTGCCTGCAACTGCTCATAACGCGCCGTATTATCTTTTGTGAGTTTAATTCCAGCTTCTACTTTTCTAAGCTGGGCCTCTGTTTCTCGAATAACAGTCGGTTGTCTCTCAACAGCCAGCATTGCTTCACTCACGTCAGCTTGTGCTTTTGCATAATTGGATTCAGCTTCAGCCAAAGCAGCTTGATAATCACGTGCATCAATCCGCGCTAAAAGTTGGCCTTTTTTTACGGTCTGATGATCTTTAATATAAATTTCTTCAATATTGCCAGATACTTTAGGGGCAATGGTTGAGTAATCGACATCCACACGCGCATCGTCTGTTTCAACAATTGAAGAGGGTAAAAATATAAGTTTTAAAACCCATAAAATGGATGCTAAAACAATAATAAATGCGATAACCATAACCCAATGCTTTTTGAAATATTGCACCTTTGTTAACTTGGGTGGTTCGGTGTTGGTGGTATCTTGGGCTTCGAGAGTACTCATAAAGATTTTCCTGAGTTATGACTATTCATTAACTTAATGAGAGCAATGCGTGGCGGATAAGTTCGAACTGGCAAAATCAACATCACAATGAACAAAATAGCGGTGAGGCCAGCTAAAATCAGATATTGGTCGCTAATCACTAAGACAGATTGCTGGGCCTGAATCGCAGAATTTAGGGCAGATAAACCACCTGAAACACGATCTGCGCCATTTGCGTTAAGCACAGGGGGAGTAAGCGGATTAATGACAGGGCCTTGAATATTTTGGAAAACATGTTGGGCAGTATTTTCAATCAGCCGTGTTGAATGGTATTCACCGCGTACCCGATTGATCCAATCCAAAATACAAACACCCAGTACACCGCTAATCGCACGTGGGGTGTTAATCATCGGTGATGCATAAATTGCCATGGTTGGATGAACGCTGTTTGTTCCCATCATTAATAATGAGAGCACGACACAGGTTTGGCCTAAACATGAGATGGCATGCCAAAAATAAAACTGATCTTGATTCCATGTAGTATCAAGTTGACTTGCACCTAGGCAACCTGCAATGACCAGAAGCAAACCAAACCCATGTACATAGCGGCTATCTACCCAAGCTTGGTTTAAAAGCTTCACAACAATTGGAATATAGATAAATTGCAATGCCGCAATTTGTAAACCAATCCACATGGTCTGAGTGGGTTTATAGCCATGTACAGCACTAAGGTAATTCAGTGGTAATGTACTGGTGGACATACCAATAATGACAAAGCAAAAGAGAGCAAAAACAGCATAAGCAAAATTTCGTATTTCGAGCATTTGCGGTTTAATTAATGGGGTTGGGTAACGCCATTCATGTATAAAAAACCAAGGTAAAGTAATTGCACTAATTAAAGCCAATACACAAATTAATTGAGAATGGAACCAGTCTAAATGGTTGCCGTGCAATAACATGGTGCTGAGGCTGGCTAAGCTAATAATCGCTAAAAGGGCACCCATCCAGTCGTAAGTTTTTATTCTTGAATAATTTAATGGGTCTTGGGGAATCCCAAAATAAACCAGAGCAGCACTTAGCGCACAAAAAGGGATGGTTTGGAAAAATATCATTTTCCAGCCAAGAACATCTAAATAAAAGGCAGACAGCGCTGCACTTAAATTAGGAAAGAAAGTTGCAGTTAATGCATAGCAAGCGAGGCCCCATAGCCGAATATCAGGTCCTAAAAATCTAAGCGCACAGGCCATTAACAACGGAATGGTTAAACCATTGGCGAGCCCTTGTAAGCCACGCAATAAATAAAATATTTCGATATTTGGACTAAAAGGAATTAAAACGCTAGAGAAGAGGCAAATTCCGATCGCAAAAAGCAGGACTCTGCGCATTGAAAAAATAACTGCCCAACTGGTGGACAGGATCATACCAATAATCATGGCACTGGCGTAAATACTGTTGACCCAATAACCAGAGTCGACACTAATTCCCATCGCGCCACGAATGTCGACTAAGGTAATGCTGGTAATTCGGTTATTAAATTCAACAGTCATTGCAGCAAATATTGCACCTGCTAAACCGATGAGTGGTTTTGTATTCATCTTTTACCTTAAATCTTAAGCATCAATTCATTGCACCGAGCAGATATTTACTGTACTGTACCGATCGGTACTCTACTCTTTAATTAAATTGCCGTCAATTCTCGATTTTGAACTTTTCGATGAGTTACACTACAAATAAAGTCGCTCAATTTTTTATAAGGTCACTATGTCTGTTACAACTAAAACTAATGAAAAAGAACAAAAAATTTTGGATGCAGCAACAAAGTTTTTTCTGACACATGGTTTTAGTGGCACAACAACAGATATGATTCAAAAAGAGGCGGGTGTTTCAAAAGCCACCATGTATGGCTACTATAAAAATAAAGAAGTGATGTTCGCAGCTGTGATTGAACGACAATGTACGAACATGCAAGAGCAAATTATTTTAGTTGAGACAAAAGCGGAAAATTTACGATCAGCTTTAACCGAGATTGGAAAAACCTATCTTTGTTTTATTTTGTCGCATTCAGGATTGGCATTTTTTAGGGTTTGTATTGCAGAAGCAGTAAGATTTCCAGAGTTATCCGAAAAATTCTTTGAAGTTGGGCCACAACGGCTTGCAAATATTATTGCGGGTTATCTTGAAAAATCAGCTAAAAATGGTGAAATAGAATTAAGCTCTTCTTCGGATATAGCTGCAAATATATTTTTAGCGTTATTACGAAGTGATGCGCATCTTAAGTGTCTTACACATCCGAATTACATAATATCAGATAGTGAAATTGGTACTTGGGTTGAATATGCTGTCGATTTATTTTTAAAAAATATTAATTATAAACTAGGTTAATTTGGGGAATTTGCTCCCTACAAAACCTTAATGTAGAAGTAAAAAAGAGACCAGTTAATGGTCTCTTTTTATTTTTTAGATTGCTTCTCTGGTCATCTCACCATTCACCAGTCTTAAAATCTGCAACGGGTTGCTGTCTTTTAAAGCCTCTGGCAACAAACTTTGCGGATAGTTTTGGTAACACACAGGACGTAAGTAACGGTCAATGGCCAAGGTGCCAACTGAAGTACCTCGTGCATCTGAAGTCGCCGGATATGGTCCGCCGTGTACCATCGCATCACACACTTCCACACCTGTTGGATAACCGTTTATGAGTAAACGGCCAGCTTTTTCTTCTAGTACAGGGACTACATCTGCAAACTCGGTTAAATCTCCTTCATCGGCAATTAAAGTCGCAGTCAGCTGACCATTCATGCTTTGTAGAGCTTGTAAGAGTTGAGCTTTATCTTCAACTTCAATGATGACTGTTGCTGGCCCAAAGATTTCTTCTTGCAGAAGTTGATCGCCTGCTAATAAAAGCTCAACATCGGCTTTAAACAGTTGTGGTTGTGCCCGATTACCTTGTTGGGTTTGACCTGCCAAGTGTTCAATGCCTTGATGCTCGGTTAAATGCTCAAGACCTGCCGTATAACTTTTTAAGGTTCCGGCATTCAGCATAGTCTGTGCAGGTTTGCCACCCATAATTTCGGTTAGGTTAGTAATGAGTTTGCTAAATTCAGCTGATTTTATTCCCAAAATTAAACCCGGATTGGTACAGAACTGACCACAGCCTAAAACCACTGAGTCGGCTAAGTCCTGTGCAATTTTGTCACCACGGTTTTTTAAGGCTTCTGGCAACATCAACATCGGGTTAATACTGCTCATTTCAGCAAAGACTGGAATCGGTTGTGGGCGGGCTGCTGCCATGTCACATAAAGCACGTCCACCTCGGAGTGAACCTGTAAATCCAACCGCCTGAATGAAAGGATGTTTCACCAGTGGTTCACCCACGCCATTACCATAAATCATGTTAAATACACCTTTAGGCATATTTGATTTTTCTACGGCACGTTCGATTGCCT